>DATJAC010000261.1:0-9645 GCA_035516655.1 Alphaproteobacteria bacterium | reverse complement strand
GCCGGTTCGGTCTTGGGCGCCGGCTCGGCCTTCAAGGTCGGCTCGACCTTCGCGGCCGGGGCCGCGACCGGCGCCGGCGGTGCTTCGGCGATCACCACCGCGGGGGCGATGGTGATCGTCGGCTCCGGAGCCACGATCGGCGCCAAGACCTCCGCCAGGCTCGGCGCCGGGGCCACCGCGACGGGTGCGGGGCTCGGTGCCACGAGCGTCGGCTCGATCTTGCGCGCGGTCGCCTCGCCCGTGCGCGCCATCGTGATCGCGGGGGCGGCCGGACGCGGCGGGCGGTTCGTCATCAGCGACACCACGGTCGGCTTCGGCTCTGCCATCGCCTCGGCATCGATGCCGGTGGCGACGACCGAGACCCGCATCCGCCCGTTGAGGCTCTCATCGAGGCTCGACCCGAAGATGATCTTCGCGTCGGGATCGACCTCGTCGCGGATGCGGTTGGCGGCCTCGTCGACCTCGAACAGGGTGAGGTCGAGCCCGCCCGTGATGTTGATGAGCACACCCTTGGCGCCCTTCATCGACACATCGTCGAGCAGCGGGTTCGAGATCGCCTTCTGCGCCGCCTCGAGCGCCCGGTTGTCGCCCTCGGCCTCGCCGGTGCCCATCATCGCCTTGCCCATCTCGGCCATCACCGAGCGCACGTCGGCGAAGTCGAGATTGATCAGCCCCGGCATGACCATGAGATCGGTCACGCCGCGCACGCCCGAATACAACACGTCGTCCGCCATCTTGAACGCATCGGCGAACGTCGTCCGCTCGTTGGCGACGCGGAACAGGTTCTGGTTGGGGATGATGATCAAGGTGTCGACGACCTGGGTGAGCTCCTCGATCCCGGCCTCGGCGATGCGCATGCGGTGCTGGCCCTCGAAGTGGAAGGGCTTGGTCACCACGCCGACCGTGAGAATGCCGCGCTCGCGCGCGGCCCGGGCGAGCACGGGCGAGCCGCCCGTGCCCGTGCCCCCGCCCATGCCGGCGGTGATGAACACCATATGCGAGCCGTCGAGATAGTCGAGAATCTCCTCGAGGCCCTCCTCGGCCGCAGCCCGTCCCACGTCCGGGCGCGAGCCGGCACCGAGGCCGTGGGTGACGTTGAGGCCGAGCTGGATGCGGCGATCCGCCTTGGAGAGCGAGAGCGCCTGCGCATCGGTGTTGCAGGCGAGGAACTCGACCCCCTCGAGGTTGGCGGCGATCATGTTGTTGACCGCGTTGCCGCCGGCACCGCCGCAGCCGACGACGACGATTCGTGGTTTGAGCTCGCGCTCCTTGTCGGGTATCGACAGGTTGATGGTCATGGTTGCCTCCGCTTCCTTTACCGGTCCGTAACAGCCGCCGAGTTTCGGGTTTCGCTTGCGCTGACCCCGGCCGCGGCGGCGCAGCCGCTCATGTTCACAAGTTCTCCCTCAGCCAAGTTCCGAAGCGCCCCAGCATGCCGTTGGGCATTTCGTGCCCGCGGCGCGCCTGGAGCGGGGACGCCGAGAAGCGCGTCACCGCGTATTGCAGGAGCCCGGCACAGGTGGCGAACGCCGGGCCCGCCGTCGCGTCCGCGAGGCCTCCGATCCTGAGCGGGCGGCCCATGCGCACCTGCTTGTCGAGGACGAGGGCAGCGAGCTCGCGCACGCTCTGCAGCTGGCTCGCCCCTCCGGTCAGCACCACGCGGCGCCCGGCGGCCTTGTCGAGGCCGGCCGCCTCGAGGCGCGAGCGCACGAGCTCGAAGGTCTCCTCGAGGCGCGGCTGGATGATGCCGACGAGGATCGATTTCGGCACGTGGTTGGGAATCGCATGCTCGTCCTCGCCGACCTGGGGCACGTCGATCACGTCGTGCTCGTCGGCCGAGGTGGCGAGTGTGCTGCCGTAGAGCGTCTTCATGCGCTCGGCGTGCACGAGCGGCGTCGAGAGACCGCGCGCGATGTCGCTCGTGACGTGCTGGCCGCCGATCGGGATGCACTCGGTGTACACCACCTCGCCTTCGAGGAAGACCGCGATCGAGGTGGTGCCTCCGCCCATGTCGATGCAGGTGACGCCGAGATCCGTCTCGTCCTCGACGAGGGCGGAGAGCCCCGCCGCATAGGAGGAGACGGCGAGCGCTTGCAGATCGAGGTGGCAGCGCGCGACGCAGGTCTTGAGATTGCGCACCGGGCCGGCGTTCGCACTCACCACATGCATGTTGACGCCGAGCCGGTCGCCGTACATGCCGCGCGGGTCGCGGATGCGCGGGCTGCCGTCGATGACGTAATTCACCGGGATCGAGTGGATGATCTCCCGGTCGCTGCTCTCGTTGTAGAGGTAGCCTTGTCCCAGCGCCCTGCGCAGGTCGGTGTCGCCGACCTCGTGCCCGGCGATCGAGACCTCGACCGCCACGGTCTGCGAGATGGGCGCCCCGCAGGAGAGATTGACGAAGACCTCGCGAATGGTCTCGCCTGCCATCTGCTCGGCCGCATGCACCGCACCCCGGATCGATTCCTCGGCCACGTCCATGTCGACGATCGCACCCGCGCGCAGCCCGTGCGCCTTCTGGTGGCCGATGCCGATGACCCGGATGTTGCCGTCGCCGGCCGCCTGCGCGACGAAGCAGCAGACCTTGGTGGTGCCGATATCGAGGGCCGCAATGAGACCGCTCTTCGGCTTCGCCATTCCTCTCTTCACGGCCTCCCCACTCCCTTTGGCTGCATGACGTCCCCGCGCATCCGCTTCCTGCCGCCGTCCGCGTCTCTCACGTGCTCTTGCCCGGCTTGCGCTCGCGCTGCTGCTGCTGTTGCTGCTGCTGCTGTGCTGCCTCCGGCGAGAGGCGCACGATGAGCCGGTCGGGCAGGCGCAGGTCGATCATCACGATGTCGCGGGCAAGGATGCGCTCCTTCGCCTCCACGTCGGCGAGGCGGGCCAAGGCCTCCTCCGGATCGGCCTCGGGCAGACGCACGTCGATCCCTTCCACGAGGCGGAGATTCCAGCGCCGCTTTCCCACCCGGATCGCCGCTTGGACGTGCTTGGTGAGGGCGGGCACCTTGGCGAGAACGGCAAGGAAGGCGGGAGCCGCCGTGTTGGCGCCCTCGCCCACGACGAGGGGCAGGGTGCTGAAGCGGGCGGTATCCGCCCCCTCGATCGCCGTG
This sequence comes from Alphaproteobacteria bacterium, assembly GCA_035516655.1. Classification (GTDB taxonomy): domain Bacteria; phylum Pseudomonadota; class Alphaproteobacteria; order JACZXZ01; family JACZXZ01; genus DASPPM01. The sequence goes on along the minus strand of DATJAC010000261.1, from coordinate 6,535 downwards.
CCGTCGCTGTCGATGAGCCGGATCTTGCCGTCCTGCTGCCAGAGGGCGAGCGGGGCGCGCTCGGCGATCCTGACGTAGATGAGCTGCGGCCAGCGCCGCTCGACGGAGGCGGTGCGCACCCAGGGCAGGCGCTCGAGCCGCGCCTTCATCGCCGCGATGTCGACGGCAAGGATCGGCTCGCCGCGCCGCACGCCGAGGGCGGCCGCCAGGGCCGCGGGCTGGGTCTCGTTGCGGCCCTCGACCAAGACGTCGACGACGCTCAAGCCGAGGGCGGCCGACGCCCTCACGGCACTCGCAAGGACCGTGCTCGCGGCCTTCGCGGCGGCGCCGCTCTGCCACAGCCGGACGCCGCCCCCGCCAAGGGCGGCAACGAGCACGGCGGCGGCGCCATAGCGCAAGGTGGCGCGAAGCCAGCGCGGCGCCGGGCGGCGCCAGCGCGGCCGTGCCGTGGGGAGTGGCGCGGCGTTCAGCTGTCGCATTGCGCGTTCTCCACCATCCAGCTCACCAGCTCGACGAAAGAGAGGCCGAGATAGGCCGCCTGCTCGGGTACCAGCGAGAGCGGGGTCATGCCCGGCTGGGTGTTGATCTCGAGGAGGAAGACCTCGCCCGGCTCCCTGGCGGTGTCGTCGTAGCGAAAATCGGCGCGCGAGACGCCGCGGCAGCCGAGCGCTTTGTGCGCCGAGAGCGCATAGTCCTTGCAGAGCGCGGCGATCGCATCGGGAACGGGTGCAGGGATGAGGTGCGCTGTGCGCCCGCCCGTGTACTTGTGCGTATAGTCGTAGAAGCCCTCGTCGGGGCGCAGCTCCGTCACCCCGAGCGCCTTCTCGCCCATCACCGTGACCGTGAGCTCGCGGCCGGGGATGTAACGCTCGACCAGCACCTCGTCGCCGTAGGGCCACTGGCTGCGCTCGAACGGCAGGTCGTTGTCCCCGTGCTTCACGATGTGCACGCCCACGCTCGAGCCCTCGGCGATGGGCTTCACGACGTAAGGGCGCGGCATGACGTCGCCCGCGAGCACGCGCTCGCGCGGCACCACCCTGCCGTCGACCACGGGAATGCCCGCGAGCTTGAAGAGGCGCTTCGCCATCGGCTTGTTCATGGCGAGGGCCGAGGCGAGCAGGCCCGAGTGCGTGTAGGGCAGCTCGAGGAAGTCGAGGAGCGCCTGGATCGTGCCGTCCTCGCCCCAGCGGCCGTGCAGCGCGTTGAACACCACGTCCGGGCGCGGCTCGAGGTCGGAAATGAGCCTGCGCAGGTTGCGCTCCACCACGATCTCGCGCACCGCGTAGCCCGCCTCGGCGAGGGCCGACGCGCAGGCTTTCCCGGTCACGAGCGACACTTCGCGCTCGGCCGACCAGCCGCCCATGAGCACGGCCACTTCCTTGCTCATGGCTTGCCCTCCCTGAGCGGGCGTGGGCCGGCGTCCTTAGGCACGCCGATGATGCGGATCTCCCAGCTGAGCTCGACCCCGCTCGTCTCGAAGACGCGGCGGCGGATCTCCTCGCCGAGGGCCTCGAGGTCGCCGGCACTGGCCGATCCCCGATTGATGAGGAAATTGCAGTGCTGCTCCGAGACCGCAGCCCCGCCGCGGACGAGGCCGCGGCAGCCGGCGGCATCGATGAGCTGCCATGCCTTGCGGCCCCCCGCCTCGGCAGCGCTCGGATTGGCGAAGGTGCTGCCGCCGGTGCGGCCGCGGATCGGCTGGCTCCCGGCGCGCGCAGTCTCGATCTCCTGCATGCGCTTAAGGATGGCCCGGTACTCGCCGCGGTGGGCGCGCAGGGAGGCACTCAAGACGATCCAATCCGCGGGCAGAGCCGAGCGGCGATAGCCGAGGCCAAGCTCGGCCGGCCGCAAGAGATGGCCCCCACCGCTTGCATCGAGCGCCTCCGCGCTGACGATCACGTCGCTGACCTCGCGGCCGTAGGCACCGGCATTCATGCGCACCGCACCGCCGATGGTGCCGGGAATGCCGGCGAGGAATTCGAGCCCGGCAAGCCCGGCCTCGGCGGCGGCTGCGGCCACGTTGACGTCGAGAGCCGCAGCCCCGGCGCCGACCTCCTCGCCCTCGGCGGCGATGCCGGCAAAGGCGCGGCCGAGCCGCACCACGATCCCGGGCACCCCGCCATCGCGGACGAGCAAGTTCGAGCCCACGCCGATGACGGTGAGCGGTACCTCCGCGGGCTTGCCCGCGAGGAAATGCACGAGATCGTCGCGGTCGGCGGGCTGGAACATCACCTCGGCGGGTCCGCCCACGCGAAAGCGCGTGAGGCGCGCGAGCGGGGCCCCCGCGACGATGCGCCCGCGCACCGCGGGCAGGCGCTCGATGAGCGGGGGCATATGCCGCTTGAGCGCCATCATCCCTTCGCTCCGTTGAGCCGCTTGGCGGCGCGCCTCTCGCGCTCGGCAAAGAGGGCCGCAAGCTGGTCGGGCAATACCGCGGCCCATTGCGTGATGCTGCCGGCCCCTACGCACACGACTATGTCGCCCGGCTCGGCGAGCTCGGCCACGATCTCAGGCAGTGCTGCCGGATCGGGGAGGGCCACCACCTTGCGGTGGCCGTGGCCGCGCAGGCCCTCGACGAGTGCCTCGCGGCTCGCCCCTTCGATGGGCGTCTCGCCCGCCGCATAGACCTCGGCGACGACGACGGCGTCGGCCTCGTTGAAGCAGGTGCAGAAGTCCTCGAAGAGATTGTGGAGGCGCGTGTAGCGGTGGGGTTGCACCACGGCGATCACGTGGCCCTCGCAGGCGGTGCGCACCGCGCGCATCACCGCCGCGATCTCGACCGGATGGTGGCCGTAATCGTCGATCACGCGGATGCCGCCCGCCTCGCCGGTCAGGGTAAGCCGGCGCTTGACGCCGCCGAAGGACGCCAAAGCCGCGCGGATCTTCGCCGGGTCGATGCCCATCTCGTGGGCGATCGCGATCGCGGCCAGGGAATTCTGCACGTTGTGCTGGCCCAGCATCGGCAGCGTGAGCGCTTCGAGGCGGTGCTCGCTGCCGCGGAAGCGGTCGTTGATGTGGACGGTGTAGCGCGAGCCGGCCGGGCCGAGCTCGATGTCGGTCGCGCGCACGTCGGCCTGCGGGCTCATGCCGTAGGTGATGATCTTGCGGTCGGCCACGCGCGGAATGAGGGCCTGCACCTCGGGATGGTCGAGGCAGAGGGTGGCGAAGCCGTAGAAGGGGATGTTCTGGATGAAGGAGGCGAAACCGTCGCGCAGCTTATCGAAGCTGCCGTAGAAATCGAGATGCTCGGGGTCGATGTTGGTGACGACGCAGATGGTGGCCGGCAGCTTGACGAACGTCCCGTCGGATTCGTCGGCCTCGACCACCATCCAGTCCCCGCTCCCGAGCCGCGCGTTGGTGCCGTAGGCGTTGATGATGCCGCCGTTGATCACGGTGGGGTCGAGCCCCGCCGCCTCGAGCAAGGCCGCGACCATCGAGGTCGTGGTCGTCTTGCCGTGCGTACCGCCGACCGCGACCGACCATTTGAGGCGCATGAGCTCGCCCAGCATCTCGGCCCGGCGGACGACCGGCATGAGGCGCGCGCGCGCGGCACTCACCTCGGGATTGTCCGGCTTGATCGCCGAGGACACGACGACGACTTCGGCCTCGCCGAGGTTCTCCTCGCGATGGCCGATCGTGATGGGGATGCCCATGGCGCGCAGGCGGCGCACGTTGGCGCTGTCGGCCAAGTCGCTGCCCTGCACCTTGTAGCCGAGGTTGCGCAGGATCTCGGCGATGCCGCTCATGCCGATGCCGCCGATGCCGACGAAGTGGATGATCCCGATGTCGAGGGGCAGCGTTCTCATTCGGCCGCCACCTTGAATGCGTCGTGGCCGCCGTTCGCCGGCAGCAGCCGCTCGGCGAGGGCGGCGAGGCGCTCCGCCGCATCCAGACGCGCCACCGTGCGCGCCGCCTTGGCGGCGCAGGCGAGCGTCTCGGGCATGGCGATGAGGGCTTCCAGGCGCTCCCTGAGCTTGGCCTCGTCGAAGGTGCGCTCGGGGATGAGCCAGGCACCCCCCGCCGCGTCGAGCGCCTGCGCGTTCGCCATCTGGTGATCGTCGATGGCATGAGGGTAGGGCACCAAGATCGCCGGCCTGCCGATGGCGGCGAGCTCGGCGCAACTCGACGCCCCCGAGCGGCCGATGACGAGATGGCAGGCGGCGAGCCGTTCGGGCACGTCGCGGAAGAAGGGGGAGACCTCGGCCTCCACCTCGGCGTGGCGATAGGCGGCTTCCACGCCGGCCTGATCCTCGGGCCGGGCCTGATGGTCGATCTTGAGCAGGCGCCGGCGTGCCGGCGGCAGGTGCTCGATCGCAGGCGGGACGACGCGGCTGAAGACGCGGGCTCCCTGGCTGCCGCCGAGGACTAAGAGGCGCAGGCGGTCGCCGGCACGCAGTGCCGGATAGGGGGTGCTGGCGAGGGCGGCGATCTCGCTGCGCACCGGATTGCCCGTCACACTCGCCTTGGCGCGATCGGCGTCGCGGATGCCCTCGGTCGCGGCGAAGGACGTGGCGATGAGGCGCACGCGCGGTGCCAAGAGGCGGTTGGCGCGCCCCAGGATCGCGTTCTGCTCGTGCAGTGCTGCCGGCACGCGCGCGAGGAGGGCTGCGGCCACGGTCGGGAGGGCCGCGTAGCCGCCGAAGCCGAGCACGGCGTCGGGTCTCGAGCGGGCGATGCGAGCGCTCGCCTGGAGGAGGCCCACGCCGAGGCGCAGTGCCGCATGCCCGCGCGCGAGGGGCCCGCGTCCGGCGATGCCGCCTGCGGCGATCACATGCACCTCGGCATTGGCGAACTTCTCGCCATGGGCGAGACCGCGGCGGTCGATGACCACGAGCACGCGGTGACCGCGCGCGGCGAGGGCTTTCGCCGTGGCGGCGGCCGGGAAGATGTGGCCGCCCGTACCGCCGGTCGCGAGCATGATGGTGCCGGGCTTCGCACTCATCCGAGCCCTCCCGGGCCGACGCGCCTGCGCGTGAGGGCCAGGACCATGCCCATGCCGAGGGCGAGGGCCAGGAGCGAGGAGCCGCCGTAGCTGATGAAGGGCAGCGTCATCCCCTTGGTCGGCATGAGGTGCAGCTCGGAGGCCATGTTGACGACGGCCTGGAGGCCGAATTGGATGAGGAGCCCCGAGCCCGCGAGGAGCACGAAGAGGTTCTGCTCCTGGAGCAGCCGGCCCACGCCGCGCAGCACGACGAAGGCGAAGATCGCCACGATCAGGAGGCAGGCGAAGAGGCCGAACTCCTCGCCTGCGACGGCGAAGACGAAGTCGCTGTGCGCATCGGGGAGATGGAGCTTGGCTACGCCTTCGCCGGGTCCGCGGCCGAAGAGGCCGCCGTTCGAGAAGGCCTCCATGGCGCGCTCGACCTGATAGCTGTCGCCGGTCTGCGGGTTGAGGAAGTGATCGACCCGGCTCGCCACGTGGGGCAGCATGATGTAGGCGGCGACGAGAGCTCCGATGCCGAGGGTGGTGAAGAGGGTCACCCAGAGGACGCGCAGGCCGGCGAGGAAGAACTGGGCGAACCATACGGCGGAGACGACGACGACCATGCCGATATCGGGCTGGGCGACGAGGATCGCGGCAATCACCACGTAGAGCAGGATGGCGATGAAATAGCCCGGGATGCCCTGCCCCTGGCGTTGGGCCGCGAACATCCAGGCGGCGACGACGGCAAAGCTCGGCTTGACGAACTCGGAGGGCTGGAGCGAGAGCCCGGCGATGTAGATCCAGCGTTTGGCCCCCTTGATCTCGCTGCCGATGTAGGGGGTAAGGATGAGGAGCGCGAGGGCGACGACGAAGATGAGGACGGACACCCGCCGTACGCCGCGCGGCTCCATGAGCGAGACCGCGAGCATGATCACGAGGGCCAGCGGCAGGTAAATGAGCTCGCGCCGCACGAAGTAGAGCGGGTCGTAGCCGATGCGCACCGCAACGGGCGGGCTAGCTGCGAGCGTCAGAATGGCGCCGATGAGCGCCAGCATCGTGACGGCCACCAGCATCCACTTGTCGACCGTCCACCACCAGCGCCCGATGACGCTCGTATCCGTGCGTGCGAAGGCCAGACTCATGGAGCTGCCTCCGCGGCGAGCGGACGCTCGCGCTCTCCGGGCAGGCCTGCTACGAGCGCCTTGAACGCCTCGCCGCGCGCCTCGAAACTGGCGAATTGGTCCCACGATGCACAGGCCGGCGAGAGCAGCACGACCGCACCCGCTCCACCCTCGCGACGCGCGTCCCGGCTCGCGGCCGCGAGCGCTGCCGCAAGCGTGCGCGCAAGCGTGGTGGGGACCTTGCCGGCGAGGGTCTTGGCGAAGGCATCCGCCGCCTCGCCGATCAGATAGGCATGCGCGATGCGGCCGAAGTAGGGGACGAGCGGCTCGATGCCGCCCTCCTTGGCGCGGCCGCCCGCAAGCCAATAGACGCGGTCGTAGCAGACGAGCGCCTTGGCTGCCGCGTCCGCATTCGTCGCCTTGCTGTCGTTGACGAAGCGAATGCCGTCGATGACCGCGACGAGCTCCTGGCGGTGGGCGAGGCCGGGGA
>DATJAC010000260.1:0-11622 GCA_035516655.1 Alphaproteobacteria bacterium | reverse complement strand
AAGGACAAGGCGAGGAGCTCGAGTTTCCACGCGCGGTAATGCTCCGCATCGAGATGCTGCAGTGCGCAGCCGCCGCAGCTGCCGAAATGGCGGCAGGCCGGGGTGCCGCGCCCGGCACCCTCGGCAAGCAGCGCTATGACCCGGGCCGCCCGGCCCTCCGGGCGCGGCTCGCCCAGGCGCACGCGGACCCGGTCACCCGGCACCGTGAAGGGCACGTAGAGGCGCTCCTTGCCCTCGGCATGCGCAATTCCGTCCCCGCGCGCGCCGATCTCCTCGATCACGACCTCGAGCTCGACCTTCATCCCGTACCTGTCGAGCGCTCGGCCGCGATGAGGAATTCCTTGTTGCCGTCGGCACCCTCGATCGGGCTCGCGATGATGCCGAGGACCCTCCAGCCCGGCAGCCCCGCGATGAAGCCGCGGATGCGCGCGCAGACCTCCTCGTGCAGGCGCGCGTCGCGCACGATGCCTCCCTTTCCCACTTCGCCGCGTCCAACCTCGAACTGCGGCTTGACGAGGGCGACGAGGAAGGCTTCGGCGGCCGCGAGCGACAAGGGGGCGGGGAGCAAGGTCTCGAGCCCGATGAAGCTCGCGTCGCAGGCGATCAGGCCGACCGGCTCGGGCACCTCGCGGCGGCCGAGATAACGCGCGTTCACGCGCTCGAGCACGATCACGCGCGGGTCCTGGCGCAGCTTCCAGGCGAGCTGCCCGTGGCCCACGTCGACGGCATAAACGCGCGCTACCCCGCGCGCGAGCAGCACGTCGGTGAAGCCGCCGGTCGAGGCGCCGATGTCGAGGGCCACAAGCCCGCTCGGGTCGATGGCGAAATGATCGAGGGCTGCCGCGAGCTTGAGCCCGCCGCGCGAGACCCAGGGATGATCGGTCCCTCGCAGGCTCAGCGCGAGCTCGGCGGCGACGAGCGCCCCCGGCTTCTCGAGCCGCTTCTCGCCGCTGTAGACGAGGCCCGCCATGACCAGCGCCTGCGCGCGGCTGCGGCTCTCGGCCAGCCCGCGGGCCACGAGGAGCTGATCGAGACGGAGCTTTGTCGGACGCTCAGTCAATTCCCTCACCCTTCCCGTCGCTCTGCGACGGGCCCCTTCCCTCTCCCGCAAGCGGGCGAGGGATAGGGTGCCGCGCTTCCGCCCCTCCCCCGCTTGCGGGAGAGGGAGGGACCCAAGGCGAAGCCTTGGGAGGGTGAGGGAAAGCGCCTACGCGCGGATCAGCTTCTGCGCCTGCTCCTGGCCGAGGGCGGCGAGGGCCGTGGCGACGATGTGCTTGGCGTTGAGCCCGGCCTTGTCGTACTGGCGGTCGGGCTTGTCGTGGTCCATCACGATACTCGGCATGTAGAGCGGGCGGAACTTGAGCCGGCCGCGGTCGAGCAGGCCGCCGTGTGCGAGGCTGTGCATGACGTGGCTCGCGAAGCCGCCGATCGTAGCCTCCTCGACGGTGATGAGCACCTGGTGTTCGGAGGCTAAGCGGCGCACCAGCTCCTCGTCGAGCGGGCGGCAGAAGCGCGCATCGGCGACGGTGGTCGAGAGCCCGTGCGCGGAAAGCTCGTCGGCCGCCTTGAGCGCCTCCTGCAGGCGCGTGCCGTAGGAGAGGACGGCGACGACGTTGCCCTCGCGCAGGATGCGGCCTTTGCCGAGCTCGAGCGGGATGCCCTCTTCGGGCAGCTGCACGCCCACACCCTCGCCGCGCGGATAGCGCATGGCACTCGGCTGGTCGTCGATCTGGGCCTGGGTCGCCACCATGTGCACGAGCTCGGCCTCGTCCGCCGGCGACATCAGCACGAAGTCGGGCAGGCAGCCGAGATAGCTCATGTCGAAGGCGCCGTGGTGGGTCTGCCCGTCGGCCCCGACGTAGCCGGCACGGTCGAGCACGAAGCGCACGGGCAGGCGCTGGATCGCCACGTCGTGCACGACCTGGTCGTAGGCGCGCTGGAGGAAGGTCGAGTAGATGGCGCAGAAGGGCTTGATGCCCTCGGTCGCCAACCCCGCGGCGAAGGTGACGGCGTGCTGCTCGGCGATGCCCACGTCGAAGGCGCGCTCGGGGAAGCGCTCGGCGAAGATGTTGACCCCGGTACCCGAGGGCATGGCGGCGGTGATGGCGACGATGCGCTCGTCCTTCGCCGCCTCCTTCACCAGCGCGTTGCCGAACACCTTGGTGTAGGCGGGCGCATTGGTCGCCGATTTCTCCTGCTTGCCGGTCATGACGTCGAACTTGACGACGCCGTGGTACTTGTCGGCCGAGGCCTCGGCGGGCGCGTAGCCCTTGCCCTTCTGGGTCACCACGTGGATGAGGATCGGCCCCTCGTCCTCCGCGTCGCGCACGTTCTTGAGCACGGGCAGGAGGTGGTCGAGATTGTGGCCGTCGATGGGGCCGACGTAGAAGAAGCCGAGCTCCTCGAAGAGGGTACCCCCGGTGACGAGGCCGCGGGCATATTCCTCGGCCCGCCGGGCGGCATTGCCGAGCGAGCGGGGGAAGCGCTTGGTGATCTCCTTGCCGAGATGGCGCAGCGAGCGATAGGGCTTGGAGGAGACGAGGCGCGCCAGATAGGCGCTCATGGCTCCCACGGGAGGAGCGATCGACATGTCGTTGTCGTTGAGGATGACGACAAGCCGGCTCTTGAGGGCGCCCGCGTTGTTCATCGCCTCATAGGCCATGCCGGCACTCATCGCCCCGTCGCCGATCACGCAAATCACGTTGAATTTCTTGTGGCTGAGATCGCGCGCCACCGCCATGCCGAGGCCGGCGGAGATCGAGGTCGAGGCGTGCGCGGCGCCGAAGGGGTCGTACGCACTCTCGCTCCGCCGGGTGAAGCCGGAGAGCCCCCCGCCCTGGCGCAAGCTGCGGATGCGGTCGCGCCGGCCGGTCAAGATCTTGTGGGGATAGGCCTGATGGCCGACGTCCCAGATGAGCTTGTCATCCGGCGTATTGAAGACGTGATGAATGGCAACCGTGAGCTCGACGACGCCGAGCCCCGCGCCGAGATGCCCGCCGGTGACCGAAACCGCGTCGATCGTCTCCTGGCGCAGCTCCTGGGCGAGCGCTTTGAGCTGGTCGGACGTGAAGAGGCGCAGATCGCGCGGCTCTTTCACCTGATCGAGGATCGGTGTGCTGGAAATTTTTTCGCTCGTCACGATAACCCCCTCTACGCCCGCCTCGCGACCACGAAACGGGCGAGTTCGGCTAGAGGTTCCGCTTTTTCGCCGAAAATATCAAGGCTGGAAACGGCACGCTGGACCAGCCTATGCGCCTCTTTGCGAGCGTTTTCAATGCCTAAGAGGGAAACAAAGGTGGCTTTTCCGAGCTCTGCATCCTTGCCCACCCGTTTCCCCACCACCGCTTCCGAGCCCTCGGCATCGAGGAGATCGTCGGCAATCTGGAAGGCGAGCCCGAGATCCTCGGCGTAGGCCAGGAGGGCCCGGTGCCGCTCGGCTGCGGCCTTGCCGAGGAGCGCACCCGCCTCGCAGCTGAAGGCGAAGAGTGCGCCCGTCTTCATGCGCTGGAGGCGCTTGACCTCGACCAGGGCGAGCTTGCGCGTCTCCGCCTCGAGGTCGCACATCTGCCCGCCGACCATGCCTTCGGCACCTGCCGCCTTGGCGAGGGCGAGTACCAAGCTCGCGCGTACCGCTCCTTCGGGGTGGGTGGCCTCGTCCGCGAGCACCTCGAAGGCGAGCGTCAGAAGGCCGTCGCCCGCGAGGATCGCCGTCGCCTCGTCGAATTGGATATGGCACGTCGGCCGGCCGCGGCGGAGCGCATCGTCGTCCATCGCGGGGAGGTCGTCGTGCACGAGGGAATAGCAATGGACGAGCTCGACCGCCGCTGCCGCACGGGCGGCCTGGACCTCGGGCACGCCGAAGAGCCTGGCGCCCTCGAGCACGAGGAAGGGCCTGAGCCGCTTGCCGCCGCCGAGTGTCGCGTAGCGCATGGCCTCGAAAAGACGCGCCTCGGGCCCGCCGTCCTTGGGCAGCAGGCGATCGAGGGCGGCCTCCACGGCCGCGGCCGAGGCGGTCAAGGCGGCGTCGAATGCACCCAAGCCGACCCCCTCAGTTGACGTCCGCCGGTGCTGTGCCGGCCGGTCCCTCCGGGCCGAGCACGATCTTGTCGACCTTGGCGCGCGCCTCGGCGAGCTTCGCCTCGCAATGGCGCTTGAGGGCCGCCCCCCGAGCGTAGGCCTTGATCGCCTCCTCGAGCTTGCCCTTGCCCTCCTCGAGCTGGCGCACGATGGTCTCGAGCTCGGCCAAGGCCTCCTCGAAGCCTAGTTTCGCGATGTCGGCCGGGAGCGGTTTGTCGACCATGGCACTCTCCCTCGTCGGGCGCCGGACTATAGTCAGCTCAACCGAGCGGAGCAAGAACGGGGGTGCCTCAGGTCGGCACCGGCGTTATATCGGTTGCCAGGAAATCCTCGCCCTTGAAGAGGAGCGGCTCGCCGGCGAGCTTGGCAAGGGCATAGGCGAAGCAATCGCCGAAGTTGAGCCGCGCCGGGTGGCCACTGCCGCGGCCGAAGTCGCGGTAGGCCTCACGCGCGATGCGCGCCTGGGCTTCGCTCACCGGCTCGATGGTGAGTGCCGCCACGCGGAAGAGCTCGTCGAACCGGCGGCTGGCGACGGGATCGCGGGCGCTGTCTACGATGATGGCAGCCTCGACGAAATTGACCGCCGAGACGCGGCAGCTGGCCGCGGTTTCAATCTCCCGCGCACAGAACGCTGCTTCCGGCTCGTCGCGGAGGATGGCGATCAGCGCAGAAGTGTCGATGATCATCGCGGCATTCCGCGCTCGTCGTAGAGGTACTCGCCGTGATCGATCGAGCGATACGGCTCCTTGAGATGGGCCGCGCAATCCTTGCCGATGGCAAGCAGGCGCTCCGCAAGGCCCCCGTTGCGCTCGCGCCGCAGCCGCTCGAGCCGCTTGCGCAGCGCCTCGGTCACAGCACCCGTGAGGCTTTCGCCCGTGAGTGTTGCAAGCTCCTGCGCCAGCCGGTGCGCCTCGTCGTTCTTTATGTTCATTCCCATGAGTCGATACCATTATACCATAATCAGGTACTATTCTACCAAATCTCTGCCACGCGTCAAGCCGACCGCACTGGGCAAGGAGGCGGTTTCGCCTTGGAGTAGGCCGGGTCGCGGCGGGCGCTCACCCGGCCATGAGGACGTCGACATGGGCGGCGACCGAGTTTGCGAGTGCGCGCAAATCGTAACCGCCCTCGAGGGCCGAGACGAGGCGGCCCTTGGCATGACGCTCTGCAACGCGAGCGAGCTGCCGCGTCACCCAAGCATAATCGTCCTCGACGAGGCTCAAGGAGGCGAGCGGATCGCGCAAATGCGCGTCGAAACCCGCCGAGATGATGAGGAACTCAGGCGCGAATTCATCGAGGGCCGGCAGCACCTGCCGCTCCATCGCCGAGCGGAATTCGGCCGAGCCCGAGAAGGCGGCCAGCGGCACGTTCAAGATATTGTTGGCAACGCCGCGCTCATGCGCCTCGCCCGTACCCGGATACAGCGGCCATTGATGGGTCGAGGCGTAGAAAAAGTCAGGATCTTCCGCGAAGGCGGCCTGCGTGCCGTTGCCGTGATGGACGTCGAAATCGACGACGGCGACCCGTTGCAGACCGTGGACGGCGCGCGCCTGGGCGGCCCCGATCGCCACATTGTTGAAGAGACAGAAGCCCATGGCCTGCCCCGGCTCGGCATGATGGCCGGGCGGGCGCACGGCACAGAAGGCATTGCGCGCCTCCCCTCGGGCGACGGCATCGACCGCGGCACAGACGGCCCCCGCCGCCCGCAAGGCCGCCTCGCCCGAGCCGGGCGAGACGATGGTGTCGGCATCGAGGCCGGTCCAGCCCTCCTTCGGAATTTGCGCCAAGAGCCAGTCGACATAGCGGGCGTCGTGAACGCGGGCGACCTGGGCCTTCTCGGCACGCGGCGCCTCGCGTCGCTCGAGGAGCTGGAAGGCTTCGCTTTCGAGCGCCGTGTGGATGGCGCGCAGGCGCTCCGCCCGCTCGGGGTGATGCGGGCCGGTGTCGTGCGCCAAAAAGGCCGAGTGCGTGTAGAGCAGCGTCGTCATGGCGTCCTTCCCCAGCGGCTTTCGCCTACAGTGTCGGGCCGGGGGCGGCTTGTCATCAAGATTTGCTCGCGGCATCAGGGCCGCTGGTGCCCTTCGCTCGCGCTGGCGAAGGGAGGGCCACGGCGGCTATAAGGATGCGATGGAGTGCGATTTCCTCATCGTCGGCGCCGGGATCGCGGGGGCCTCCGTCGGCTACGAGCTCGCCGCACACGGCAAGGTCATCGTCCTCGAGCGCGAGAGCCAGCCGGGCTACCACTCGACCGGACGCTCCGCCGCCATGTACATCGAGAGCTACGGCAACGCCCCCGTGCGCGCCATCACCGCCGCCGGCCGCAGCTTCTTCGAGCATCCCCCCACAGGCTTCGCGGAGTCACCACTCCTGAAGACGCGCGGCGTGCTTTATCTCGCGCGCAAGGACCAGCTCGCCAAGCTCGAGCATGACTACGCCGAGCTCAAGAAGGAGGCACCCGGGCTCAGGCTCCTCGCCAAGAACGAGGCCCTCGCCCTCTTCCCGCTCGTCAATCCGGATTACCTCGAGGCGGCGTTTCTCGATGGCGATGCCATGGACATGGACGTGCACGCGATCCATCAGGGTTTTCTCAAGGGTCTGCGCGCGCGCGGCGGACGCGTGGCGAGCTCGGCCGAGGTCACCGCGGCCGAGCGCCGCGGGAGTACGTGGCAGGTGCGCACGCCGGCCGGGGATTTCTCGGCTCCCGTGCTGATCAACGCGGCCGGCGCCTGGGCCGACGTCCTCGCCGCGCGCGCGCGCGTGAAGCCGATCGGCCTCGTCCCCAAGCGGCGCACCGCCTTCATCTTCGAGCCACCCGCCGGGGCCAGGGTCGACGGCTGGCCGCTCGCGGCCGACGTGGCGGAGCAGTTCTACCTCAAGCCCGAGGCCGGCAAGTTCCTCGGCTCGCCCGCGGACGAGACCCCGGTCGAGCCGCAGGACGTCCAACCGGAGGAGCTCGACGTCGCGGTCGCCGCCGACCGCATCGAGCGGGCGGTCAGCTTCAAGATCGCACGCATCGAGCGGCGCTGGGCGGGGCTCAGGAGCTTCGTCAAGGACAAGACACCCGTGGTCGGCTTCGCCGCCGACGCCGAGGGCTTCTTCTGGCTTGCGGGCCAAGGCGGGTACGGCATCCAGACCTCGGCGACGATGGCGCGCATCGCAGCCGCCCTCGCCCGCGGCGGTCCGCTCCCGTCCGACGTGGCGGCGCGCGGCGTGCGCGAGGCGCAGCTGGCACCGCTACGCTGTCAGACGACGGAAGGCGGTTGAGGAGTGCCGCATCTCGAAAAACCCGTCATTGCTTCGTCTTCGGCTCGCAATGACGGCGAACTCGGGTTGAGGGGAACTTCGGAATCGGGCGCTAAGTTCCGTGGTGAGCTCGCCCGTCAGCCGGCCTTGCGGATGTGAAAGACGTAGACCTCGCCTTGCCGGCTCGAGGCGAGGAGCGCGTCGCCGGTCACGGCACAGAAGGCCGCGAAATCCTTGACCGCGCCCGGATCGGTCGCCAGCACCTCGAGCACATCGCCCGCCGCGAGCTCCTTCATCGCCCGCCGCGCCTTGAGCACGGGGAGCGGGCATTTCAATCCCTTGGTATCGAGCGTGCGCTTGGGCGGCATGGCTACCCGACTGGTTTGCGTTGTTACATTAGCAAGTGCGGGCGAAGCGCGACAGTGCGCCCTGATGGCAATGGCGAGCGGCGGTCCTGCGATGCTACGATCGCGCGATGGTGAGGCTCACGATCCGCATCGACTTTTCGCCGACGAGTTCGGTCGGTCCCGGCAAGATCCGCCTCCTCGAGCTCATTGCGGAGACCGGCTCGATCTCGGCCGCAGGCCGCGCCATGGGCATGTCCTACCGCCGCGCCTGGCTCCTGGTCGACGAGCTCAATCGCCTCTTCAAGCACAAGGTCGCCACGACCAAGCTCGGCGGCAAGGCCGGCGGCGGGGCGGCACTCACCGCGTTCGGAAAGAGCCTCGTCGCGCAGTACCGTGCCATCGAGTGCCAAGCCCACGACAGCTTTGCCAAGCGCCTCTCCCCATTCGTCGCGGCGAGCGCGAAGCCGCGACGGCGACCGAAGCGCGGCGGCGACGGCTGAGACAGGGGACCCGGCTCCATGCCGCTTCGGCCATCAAACGGCTTTTCCTTCCTGCCGGATCGCTATATTCTATGATATATAGCCACGCAAGCATAAGGTCACCGAAATGTTCGAAGCGCGCCCCGCGCGATCACGTCTTCCCATCCTGGCGCTCGTCCTCGCGATCCTGCTGGCGGCGGCAGCGCCGGCCGCGGCCGCGGGCCGCGACCTGCTGGTCTTCGCCGCCGCGAGCCTCAAGAACGCGCTCGACGACGTCGACGCCCAATTCCGGCGCGAGACCGGCAAGCACGTGAATGTCTCCTATGCGGCGAGCTCGGCCCTGGCCAAGCAGCTCGAGGCCGGAGCACCGGCCGACCTCTTCATCTCGGCCGACCTCGACTGGATGGACTACCTCGCCAAGAGGAACCTGATCAAGCCGGAAAGCCGCAAGAGCCTCCTCGGCAACGCGCTCGTGATAGTGGCCCCCAAGGACAGTACCGTCGAGGTGAAGATCGCACCCGGCTTCCCGCTCGCCCAGCTCCTCGCCGGCGGCAAGCTCGCCATGGCCGACACCAGTGCCGTGCCCGCGGGCAAGTACGGCAAGGCAGCGCTCGAGAAGCTCGGCGTCTGGGCCGCGGTCGAGCATTCGATCGCCCAGGCCGAGAACGTGCGCGCGGCCCTCCTGCTCGTGGCCCGCAAGGAGGCGCCGCTCGGCATCGTCTACCGCACCGACGCCGCGGCCGAGCCCGCCGTCAAGGTGGTGGGCAGCTTCCCGGAAGACAGCCATCCGCCGGTCGTCTATCCGATCGCCCTCGTCGCCGCCTCGACCAATGCCGATGCCCCCGCACTCCTCGACTATATCGAGTCGGCAAAGGCCCGCCCGCTCTTCGAGCGGCAGGGCTTCACCGTGCTCCCTTAGGCGAGCGGGCAAAGCAGCCGCAGCGCAGGTGAGCTGACGTGGACCAGCCGTGGCTCCTCCAGTTTTCCCCCGCCGAGCTGACCGCGATCCGCTTGAGCCTCAAGGTGGCGCTCTCGGCCGTCGCCGTCAGCCTGCCGCTCGCGGTCCTCGCCGCCCTTGCCCTCGCGCGCGGGCGCTTTTGGGGGCGCGAGCTCCTCGACGTCCTCGTCCATCTGCCCCTCATCCTGCCGCCCGTGGTCACCGGCTACGTCCTCCTGCTCCTCTTCGGCCGCAACGGAGCGCTCGGGCGCTTCTTCGAGGCGACCCTCGGCCTCGTCTTCGCCTTCCGCTGGACAGGGGCCGCCCTTGCAGCCGGGGTGATGGCCTTCCCGCTCATGGTGCGCGCGATCCGCCTCTCGGTCGAAGCCGTCGACCGCCGGCTCGAGGACGCCGCCGGCACGCTCGGTGCGGCCCCGCTCTGGATTTTCGCGACCGTGACGCTCCCGCTCATGCTGCCCGGCATCATCGCGGGTGCGATCCTCGGCTTCGCGCGCAGCATGGGCGAGTTCGGCGCCACCATCACCTTCGTCTCCAACATCCCCGGCGAGACCCAGACCTTGCCGACCGCGATCTATGTCTTCACCCAGGTGCCGGGCGGGGATGCGGGCGCCTTGCGCTTGACCGTCGTCGCGGTCGTGATCTCGGCCGCGGCCCTCCTCGCCTCGGATTACGTGGCGCGGCGCGTGGCGCGGCGCGTGGGGGGACTATGAGCATCGAGGTCGACGTCTATCGCCGGCTCGGCGATTTCACGCTTGAGGCGCGCTTCGCCGCCGAAGGCAGGCTCATCGCCCTCTTCGGCCGCTCGGGTGCGGGGAAGACCACGCTCGTCAATCTGATCGCGGGCCTCTTGCGCCCCGAGCGGGGACGCATCGTCGTGGGCGGGCGCGTGCTCTTCGACAGCGCGCGCGGCATCGACCTGCCCATGCACCGCCGGCGCATCGGCTACGTCTTCCAGGAGAGCCGGCTCTTTCCCCATCTCACCGTGCGCCAGAACCTCGCCTATGGCCGCTGGTTCACTCCTCGGGCCGAGCGCCGCGAGGAGCTGCCGCACATCGCCGATCTCCTCGGCATCGGCCCCTTGCTCGAGCGCCGGCCCGGCCTCCTCTCGGGCGGCGAGCGCCAGCGCGTTGCCATCGGCCGCGCCCTGCTCGCGAGCCCGCGCCTGCTCCTCATGGACGAGCCGCTCGCCTCCCTCGACCAGGCGCTGAAGTCCGAGATCCTCCCCTACATCGAGCGCCTGCGCGACGAGCTGCAGGTCCCCATCGTCTACGTCAGCCATGCGATCCCCGAGGTGACGCGGCTCGCCACCACCATGGTGCTCCTCTCGCAGGGCGCTGTCGCCGCCGTCGGCCAAGTCGCGGACATCATGGGACGGATCGACCTTTTCCCGCTCACCGGCCGCTACGAGGCGGGTGCGGTGCTCGAGATGAAGGTTGCGGCGCACGACGAGCGCTACGAGCTCACCACCCTCAACTCATCGGTCGGCGAATTGCGCGTGCCGCGCATCGCCCTCCCGCTCGGCAGCCCGCTTCGCGTCCACATCCGCGCGCGCGACGTGGTGCTCGGCCTGGCGCAGCCCGAGGGGTTGAGTGCCCTCAACGTGCTGGCGGGCCGCATCGACGAGCTCGGCCCGCGCGACGGACCCATCGTCGACGTGCGCGTGGCCCTCGCAGGCGGCACCCTCCTCGCCCGCGTCACGCGCCTCACCATCGATCATCTGGCCCTTGCCCCCGGCCGCCCGATCTTCGCCATCATCAAGAGCATCGCCCTCGATCGCCGCAGCCTCGGCCAGCTCCAGCCCGCCTCCGACAAGCTCGACGTCGACGAGATCACCCTCTGACCACGGCCTGATCACCGCGGCACCTTTGCGCGCGCGACACCCCGACCTATATTCCCGCCCTACCCACACACCGGAGGCGCTCATGGACAAGATCAAGCCGCTCTTCACCGCGACCGCGACGGCGACCGGCGGCCGCAACGGACATACCCAATCGAGCGACGGCACGGTCTCGGCC
The DNA here is from genome assembly GCA_035516655.1 of Alphaproteobacteria bacterium. Taxonomy (GTDB): domain Bacteria; phylum Pseudomonadota; class Alphaproteobacteria; order JACZXZ01; family JACZXZ01; genus DASPPM01. The sequence goes on along the minus strand of DATJAC010000260.1, from coordinate 503 downwards.
GATCTCTCGGTCCCCAAGGCGATGGGCGGCCCCGGCAAGCCGGGAACGGCCACGCCGGAGCATCTTTTCGCCGCCGGCTATGCCGCCTGTTTCGGCGGTGCCCTCGATTTCGTGGCCAAGCAGCAGAAGAAGGACGCGGCCAAGGCGGCGGTGACCGCCGCCGTCTCGATCGGCCCGCGCGAAGGCGGGGGCTTCGGCATCGCCGTCAAGATGCGGGTCGAGGACAAGAGCCTCGCCCAAGCTGAGCTCGCCGGGCTCGTCAAGGAGGCGCACGAGAAAATCTGTCCCTACTCCCACGCGACGCGCGGCAACGTCGACGTGCAGTTCGAGGTCGTCGGCAGTTAGAGCAATTTTAGATTGGCTGGAATCGCATCTGTCTTTCGTCATTGCCGGGCTTGACCCACGGCTGTCCGGTTCGCGTTTCAGTTCCATTGGAGCGCCATTTGATCTGGGTTGAGGACGGGATCAGTTTCGGGGCCGAGCAGGCGATCGATGCGCCTGCG
>DATJAC010000259.1:0-5053 GCA_035516655.1 Alphaproteobacteria bacterium | reverse complement strand
GCGAGAAGCGTGCGCACCAGGCTTTCGGCCCCGTTCATCCGCTGCTCCATGAGGTCACGTTTCCAAGGAAAGTTGCCGCTTTGGCCGGGGCGCCGGCCTGCCGAGACGAAGGGGGCACTCCACCACGATCGAGAGCGTTTGACCAGAGCGGCTTCGCTCGAGCCATGGCCCCGGCCGGCGGCCCCCGGGGCCACTCTGGGACACACATATATAATGTATCGCTCGCCGCGGCCGCGGAGGAGGGGCGATTTGCGCCGGGCGCCCGTCGGTTTTGGTATAGGATTCAGCGCTTTATTTCGGATCGCGCGCTTCGGGAGGACGTCATGGCCCAAACCGGCAAAGCGAGGGAAATCGCCGTCATCGGCAACGGCATCATCGGCCACGGGATCGCCGAGATTTTTGCAGGGGCCGGATGGCAGGTCCGGCTGGTCGGCCGTGGTGCCGCCAGCCTCGCCGCCGCCCGCGAGAAGATCGCGGCGAGCCTCGCCTCGTTCGCCGCTCATGGGCTGCGCACGCCCGAGGAATGCGCTCAGGCGCTCGCGCGCATTCGGGCGACGACGAAGCTTGAGGACGCCGCCGCTGCCGAGATCGTGATCGAGGCCGTGCCCGAGGACATGCCGCTCAAGCGCGAAATCTTCGGGCGGCTCGACGCCGCCTGCGGCGAGGACACCGTACTCGCCTCGTCGAGCGGACATCTCGCGAGCGAGCTCGTCGAGCGCGTGCGCGCCAAGCGCCGCGTCATTGCCACGCATTTCTGGTATCCGCCGCAGCTGATCCCGCTCGTCGAGGTGTGCGCCGGCCCCGATACGGCACCCGAGCTCGTGCCGCGCGTATGCCGGATCCTGCGCGAGGTGGGCAAGGAGCCTGTGGTGATCGACAAGGAGGTGCCGGGCTTCATCGGCAACCGCATCCAGTTCGCGGCCTTGCGCGAGGCCTGGGCGCTCTGGGCCGCGGGCGTCGCATCGGCCGAGGCGATCGACGCGGTCGTGCGCAATTCGATCGGTCGGCGCCTGGGGATCACCGGCCCCATCGAATCGGCGGACGTCGGCGGGCTCGATACCATGGTGGCCTTTGCCCATTTCCTGCAGCCGAGCCTCGACGCGGAGCCGCATCCGCCCGCGGTCCTCGACCGCCTCGTCGCCGAGGGACGGCGCGGACTGCCGAGCGGGGGCGGGGTCTACGACTGGTCGGCGCGCGACGGGGCGGCCCTCCTCGAGCGTCGCAGAGAGGAGCTCTTCCGCTGGCTGCAGTCGGATCGCGCGGCTGCGGGGAAGACGTGAGCGCGGAGGCGAGAACGCTTGCAGAGCCGTCGTGGGTCCTTCGAGACGCGCCCCTTTGGGGCGCTCCTCAGGATGAGGCAAATCTGCATATGGCAGAAAGACTGTACCTCATCCTGAGGAGCCAGCGCAGCGAGCGTCTCGAGGGACCACCGCACGCTGTCCGAGGCGACTTTGCGAATCGGGAGGCGTCCCTAGCCGCCTTTCGCGTCCTCCGCGACCGCGTCGCCCCAGGGCGACATGATCTCGGTCGCGCCTTCGTTGATGTTGCCCACGCGCGAGACGCCTGCGGGACAGGCGAAGAGGTAGGGGAAGACCGTGCGCCGCCCGGCGACGAGCGTGAAGCGCTTTGCCAGTGCCGTGCTCACCTCGGCCGGGAGCGTGTCGTCGACGATCACCGTGTCGCCGCCGCTCGCATCGATGCGCGGATGGTGGAAGGCTTCCTCGAGGCTCATGCCGTAGTCGACGAGGAAGGAGGCGAGCTGCAGCACGGCCGGCATGATGCGCCTCCCGCCCGAGGCGCCGAGGGCGAAGTGCCTGCCGTCGTGGGTACCGATCAGCGGGCAGACGTTCATGAGGCAGCGCTTGCCGGGGGCGAGCGAGTTCGGCTTGCCGGGCTCCGGGTCGAACCAGAGGATGCCGTTGTTCATGAGCAGCCCGCTCTCCGGCAGCATCACCTTCGAGCCGAAGATCGAGAGGAGCGTCTGGGTCACCGCACAGATGTTGCCGTGGCGGTCGACGACGCAGAAATGGGTGGTGCAGCTCGGTCCCGTGCGTCCGCCCTCGACGTCGCCCATGTTGATCAGACGCCAGCGATAGGCCCGGTCGAGCGCTTCTGCATAGGCGAGGTAGGCGGCACCGTCCGGCCGCGTGCCGCCGAGCGGCGCTGCCGCGAGGAGGCGCAGCGCATGCGCGAGCGTGGGCCCGGCGCTGAGCCCGGGGGCGGCATGGAAGGTGCCGCCGCGATAGGGAAAGGTGAGGGGCTCGCCGAGCCGGGCGCGATAGCTCGCGAGGTCGCCCGCCGCGAGACATCCGCCCGCCGCAGCTATGTCGCGTGCGATCCCGCGCGCGAGCTCGCCCTCGTAGAATTCGCGCGGGCCCCGCTCGGCGAGGCGGCGCAAGCTCCTGCCCATCTGCGAGAGGTCGACGCGCTTCTGGTTGAGGGCCGTCCACGAGGAGATGGTCGGCCAGCGGCCCGCCTCGAGGAAGGTCGCCGCGGCACAGCCGTTCGCGGCGAGCGCCTGGGTGGCGGACGCGATGATGAGGGCGGCATACCAGTCGACGAGGAGGCCCTCCTCGGCGAGCTCGGCCGCGGGCATGACGAGCTCATGCCAGGGCTTGGCGCCAAAGGCCTCGTGCGCCGTGCGCATGCCGTCGACGACACCGGGGACCGCGATGGCAGCGGCACCCGTCGCGTTCCGCTCGCCGACGACGGCGGGCCAGGGAAAGAGATCGGAGGAGACACCGCTCCCGGCGAGCGGATAGTCGGCCGGGTCGAGGGCCGCGGGGGCCAAGGGGCCGAAGTCGACCGCGAGCGTGCGCGCGTCGCGGGCGCGGCGGATGAGCATGGCACCGCCCCCGCCGGGGCCGCTCATCCACGGCTCGAGCACGCCGAGGGCGAAGGAGGTGGCGACCGCCGCGTCGACGGCGTCCCCGCCTGCGGCGAGGACCGCCGCTCCCGCCTCGGCGGCACGGCGATGTTGGGCCGCGACGATCCCGCCCGCGGACGAGACCGCGGGCTTGGTGACGATCTGGCTCAAGGAGAAATTGCTCATCGTACCCTTGCGCTTATCGCGGGAGCGGCCGAAGGCGGGCACCCACACCGGCGGGGCGCCCGCCGCGGCGCCGCACTCACTTTTTCGGCAGCACGAGCTGGGTCTGGGTGACGAGGGCCACGAGGCGGCCTTCCGCCGTCTTGACCCGGGTCTGCCACACCATGGTGCGCTTGCCGCGGTGGATGGGTGTGCATTCGGCAATGACCTTGCCGCCGAGCGGGGCAGGGGCCAGGAAATTCGTCTTGCTCTCGAGCGTCGTCGTACTGCTTCCCTCCGGCAGGTTGAGGATGGTGGCGATGGCGCCGAGCGTGTCGGCGAGCGCCATGATGGCGCCGCCATGCAGCACGGCGGGACGGGTGCAAAGCTGCTCGCGCACGGGAAGCTCGGCGGTGACGCGCTCGGGCGAGACTTCGACATAGTCGATGCCGAGCAGCTCCGCGAAAGGCAGCGGCCGCGCCTTGATCAACTCGACCATGTCCATGGCATGTCTCCGCACCGCATCATCGGCATAGCGCCGGCCGGCTCAAGCAGTTTTCCACGGGCGGGCGCTCCCGCGCAACGCCCTCGCGCACGGGCTCGAGCTGCCGAGGGCCTGCGCCGGCCGGGGGCGGCCGCGCGCGGGCGACGTCTCCCGCCGCGCTTCCGCCTGGCCCGGCCGGTTTAACGGCGGCGCTTGCCTCGCTTCCTCTTTCCCGCAATCATAATTTTTGTGATTCGCCACGATTCGTCATCCTGGCTATGATTGCCGCAGAGAGGTGCTTCGAATGGCGTTCAGCTTAGTCTGGTGGGGCATCGGCTTTCCGATCTTGCTCGCGGCGCTCGGGTCCGGAACGACCTTCGCCGTGATCGACTCCACAGCGGGCGAATTCACCTTTGCGCGAATCTGTTTTCTGGCGGCCGCCTTCGATGCCACCGGCTTTCTCATCGTTTGGCTCTGGCTCGTTTCGAAAGGGCCTCTTGTCTCTCGGCTCCTCTTGGGCGTGGCAGGTGCCGCGATCATATTGCCGGGCGCGGATGTGGCACTCCAGTGGGTCGATCTGCGGGAAGTGCAGCTTTCGAAGACATTGCGCCCGAGAAACGTCGAGACGCCCCCGATACCCGCCGATTGCAAGGTTCCCAAAGGCGCGGTCATGGTATTTTTGGGGTCGAACCTCGCGATCGCGACAAAAATGCCGAGCACCATCATACAAATGGGCGACCAAGACATGCTCGCCATCGATATGGACAGGGATCACCGCCTGACGATCGAGACGCTGCGGATTTTCGACGACCAGAACGAAGCGATAGCGCAGATCGACGACGATGAATTTTCGGTCGCTCCGTCCGTGCGTCACGTGAAGCCCGACGAAAGCACCTTCGTCGTGTACGACCAGCACAACGCCGAGGTCTTGCGGATTTCGTATTTGAACATACAGGCCGTATCGATCAGGGGCGAATTCCGCGGCGAGAACCTGCCCCCTCTCAGCATCGGCGACGATAAGGTCCAATTGGGCGATCGCACCTTCGTCGCTTCCTGTCTTGGCGACTTGGCCGGCGGAAAAATATTCCAAAGCCAGTGACGGCGGCTTCTCGGGACGAGGTCAAACCCCAACCGAGCTGTCCTCAGCCTGCGGAGCGTCGCGCCGGATGAAGATTGAGCGAAACTGAGACACTACCCCCTTGACCGATGGCCATGGTAGTGGGTCAGTTTGAATTTCTGAGCCTATCGCCTAGCGACCTAGGCCGTGGCATACTTCATGGATGGCCACCAAGCGACTCAAGCGCCCCCGCGACCCGCTCCAGCTCGCCAAGCTCATTGGCGATATAGCAACGGGGCAGATCGAAGACCGGATCGAGGATAAGCGCAGCGCCGCCGCTGTAGAAATGGGCCGCAAGGGAGGCACTGCACGCGCCCTTAAACTTAAAAAGGCGCGCCGTATTGAAATTGCCCGCAAAGCGGCTGATTCGCGATGGAAACGCTAAACTCGTTTAGCTCGGTGGCTCGTGGGCTTTGCCGTCTTA
>DATJAC010000258.1:0-3348 GCA_035516655.1 Alphaproteobacteria bacterium | reverse complement strand
AGCGCGAGCTCGCGCGCGCCTTCCGCTTGGGCGGGGCCGAGCGCATCCAACTCAAGTCGATGCTCAAGGAGCTCCACGAGGAGGGAGCGCTCGGGCGCGAGCGCGGCCGGCGCTTCGCCTCGCCCGGCCGCCTCCCCGAGGTGACCGTCGTCGAGATCACCGGCCCCGACACGGACGGCGAGCTCTTGGCGAAACCGCTCGCCTGGGACGGCGAGGCCCCGCCGCCGCGCATCTTCATGGTCCCCGAGCGGCGCGGCACCTCCGCCCTCGGTCGGGGCGACCGGGCGCTGGCCCGGCTCAAGCATATCGGCGGAGGCAGCTACGAGGGCCGCGTCATCCGCCGCGTGAGCGAGGCGCCGGGCAAGCTCCTCGGCGTCTTCGCCCTCGGGCCCGACGGCGGGCGCCTGCGGCCGACCGACCGCAAGGACAAAGCCGAATACATCGTGGCGCGGGGCGACGACGGGGGGGCCAAGGAAGGCGAGCTCGTGCTTGCCGAGGGTCTGCCCGGCCAGCGCCTGGGCTTGCGCGCTGCGCGAGTCGTCGAGCGCCTGGGAGCGCTCGGCAACCCGCGCTCGATCAGCCTGATCGCCATCCTGAGCCGCGGCATCCCCGTCGACTTCCCGCACGAGGCTCTAGCGCTCGCCGACGCGGCGGGCCCAGTCCGATTGAGCGGGCGCACGGACCTGCGCGCGATCCCGCTCGTCACCATCGACGGCGAGGACGCGCGCGACTTCGACGACGCGGTGTGGGCGGAGCCCGATCCCGATCCCAAGAACCCCCGCGGCTGGCATCTCCTCGTCGCCATCGCGGACGTGGCCCATTACGTGCGGCCCGGCGATGCGCTCGACCGCTCGGCAAGCGAGCGCGGCAATTCCGCCTATTTCCCCGACCGCGTGGTGCCGATGCTGCCGGAAGCGCTCTCGAACGGCTGGTGCTCGCTCAAGCCCGGCGAGGAGCGCGGCTGCCTGGCCGTGCATATCTGGATCGACGCGGGCGGCCAAAAGCTCCGCCACCGCTTCGAGCGCGGCCTCATGCGCTCGGCTGCCCGCCTCACCTACACCCGCGCGCAAGCCGCCCACGACGGCGAGGCCGACGAGGCGACTGCCCCTCTCGCGGCCACGGTGATCGCCCCCCTCTACGGCGCTTACCACGCCCTCATGAAGGCGCGCCTCGAGCGCGCGGCACTCGATCTCGACTTGCCCGAGCGGCAGGTGGTGATCGGCGCAGACGGGCACATCGAGCGCATCGTCCCGCGCGCGCGGCTCGACAGCCATCGGCTCATCGAGGAATTCATGATCGCGGCCAACGTCTGCGCGGCCGAGACCCTCGAGCAGAAACGCACGCTCTGCATGTATCGCGTGCACGACGAGCCGGCGGCCGAGAAGATCGACGCCCTCAGGGAATTCCTCGCCAGCCTCGGCTACAAGCTCGCCAAGGGCCAGGTGCTGGCCCCCCGGCACTTCACCCAGATCCTGGAGAAAGCCGCCGGCACGCCGCACAGCCAGCTCGTGAGCGAGGTCGTCCTCAGGAGCCAGGCCCAGGCCGTCTACAGCCCGGACAACCACGGCCATTTCGGCCTCGCCCTCAGGCGTTACGCCCACTTCACCTCGCCCATCCGCCGCTATAGCGATCTCCTCGTCCACCGCGGCCTCATCGCGGCCCTCGGGCTCGGGCCGGACGGTCTGGCGCCCGCCGTGCCGCACGCGCTCTTCGCGCGACTCGGCGAGCATATCTCCATGACCGAGCGGCGCGCCGATGCCGCCGAGCGTGACGCCGAGGACCGCTTCGTCGCCGCCTATTTGGTTCCCAAAGTGGGGGCCAGCTTTGCCGGACGGGTCTCCGGCGTCACCCGCTTCGGCCTCTTCGTGACCCTCGCGGAGACGGGCGCGGACGGGCTGGTGCCGATCAGCACGCTCCCCTCCGACTATTACCTCCACGAGGAGCTCCGCCACCGCCTGGTCGGGCGCTCGAGCGGGCGGATTTTCACGCTCGGCGACAAGGTCGAGGTGCGCCTTGCCGAGGCCGACATGGTGACGGGCGGGCTGATCTTCGAAATCCTGGGGGACGCCCCCGGCGGGCGGCCGGGGAAGCGGCCGAGCGGCGCCAGAAACACCCATCGGGGCCATCCGCGCGGCCCCCGCGCCAAGGGGCGGCCCGGTCGGCACGCGTGACGGCTGGGCCGGGCTCTTGGCGCTGCCCTCCCCACCCCGCTTGAGCGGCGGCAAAGCAAATCTGCAGAAATTTTCGCGCCGAAGGCAATTTCGCCGAGGATTTTCTTGTACAAAGAAAGCATGCTGCGCTACGTATAGTTAGGCACAGCGGGCGAATACAGTCATTCGACGGGCTCTCGACCGCCGTCCTTGGCGGCACGGGCGTGGTCGTGCGCCGGAAGTTCGTGGGGATGACGGGCGACCCTGCCATAGGGCCGGCGGGGCGCTCATGGCGGAGCGTGGGGCTAGAGGCGAGTCGAGTGAGCGACGGGTCGACAAGCATGCTGACGGTCGTAGCTTTCGCGAAGCACCGGCAGTTGCGTCTCGGCAGCGCCCTCCTCCTTCTTTTCGGGCTCGCCGCCTGCGTTCAGCCCTCCGAGGGCTCCCATAGCGCCTTCGTCACCATGACCGACCAGGAATTCGGCGCCGGCTTCAGCGAAATCTCCCAACGCTATCTCGAACCGGTTTCGATCGGCGAACTCGCCGTCGCCGGTGTGGAGCAGTTGGAGACGATCGACCCGAAGCTCAAGCTGACGCGGAGCGGGGAGACGCTGCACCTCGCCTACGACGACGGACAGGGGGTCGATTTCGCGGCCCCGCACGGCGACGACCCGGTGGCCTGGGCGCACACCACGAGCCTCGCGATCGACAGCGCGCGCGGGCTTTCGCCGGCACTCCGCGAGACCGACGTCGAGACGATTTACGACACCGTGTTCGCGGGTGCCCTCAAGGGCCTCGATCCCTTCTCGCGCTACGCCACGGCGGCGGCGGCCCGCGATCAGCGCGCCCAGCGCGACGGCTTCGGCGGCATCGGCATCACCGTCCGGCAGGACGGCAAGGACTTCCGCGTCGTCTCGGTCTTGGAGGACAGCCCCTCGGCCAAGGCGGGAATCGAGCCCGACGACGTCCTTTTGCAGATCGACGGCGATGCGGTCGGCGAGCTGCCCCTCGATACCGTGGTCGACCGACTGCGCGGACCCGTGGGCAGCCAGATCCACGCGACGTTCCTCCGCGCCAAGGACCGCACGTCGCACGATTTCGCCCTCTCCCGCGCCCTCATCGTGCCGCCGACCGTGAGCTACGCGCGGCGCGGCGACATCGCCTACGTCAAGCTCACCAGCTTCAACTCCTACACGAC
>DATJAC010000257.1:0-23890 GCA_035516655.1 Alphaproteobacteria bacterium | reverse complement strand
CGGGGCGAGCGGCTTAGATAGCAAGAGCGGTGCGGACACGCGGGTCGCGCAAGCGCTTCAGCTGCCCAACGGCCCCTTCCCCTTGCGCGGGCCGAAGCTGCCTTATGATTCCTACACCGGCGACACGATCCACCGCTTCTTCCAGATGTGGCAGCAATCCGACTGCAGCGCGGCGCAGGCAAGCAAGGCGAACCCGAGCGGCTGCCTGAGCGACCTCTATGCCTTCGTCGCCGTGAGTGCTTCGGCAAGGAACCAGGGCGGCGGGACGGCTTCCGCCTTCTACAACGTCAACGACGGTGCCGCACCCTATCTCAAGCGCCTCGCCGACGACTACACGATGAGCGACAACTATCACCAGGCCCAGATGGGCGGCACCATGGTCGAGCATTTCTTTCTCATGGCAGCCGACGATCTCTTCTACAGCGACGGCCACGGCACTCCGGCGTCCCCGCCGCCCGCGATGATCGCCGACCCCGATCCGCGGCCGGGGACGCCCAACCGCTACAGGCTCGACGGCTGGTACAGCAAATGCGCCGATCCGTCCCAGCCGGGGGTCGGCGCCATCGTGGCCTATCTCAAGTCGTTGCAGCCTCCGATCGATCCCAACTGTGCCGCCGGCCATTATTACGCCATCAACAATCTCTTCCCCGCCTACAACGCGGACGGCACACCCAGTACGAGCCGGTACGCGGTACCGCCTTCCGGCCTGCGCACCATCGGGGAGGCGCTTTCCGAGAAGGGCGTCTCATGGCGTTATTACGGCGGGATGTTCGACCGCGCCGTGGCCGGCCGGCCCAACCGCTACTGCGCGCTCTGCAATTCGTTTCAGTTCTCCGCGTCGATCATGGGCAATCAGGCAGCGCGCGCCGAGCACCTCAAGGACGTCCAGGATCTCTACGGCGACATCGCGCGCGGCAGCTTGCCCGCCGTCGCCTACGTCAAACCCGACGAGATTCTCGACGGTCATCCCGCGAGCTCGAAAGTCGTCCTCTTCGAGGCCTTCACGAGGCGCATCGTCGAAACGCTGCAGGCGAACCCGGCGCTCTTCGCCCGGAGTGCGGTCTTCGTTACCTTCGACGAGGGCGGGGGCTACTACGACTCCGGCTACATTCAGCCGCTCGATTTCCAGGGCGACGGGCCGCGCATCCCCTTCATCGTGGTCTCGCCCTTCGCCAAGGGCGGGCGCGTGGTCCATAGCTACTGCGACCATGCTTCGGTCGTGAAGTTCATCGAGCGCAACTGGCGGCTTGCCCCCTTGAGCAAGCGCAGCCGCGACAATCTGCCGAACCCGGTCGCGGAGCCCGACAATCCCTACGTGCCGGTCAACCGGCCGGCGATCTGCGACCTCTTCGACATGTTCGAATTCTAGGTGGGTTTCGCTCATTTGGAAGCGCGTCTCTCCTCGTCATTGCCGGGCTCGACCCGGCAATCCATGGACCCTCGGGTCAGGCCCGAGGGTGACGACGAGCGGAGTGGTTCTGTCTGAGGCGAAAATGCTCTAGGCCGCAAAGACCGCGTCATAGAGCCGCAGCCAGTTTCCGTGCGTGATCTTGTCGACCTCGGCCGCGTTGAAGCCGACGCGCTTGAGGGCGTCCGGAACCTGTCCGAGGTCGCGCACTTCGCGCAGCCAGTCCGCGGGTGGTGCCAGGCCGGGCTTGGTCGCGGAGCCCGCGCCATAATCCAGGGCGCGCGTCCAGCGTCCCATCCGCATCCAGTCGAGCTCGCCCGGCGAGCTGTTGTGGCCTCGTGCCGTGCCGATGCCGACGTGATCGATGCCGGCGATCCCGACCGTTTTCGCCACCAGCTCGCACCAGGCGTCGAGCGAGCTCGCGTGGCGCTCGCCGGTCAAGTGGCGATAGGCCGTGCAGCCGACGACCCCGCCCCGCTCGGCCAGCGCTTTGAGCACGTCGTCGCCCTTGTTGCGCTTGTGCTTGACGAGCGAGGCGGGGTTCGCATGGCTGAGGGCGACCGGCTTCAGCGAATGGCGAATGGCGTCGAGCGTGGTGCGCTCGCCCGCATGCGAGAGATCGACGAGGACGCCCGTGCGGTTCATCTCGCGCACGACCTCCCCGCCGAAGCGCGAGAGACCGGAATCCGCCTCCTCGTAGCAACTGCCCCCGAGCTCGTTCTGATTGTTGTAGGTGAGCTGGACGACCCGCACGCCGAGCTCGGCGAAAAGCTCGACGAAGCGGATGCGGCCCTCGTAGAGCGTCGCGTTCTGAAAGCCGAGCAGCACCGCTACACGCCCCGATGCGGCGATGTCGCGGATCTCGCGGGCATTCCGCGCAATCGCGAACGCGTCGGCGAACACGCGGGCGAAGTCGCGCCAGCGCGCGATGGCATCCAGGGAGTCGACGGTACCCTCCCAGAAGCCGAGCGTTGCCGTGACGCAACCGACCTTGGCCGCCCGCAGCGCCTCGAAACTCTCGCGGCTGAAGAAGCCGTATTGCAGCGCGTCGACGATCATGCGGCGCTTCCTGACACTTGCGGCCGGGGCGTGTGCCGGCACCTACGCCGCGGCAAGCGTGCCGGTCTACATGGCCGCCGCGCGCGAGTCAACGCAAGGCCCCGGCGGCACAGTGCCCGCTGAACCGGCCTCCCTTGCCTCTCCGCGCCTGCGGAGGGAGAATGCCCGCGGCGCGAGCTCGAGGAATATAACTGATGGTGCGGTCTTCAGGGCCGCGAACGAAAGCGGGGGCGAGGCATGCTGCGCAGGCTTACCGATTTCACGACGCTCACATTCGACTGCTACGGGACCCTCATCGATTGGGAGCGCGGCATCCTGGCCGAGCTCCGGCCCTGGGCAGCACGCTACGGCATTCGTGCCGACGACGACACTCTGCTCACCGCCTTCGGCGAGGCCGAGGCGGCGTGCGAGGCGGCGACGCCGGGAAAGCTCTACCCTGCAATTCTCGGCGACGTCCTGGGCCGGCTCGCCGAGCGCTGGAATGTACCGCTTGAGCCGCAGGATGCCGTGGCATTCGGCGGCTCGGTCGGACGCTGGCCCGTATTTCCCGACAGCGTGGAGGCGCTCCAGTACCTGAAGGCTCACTTTAAGCTTGTCATCATCTCGAATGTCGACCGCGCCTCCTTCGCCAAGAGCCGCGAGCGACTCGGCGTCGTCTTCGACCGCGTTATTACCGCCGAGGACGTGGGTTCCTATAAGCCGAACATCCGGAACTTCGAATTCGCGCTCGCCGACATCAAGAAGGCGCTCGGCGTCGAGAAGCCGCGAGTGCTGCATGCAGCCCAGAGCATCTTCCATGACATCGTACCCGCCAAGTCGCTGGGCCTGGCCACGCTGTGGGTCAATCGCCGCAAGGGTCGGCCGGGTTGGGGGGCGACCCCGCCGCCGCGCGTCGACGCGGAAGCGATGCGTCCCGACTTCGAGGTCGCCAGCCTGGCCGAGCTTACGACCTTGCATGAGGGTGCGCTCGGCAGGGGGAGAACCTAGGCCGGGGGCAGGGGGCGGATGGACGATCGCCGCGGAGGGCGGACATGGGGCGGTTGAGTGCTGCGCTCGTCCTGGCGCTGGCACTCTTGCCGTGGGCGGCAAGGGCGGAACCGGCGTACCTCCTCCGCAAGATCGCGGCTGTCGTTTACTTCGTGGAGGCGCCGGAAAATAGCGCCAAAGGCTGCGCCGCCGACCTCAAGGACGTCATGGCCACGATCAAGTTCTACGGCGAGCAATCGAGGCTGCGCTGGTACGACCTCGCGGAGGCGCGGGTGCTGATCCGCAAGGACTCTCGCGGAGCGGCGGAACCCCCGCCACCCTCGCTTTCCGCAGGCGAAGCGGAGTGGGAGGCCTGGCTGCGACAGCGGGAGGAGCGCCAGCGCGCCTTCGACCGCAGCTATGCGATCCCGATTTTTCGCATGGCGATCTATCCGGCACAAGGTGCCGACGGCTGCGTGGCCTTCGTCCACGTCGGTTTGAGCGCCGTGCTGAGAGGCGCTCGGATCGCCCACACAGGACTCCCCTTCACCGGCAAGGCCGAGATTTGGGATAGATTCTATTACCTCAAGGGCGAGGCGAATACCTTCGCAACGCAGCTCAAGGACGTGGCCGAGCGCGCGGTCAAGGAGTTCCTCAACGATTGGAGCGACGCCAATCGCTGAGGCCGCGCGCCGGCCTCGCGGCTTGCCCCTCCGCGACGGACTCGGCCGTGGAGGGGTGCCTCTCGCGCGCCGCTACGCCGCCTTCGCCTCGCGCATGCCGAGGCCGTAGCAGATGCAACCGAGCAGGAGATAGCCGAGGGCCACCGCCGGCGAGGCGCCGACCTCGAGCTGCAGGCCGTGGATGAAGCCGAAATAGGAAAGCACGGCGCCGGCAAAGGCATAGATCGTCGCCTTGTTGAACTCGCGGTCGATGATGAAGGCGGCGATCGCCCCCAGCACGAGACCGGCGAGCACGGCACCTCCGCCGAGGAGCTCCATGCCGTGATAGATCACCCCCGAGCCCGCCAGCTTGGCGGCACCGACCTTGTCGGCGGTGGTTCCGGCGGCATTCAGCGCGCTGTCGATCTGGAGCTGGCCCCACTCGGCGATGCTGGGGATGATCGCGAGGATCACCGCAGGGGCATGCTTCGCCGGGCTCGCCTGGAAGGCCTGGGCGCCGATCACGAGGCCGATATAGAGGAGGATCGGCAGGATGGCGACGAGCGGGACGACCGCGCGCAGGAGGGCGGCGATGCCGAGGAAGCACACGAGGGCTATGACGATCCCGGTCGCGAGCGAATAGCCGATGCGGCCGCCGACCGCCTTCCAGCCCGGGTGGCCGATATAGACCGCGGGGGGGAAGGGGCTGCCGAGGAGCGAGCCGGCGATGGCACCGATCCCGTCGGCCAAGAGAACGTTGCGCAGGTTGTAGTTGTCGCCCGCCGCGGCCGCACTTTCCACGTTGTTCATGCCTTCGGTGAAATTATAGATGCCGATCGGGATGGCGGTGACGAGGAGGGGGGCCACGTCCCTGAGACCGGTGATCACGTCCCCACTCGGCCAGGGCAGGTGAATCCCGAAGTGGGAGAGCGAGGCGTGGACCTCGGCGGGCTGCACCACGTCGCTCCAGCCGAAGACGTAGGCCGCCCAGGCCATCACGGTGCCGACGATGATCGCGGCGAGCCCGCCCGGAATGCCCCAGGGCAGGCGCACGTTCGCGGTCCAGCTGATCAGCACGATGCCGAGCGAGACGAAGGCGATCCATGGCACCTCCCACATCTGGAAGGCGGGGCGCATCGAGATGAAGGCGATCGAGATGCCGGCGAGGGTTCCCAGCATGGCCGCGCGCGGGGTGTATTTGCGCACGGTCGGGCCGATGAAGGCGCCGATCAGCACGATGACGCCGATGATGAAGGCCCAGGCGAGCCCGGCCTGCCAGGCCAGGAGCGCGTTGCTGGTCTTGAGGTAGATCGGCAGCATGACGATGAAGACGACGATGAACATGTGCGGCACGCTCGGCCCGTAAGGCAGCGCTGCCGCATCGCCGCGGTTCTCGGCCTTGGAGAGGCGATAGGCGAGGTAGGCATAGTAGAGATTCCCGATCGGCAAGGCGATGCCGAGGGCCGGCAGCACGCGCCCGAATACGATGTCGTCGGGCAGCTTGACCACGCCCAGGCAAAGCCCGGTGAGCACGATGACGTTGAGTGCCACGTTGGTGAAGAGGCCGAAGAACGCGTTCCAATCGCCCGGTACCCACCAGCGCACCGGGGCCGCCGAACTTGCTTGTGCCGTCATTGCCATCCCCCTGTTCCGTATCACTGCGGAAAATTACGTTCGACTATGCCCCCGCTCGAGCCGCTTCCTCCGCTTTCTTCGGCGCCTTTTTGGACGCCCTCTTCGGCGGCATCTTGGCTCCCGCCTTGGTCGGTTTCCTCTTCGCCGGCTTTGCCTCGCGTTTGACCAGGGCCGGCAGCAGCTGCGCCGAGCGGCCGACCCAGCCGAAGATGCCGCCCTGCGCCTTGATCATCTTGAGCGCATACTCCTGGAATTCGGGAAAATAGGACGCGACGCAATCCTCCAGCACGAGGCAGTCGTAGCCGCGGTCGTTCGCCTCGCGCACGGTGGTGTTGACGCAGACCTCGGTGGTGACGCCGCAGACGACGAGCTGCCGGATGCCCCGGCTCTTGAGCATGGCGTCGAGATCGGTCGCATAGAAGGCGCCTTTGCCGGATTTGTCGACGACCGGCTCGCCCGCCTTGGGCTTGAGCTCGTCGATGATGTCGTGGCCGTATTCGCCGCGCACCAGGATGCGGCCCATGGGGCCCTTGTCGCCGATCCCGCACTTCAACCTGCCGCGCGCCTTCTTGGCGGGCGCAAGGTCGGAGAGGTCGGGGCGATGGCCCTCGCGTGTATGGATGACGAGGAGACCGGCCTTGCGCGCCTTCTCGAGCACCAGGCGGGTCGGGCGGATGGCCTTGCGCAAGAGCGACACGTCGTTGCCGAGGGCCTCGCCGAAGCCGCCGGGCTCGACGAAATCGCGCTGCATGTCGATGATGAGGAGTGCCGCGTGCGCGGGCTCGAGCGCGAAGGCATAGGGCTCGGCTTTGATCATGGTCATGCTCGACTCCCCGTCGACTGCGAAGCTGCCCCAAGGAGCTTCATTGCTGCTGCTGGCTCTGTGCGGCGAGATAGCGTCGCCAGCTTGCCAGCTCGCTGATGTCCCGCGCACCTTCCGCGGCATAGGCTTCGCAGAGGAAGCCCTTGACCTGCTCGCCGTCCTCGAGCTCGAGCGTGCCGATGCCGAGCGGGGCTGGAATGCCGTCGACGAAAGCGCCGAAAGCAGCGCTCGGCAGCTCCCACACCTCGATCTCGATCGCGCGGCCGTCCGCACTTCGGAGGAGCCCGGGACGTGCGGGCGGACCGCCGGGCAGGGCGAAGAGCCGATAGTGCGGTGCCGTCCGGCAGCGTCGCAAGAGGCGGCCGCCGCGCTCGATCAGCTGATGGTTGAGCGGCAGCCCCGACATATGGGCGCCGCAGACCGCCAGGCGCACCATGCGCGCGTGCGTGCCGCTGCCGGTCGCCGCCCCCGCGCGACCGGGCGGCAGCGCGTGCCGCGTGGCGCCGAGGTGAGGCTTTTGCGCGCGATGCAGTGCGTCGCCGAGCGCGAGCAGCGCCTCATCGCACCAGGCGGGTGCCGCCAGCGTGACGCCGAAGGGAAGCCCGCTCGCAGCGAACCCCGCGGGCACCGCAAGGGCGGAAAGATCGAGCAGATTCATGAAGTTGGTATAGTAGCCGAGATTGCTGTTGAGCCGGATCGGGTCGGCGAGCAGCTCGGAGATTTTGTAGCTGCGTCCGGCCGTCGGCGTCAGCAGCACGTCGATGCGCTCCCAGGCCCGGTCGGTCACGCGCCGCAGCTCCTTCAAGCGGTAATAGCCGAGAAAGGCATCCGCTGCGAGCGGCTTGGCGCCGGCCTCGATGATCTGCCGCGTCACCGGATGGAGCGCTTCGGGCTGGCGCGTGATGAAGTCTCGGATGGCGGCATAGCGCTCGCCGAGCCACGGTCCGCCGTAGAGGAGGCGCGCCGTCTCCAGGAACGGCGTGAAGTCGATCTCGACGAGGATGCCGCCCAGGCGCTTGACGAGGCGCAGCGTCTCGGCAAAGCGCTCGGCGCCTTCCGCATCGCCGAAGAACTCGAGCTCGTCCGGGCGCGGCACGCCGAAGCGGCAGCCCTCTACCGTCCTCGGCATGGCGGCGTCGGCCGCGGCGTTCGCGCGGCGCGAGAACGGATCCGCGGCATCGAAGCCCCGTGCTGACGCGAGCACCTGGCGTGCGTCGTCTGCGCTCAAGGCGAAGATCGAGACGCAGTCGAGCGAGCGGCAGGCGGGAACCACCCCGCGCGTGCTGAGGAGCCCGCGGGTCGGCTTGAGCCCGACGAGGTTGTTGAAGGCCGCCGGAATGCGCCCGGAGCCCGCGGTGTCCGTGCCGAGGGCGAAGCTCACCAGGCCCGCCGCGACCGCGACCGCCGAGCCCGAGCTCGAGCCGCCCGAGATGTATTCTTCATTGAAAACGCTCGCGGGTGCGCCGTAGGGCGAGCGCGTGCCGCTGAGCCCGGTCGCGAACTGGTCGAGATTGCATTTGCCGACGAGGATGGCGCCGGCGGCGATGAGCCGCTCGACCACGGCGGCACTCCGGCCCGGGTGATAGGCGAAATCCGGACAAGCCGCGGTCGTCGGGTGGCCGGCCAAGTCGATATTGTCCTTGACGGCAAAGGGGATGGCATAGAGCGGCCGGCCCGCGGCCCCGTCCTTAGCCAAGGCCAGGGCGCGGGCGATGAGCTCGGCGCGCGGGAGGAGGTGAATCCAGACCTTGTCGTCGCCGCGCGCGGCGATGCGCGCGAGGCTACCCTCCACGATCTCTACGGGCGTCAAGCTGCCTGCCTGCAAGCGCCCGCCAAGCGTGGCCAGATCGAGACTGTCGCTCGCGTCCAGCACCGCGTCCCTCGAACAGCCGAAAGCCCCGCCCCGGAGCGTCCGGCGGCACGGCAGGCGCGGCCGAAGGACGGTGGGACAAGCCCCATTTGACTTCGCTACAATGACGATATCCGATTGCGGTGACCTCGGACAAGGCGCTCGAAGGTGCCGGAGTCACCCTCGCCCCGGTGGTCGCTTGGCGATGGGGAGAACGTGGGAACGCTAGGAAGGACGCAGGCCCCATGGCCAATCTCACGCGGGTGATACGGAATTTCTATCGCGATTCCGTGTCGCTCATGCAGCTCTCGGCGCGCATCGCGAAGATGCCGGGGGTGACGCAGGCCTCGGCGGTCATGGCAACCGAGAATAACCTCGCCCTTCTGCGCGAGGCGGGGCTGCTCGACCGCGCGGCCGCTGCCGGACCGAACGACCTTCTTGTCGCCCTCGCCGGCGAGAGCGAGGAAGCCCTCGCCGCCGCCGCCGCCGCGGGCGAGGCCATGCTGACCGAGAATGCCGCCCGCGCGCGCGGCGGCGCGGGCGAGATCAGGGAGCCGCCGCGCAGCCTCGAGATGGCGCTCAAGGAGCTGCCCGCCGCCAATTTGGCCCTCATCTCGACTCCCGGCGAATATGCCGCGGCGGAAGCGCTCAAGGCGCTCAAGCTCGGCCTCAACGTGATGCTGTTCAGCGACAATGTGGCCTTAGCTGACGAGGTCATGCTGAAGCGCTACGCGGCACGACACGATCTCCTCGTCATGGGGCCGGACTGCGGTACCGCGATCATCGGCGGCATTCCGCTCGGCTTTGCCAACGTCGTGCGCCGCGGCGGGATCGGCGTCGTCGCCGCCTCGGGCACGGGCCTCCAGCAGGTGACCTGCCTGATCGACCGCCACGGCATGGGCATCTCGCAGGCGATCGGAACCGGCGGGCACGACCTCCATGCCGAGGTGGGCGGCATCACCATGCAGCAGGGTATTGCCGCCCTTGCCGCCGATCCCGCGACCAAGGTCATCGTTCTCATTTCGAAGCCGCCGGCACCGGCGGTTGCCGAGGCCGTTCTCGCGAGTGCGCGGCGCGCGGGCAAGCCGGTGGTGGTCAATTTCCTTGGCGCCGATCCGGCAACGCTCGCGGGCGCCAACCTCACGGCCGCCAAGACGCTCGAGGACGCAGCCGACGCGGCGGTAGCCCTCGCCAGGGGCGAGGCGAGGGTGGTGCAGGCGGAAGTCTCATCCGCGACAGCAGCACCGCCCCCGCCCCTGCCATCGCAGCGCTTCATCCGCGCCCTTTATAGCGGCGGCACCTTCTGCTACGAGGCGTCGCTCCTGCTCGGCGAGGTGCTGGCACCGGTCTTCTCGAATACGCCCGTGGGTGCCGCGCGCGAGCTCGAGGACGTCTGGCGCAGCCGTGCCCATACGCTCGTCGACCTCGGCGACGATCTCTTCACGCGCGGCCGTCCCCATCCCATGATCGATCAGCGCCTGCGCAACGAGCGCCTCCTCAAGGAGGCGGCCGATCCCGAGGTTGCCGTCGTCCTGCTCGACGTCGTCCTCGGCTACGGCTCCCATCCCGATCCCGCCGGCGAGATCGCACCCGTCGTGCGCGAGGCGCTCAAGGAGGCGGCGAAGGGCGGGCGCAAGCTCGCGGTGGTCGGGTTCGTCTGCGGCACCGCGGGTGATCCGCAGGGGCTCGCGCGTCAGGAGGAGGCGCTGCGCAATGCCGGCATGGAGCTCAGCACGAGCAATGCCCAGGCGGTAAGGCTCGCGGCCCGCATCGTCGGTGCGGCCGACGCGGCCGGCGCGTTGGGGGATACCCCCCGCAGCGCCAAGCGCCTGCTGCCATGAGCCTTTTCGACAGCAAGCTCAGCGTGGTCAACGTCGGCCTCGGCTCCTTCGCGGAAGCGATCGCGGCCGCGGGCGGGGAGGTGACGGCCCTCGCCTGGGCGCCGCCTGCCGAGGGCGACCGTGCCGCCGGCCTCGAACTCGGGCGCCTCGTCAACGAGCCGAGAGTCGAAGCGGCCAACCGCATCGCCTTCGCGGCCTATCGCGAGGCCCAGCCGGTGCTGGAGGGGATCGGCTTGGCACGGGAGCTAGTGCCGCGCATGGGAGGGCGGACGATCCTCCATGCCGGGCCGCCGATCGCATGGGAGCGCATGTGCGGGCCGATGCAGGGTGCCGTCGTCGGTGCCATCCTCTTCGAAGGCTGGGCCCGCGACGCGGGTGGTGCCGAGCGGCTCGCGGCGAGTGGGGAGATCGCTTTCGCCCCCTGTCATCACCACGGCGCCGTCGGCCCCATGGCCGGCGTCATCAGCCCGTCCATGCCGGTCTGGGCGGTGCGCGAGCGGGCCACGGGCGGCCTCGCCTTCAGCAATCTGAACGAGGGCCTCGGCAAGGCGCTGCGCTTCGGCGCCCAGGGCCGCGAGGTGATCGAGCGCCTGCGCTGGATGGCGAAGACGCTGCGCCCAACCCTTGCGGCGGGCTTGGCACTGCTCGGGCCGCTCGAGCTCAAGCCGATCATGGCCCAAGCGCTCCACATGGGCGACGAGGTGCACAACCGCAACGCCGCCGCCACGGCCCTGCTTTTGAAGCAGCTCGTGCCGGCCCTGCTCGGCTCCAAGGTGGGGCGGCGCCAGGTCGCGGCGACGGTCGCCTTCATCGCAGGCAACGACCATTTCTTCCTCAATCTCTCGATGGCCGCCTGCAAGGCGATGCTCGATGCGGCGCGCGGGGTCGCCGACAGCAGCATGGTGACGGCGATGGCGCGCAACGGGGTCGAGTTCGGCATTCAGCTGAGCGCTTTCGGCGGACGCTGGTTCACGGCCCCCGCTCCCCTCGTCGAGGGCCTCTTCTTTCCCGGCTACAGTGTTGCCGACGCGGCCCCCGACCTGGGCGACAGTGCGATCACCGAGACCGCGGGGCTCGGCGGCTTCGCCATGGCCGCGGCCCCCGCCATCGTCAAGTTCGTCGGCGGCGCCCCCGCCGACGCGGTCGCCAATACGCGCGCGATGGAGCACATAACGCTTGGGCGCAACGAGGCGTTCACCTTGCCCGCCCTCGACTTCGCCGGTACGCCCGCCGGCATCGATGCGCGGAAGGTGGTCGATACCGGACTGCGGCCGGTCATCAACACCGGCATCGCCCACCGCCGGGCGGGCATCGGCCAGATCGGCGCCGGCATTACGCATGCGCCGCTCGGCTGCTTCACGGCCGCGGTGACAGCACTGGCCGAGGCCGTCGCCGCCGAGTGACGGTGCGGCCTAGGGGAGGGGGGATGGCAGCTCACGGCAAGCTTGCGGTCATAGCAGTCGGCGGCAACTCGCTCATCATCGACAAGGACCATCAGTCGATCCCCGACCAGTATGCCGCGGCGGCAGTCACCGCCCAGCATATCGCCGAGATGATCGCCGAGGGCTGGAACGTGATCGTGACCCACGGCAACGGGCCGCAAATGGGGTTCATCCTGCGCCGCTCGGAGCTTGCGATCCACGAGGTGTCGTCGATACCGATGGACTATGCCGGTGCCGATCTCCAGGGTGCGATCGGCTATATGTTCGCGCGCGCCTTCCGCAACGAGTTCAAGAAGCGCGGCATCGCGCGCAAGCCCGTGGCCGTGGTGACCGAGACCCTCGTCGATCTCGCGGATCCTGCTTTCCAGGATCCGAGCAAGCCCATCGGCTCGCATATGGACGAGAGCCGCGCCAAGAAGCTCGCCGCCGAGCAAGGCTGGGTGGTCAAGGAGGACGCGGGCCGCGGCTGGCGCAGAGTCGTACCCTCGCCCCGGCCGCGACGGATCGTCGATCTCGACGTGATCGCCTTTCTCGCGCGTGCGGGCTATCTCGTCATCGGCTGCGGGGGCGGGGGCATTCCGGTCGTCGAGGACGAGGACGGCAACCTGCGCGGGGTCGAGGCGGTGATCGACAAGGACTTGGCCGCGAGCCTCTTGGCGCGCCAAGTCGGCGCCGACCTCCTCCTGGTCTCGACCGGAGTGGAGAAGGTGGCACTCGACTTCAACACGTCGCGCCGGCGCTGGCTCGACCGGCTCAGCTTGAGCGAGGCCAAGCGCTACCATGCCGAGGAGCAGTTCGATCGCGGCAGCATGGGACCGAAGATCGAGGCCGCGATCGAGTTTCTCGAGGCCGGAGGGCAGCGCTGCATCATCACCGACCCGGCGAACATCGCGAACGCGCTCGCCGGCAGGACGGGCACCCACGTGGTGCCGGGCTGAGGGCCGGGAGGGCGCAGCCATGCCCAGGGCACTCGCGCGGCTCCGCGGCATGCAGCAGCCCGCGACCTTCGAGGTCGATCCGGCATCGGGCCGCATCCAGTGCCGCGGAGGCACCTTGGCCCTCGACGAGGTGGAATGGGAGGTTCCGGTTGCGGGTGCGGTCTACGGCACGCTCCTCAACTACAAGGGTGCGGTTGCCGCCCTCGGGGAGGCGATGCTGGCCCCGCCCTACCAGGCGCCGCCGGTTGCCCCTGTGCTCTATCTCAAGCCGGCCAATACCTGGATCGGCTGCGGTGGCGCCATCCCTTTGGCCCCCGAGATCGAGGCGGTCGAGATCGGGGCTGCCCTTGCCGTCGTCTTCGGCCGCAGCGCGCGCCGGGTGCGCGCGGAGGAAGCCCTCGACTACGTGCGCGGCTTCACCATCGTCAACGATGTCTCGGTCCCCCATGCGAGCCTCTTCCGCCCCGCGGTGCGCCAACGCTGCCGCGACGGCTTCTGCCCGATCGGGCCCTGGATCGTCGACAAACGCGATCTCGCGCGTCCCGGCGAGCTGGGCGTCCGCATCAGGATCAACGGCGAACTTCGCTTGGAGAACAGCACCGCGAACCTCGTGCGCGGGATCGGGCACCTCATCGCCGACGTGAGCGCCTTCGTGACGCTCCGGGCGGGCGACCTGCTCCATGTCGGCACGCCGGAGAAGGCCCCCCTCGCGCGCGCGGGCGATAGGGTCAGCATCGAGATCGAGGGCGTCGGCCGGCTCGAGAACCGGCTCGTGGCGGAGGGCGACGCGGGTCCGGGAGGAGGAGGGTGAAGCGCGCGCGCGTGGCCTTTGAAGGTGCCGTCCACGAGGCGAATGCCGCGGCAAGCGGCGTCAGGCTAGCCTGCGGCCGCATCCTCCGCGAGGACGAGGTCGTGTGGCTGCCGCCGGTGGTGCCCCGGACCATCTTCGCTCTCGGGCTCAATTACGCCGATCACGCCAAGGAGCTCGCCTTCAAAGCACCCACGGAGCCGCTCGTCTTCCTCAAGGGGCCGAATGCGGTGATCGGCCACCGCGGCACCACGCCGCGCCCGCCGGACGTCGGCTTCATGCATTACGAATGCGAGCTCGCGGTCGTGATCGGCGAGCCCGCGAGGGCTACCGCGCGCAAGGACGCCTACCGTCACATAGCCGGCTACACCGTCGCGAACGATTACGCGATCCGCGACTACCTCGAAAACTATTACCGCCCCAACCTGCGGGTGAAGGGCCGCGACGGGGCAACCCCCCTCGGCCCCTGGCTCGTCGATGCGGCGGACGTTCGTGACCCCATGAACCTGCGGCTCACGACGAGGGTCAACGGCAGGCTCACCCAAGAGGGGTCGACGCGCGACATGGTCTTCGACATCCCGTTTCTGATCGAGTATCTCTCCGCCTTCATGACGCTCGGCACGGGCGACGTCATTCTGACCGGAACGCCGGAAGGGCTCGTCGACGTGAAGCCGGGCGACGAGGTCGCGACCGAGATCGAAGGGATCGGGTGCCTGGTCAATAGGATCGTCGAGGACGAAGCGGAGTCCGGCACCGCGGGCTGAGGAGGAAGCGATGGGAAGGCTCGCATTGGCGGCCAAGGTCACGCATGTGCCGTCGCTTTATCTCTCCGAGCTGCCGGGCAAGCATCACGGCTGCCGCGAGGCGGCGATCGAGGGCCACCGCGTCATCGGGCGGCGCGCCAGGGCGCTCGGCGTCGACACCATCGTCGTCCTCGACGTGCACTGGCTGGTCAACGCCGGCTATCACGTCAACTGCAACGGCCATTTCAAGGGCCTCTATACGAGCAACGAGCTGCCGCATTTCATCAAGGACATGCCCTATGAGTATGACGGCAATCCCGTCCTCGGTCGCCTCATCGCCGCCAAGGCCACGGCGCACGGCGTCTTCACGCGCGCGCACGAGGTCGCCAGCCTCGAGCTCGAGTACGGAACACTCGTGCCGATGCGCTACATGAACGCGGACCGGCACTTCAAGGTGGTCTCGATCGCGGCCTGGTGCAGCTGGCACAAGCTCGACGAGAGCCGCCGCTTCGGCATAGCACTCCGCGAGGCGATCGAGGAGAGCGGCTCGACGGTCGCCGTGCTCGCGAGCGGCTCGCTCTCGCACCGCTTCAACGACAACGGCAGCCCTGAGGAGGCGATGCACGAGATCAGCCGCGAGTTCTACCGCCAAGTGGACTTGCGGGTCGTCGAGCTCTGGCGCCGCGGCGACTTCAAGACTTTCGTCGCCATGCTGCCCGAATATGCCGAGCTCTGCCGCGGCGAGGGCGACATGCACGATACCGCGATGCTGCTCGGGGCACTCGGCTGGGACGCCTACGACAAGCCGGTTGAGATCGTGACCGATTATTTCGCGAGCTCCGGCACGGGGCAGATCAACGCGATCTTCCCGCTCGCGTGAGGGGCCGAGCCGGAGTCAGTCCTTCCTTGCCAAGAATGCCTCGAGCGTATCGATCTCGGCGCCGCCGGCCGCTCTTGCCGCCGCCAGCCGCGCATAGAGGTGTGCCGCCCCATGGTAGATCTCGGCCCCCGCGGGGTCGGCCTCGAGATAGGCGGCGATCTCCTCCATCTCGGCGACCCAGCGATAAGCCTTGGGATACATCCGGGGCACCTGTCGCTCGAGCCAGGCTTTGAGCGCAGGCTGGCTCTGAGCGAGCTCTTGGTGCAAGACGCCGGCAACGCCGGCGCGTTCCGCACCCAGCATCGCCACGGCACCGAGCGCCGTGAACCCCTTGGTGAGCGAGGCATAGGAGAGCTTGAGGGCCGAGGCGCTGCCGATCGCGGCATCGACCAGGCGGACGTCGAGCCCATACTCGCGCAAAGCTGCAAAGCGCGCGGCCTCCGGGCCGGACGCATAGAAGCGTGGGCCGTTTTCGCTTTCTTTCGGCGGGCCGCCGATGATGCCGGCATCGACGACGGGAGACCCGCTCGGGGCCAGGCGCGCCGCGACCTCGCGGGCCGTTTGCGGGCTGATCGCGTTGCAATCGACGAAGACCGGCCGCCGGTTGCTCTGACGCAAGGGTGGTGCCATGCGCTCGGCAAATGCCACCGCCTCGCCGGGAGGGATGATCGAAAGCACGAAATCGGCGTCCGCCACGAGCTTCACGTCGTCGTCGACGAGGGCGATCCCGGCGCGCTCGGCGCGCGCCCTGCTCGCGGCACTGCGCCCGACGAGCGAGGTGCGCACGCTGGCCCCGCGCTCGCGCAAGCGCTGCGCAACTCCACTTCCCATCTCGCCCATTGCGATGACGACGACCGTCGGTGCCATGATCGGAGTCTCCTCTAAGCGTTGATTCGTTCTCTCGTCCGGAATGCAGGCTCGCGCGCGCTCAGCGTGCGCCCAAAAAATCCCGCATCCAGTGCCGGTAGTCCTCCTCGCGCGTAATCCGCTGCATGAGTGCGGCCGGGGCGAGGCCGGCGATCTCTGCGGGTGCTGTCCCGTCGCGGAGCGCTTTCAGGGTCTCGTGCACGGCGCGTACCGCTGCCATGAAGGGCTGGTGGCCCTGGAGGCAGATGCGCACGCCATGGGCGCTCAGATAGTCGAGGTCCAAGAGTGCCTGACCGGCACCCCCCAGGATGAGCGGAAGCTTGACCGCCGCCGCCAGCGCCTCGAGGGCTTCGCGCGTGCGCACGCCCACGAGGAAGAGGGCATCGACGCCTGCGGCCTCGTAAGCCTTGGCGCGCGCGACCGCGTCCTCCACGCTCGTGATTGCGGCAGCACTCGTGCGGCCGGCGATCACGAGGCTCGGGTCCTGCCGCCCGGCAAGGGCGGCGCGCATCTTGCCGACCCCCTCCGCGAGCGGGACGAGCCGGGTCTCGTCATGGGCGCCGAAGGCGGCCGGCAGCAGAGTGTCCTCGATCGAGAGTGCCGCCACCCCCGCGGTCTCGAGCTCCTCGACCGTGCGCTTGACGTTGAGCGCATTCCCGTAGCCGTGGTCCGCATCGACCAGAAGCGGCAAATTGCCCGCACGGCAGATACGATAGGCCTGCTCGGCGAACTCGCCGAGCGACAGCACCATGAGATCGGGGGCCCCAAGCACGGTAAAGGAGGCGACGGAGCCCGCGAACATGCCGACTTCGAAACCCAGATCCTCGGCGATGCGCGCCGAGAGGGGGTCAAAGACGGAAGCGGGGTGGACACAACGCGTGCCCGAGAGGATGGCGCGGAAGCGCCGGCGGCGATCGGTCCAATGCATGGCGCCAACCTAGCAGAAGCCGGCTCGCGCGACGAGTCCGCCGCCGGCGCGGCCGGACCGCCGCCGGCGCGGCCGGACCGCCACCGGCGGGGCCGGACCGTTGCCATAAGACAACCCTGGCCCGGATTGCCAGGGCCCGTAGGAGGCATGCTATTCTGGGGGAACATGCACATGCGCCGAATCGCGCAGACGTCGTAGGAGAGAGACGCCGATGTCGAAAAGGCAGGACGCCATCGCGAAGAACGTCGCCCGCTCGGTCCCCGAGAGGATCGTCCGCGGCGAGGACGCCCTCGACTTCGAGAATCTGCACGAGATCGTGCGCAAGGCGCGCCAGAACCTCGATCAGAACAACTGGGATTACATCGTCGGCGGCACGGAAAGCGAGACCACGCTCAGGCGCAATCGCCTGGCCCTCGACGCGGTCGCGTTCCGGCCGCGGGTCCTGCGCGACGTGAGCCGGGTCGACGCCTCGGTCGAGCGCTTCGGCCGTAAGCTGCGTCTCCCGGTCCTCCTCGCACCCGTCGGCAATCTCGAGACCTTCGAGAAAGGGGCGGCCGCCACGGTCGTGCGCGCGGCGGAGGAGTTCGGCGTCGCCCACATGCTGAGCTCGGTCTGCGAGCCCGGGCTCGAGGGCGTCGCCCAGGCGGCGCCCGCGGCGCTGCGCATCTTCCAGCTCTACGTGCGCGGCGACGATGCCTTCGTCGACGATCATGTGCGCCGCGCCATCGACAACGGCTACACCGCCTTCTGCCTGACGGTCGATACCGCCCATTACAGCCGGCGCGAGCGCGACATCGCCAAGCGCCATTTCACCGCGGGCCGGCTCCGGGTCGAGGGCCGCGAATTCCAGCGCGCCCTCGACTGGCGCACGGTCAAGCGCATCAAGGACAAATTCGCCATTCCGCTCGCCCTCAAGGGGATCGCCACCCGCGAGGACGCCAAGATAGCGCTCGAGCACGGGGTCGAGTGGATCTACGTGTCGAACCACGGCGGGCGCCAGCTCGACCATGGGCGGGGCTCGCTCGAGGTGCTGCCGGAGATCGTCGAGGAAGTCGCCGGCCGTGCCGGCATCGTGATCGACGGCGGTTTCTGCCGCGGCACCGACGTGGTCAAGGCGATCGCGGCGGGAGCGGATTTCGTCGGCCTCGGGCGCATGCAGTGCTACGGCCTGTCGGCGGCGGGCCAAGCCGGCATCGTGCGCATGCTGACCCTCCTCGAGGACGAGGTCGAGCGCTGCCTCGGGCTTCTCGGCGTCACCCGCTTCGCCGAGCTCGACCGCTCCTTCCTCCATGCGGCGGCCCCCGTCAATGCGCCCCACGTGCTGAGCGCCTTTCCGCTCCTCGAGATCGAGCCCTATCGGTACTGACCGGCGTCGCACAAGCGGCGGGGATTGGCGTGCGCGAGAAAGAGCTCCGTCTGGCCATGGTGTTCTTCGGCGGCATCTCGCTCGCCGTCTATATGCACGGCATCAGCAAGGAGGTCCTCAAGCTCGTGCGCGCGTCGAAGGCGCTCCACGCGATCGCCGACCGCGCCGCCCGGCTCGAGGCGGCATACCCCGTCGAGGCGGCATGCCCGGGTGCGGAGTGCGATACCGAGGGCCTTTATTTCGAGCTCTTGCGCGAGATCGGGCGCAAGGTCGAGCTGCGCGTGATCGTCGACGTGATCGCGGGTGCCTCCGCGGGCGGGATCAATAGCGTCATGCTGGCGCGCGCCCTCGCGCACGATCTTCCCATGGAGCGGCTGCGCGATCTTTGGCTCACGGAGGCGGACGTAACCGAGCTCTTGTCGCGCGAGGCCAAGGCCAAGGTCTGGAGCAAATGGTTCCTCATGCCCTTCCTTTGGGGTGCCGGCCACACGCGGCTCTTGAGGACCATCCCGGAGATGGAGGTCCGCAGCAAGCTCTCTCTCTTCCTCCGCTCGCGCTGGTTCAAGGCGCCCTTGGACGGCGTGCGCATGTCGGAGCTGATGCTGGATGCCGTGCGCGCCATGGGCGAGGGGGAGGGATCGTTGCTGCCGAGCGGCATGCGGCTCGAGCTCTTCGTGAACTTGACCGATTTCTTCGGCTATGAGCAGTTCATTCAGATCCACGACCCCCCACTCATCCGCGAGCGCGTGCATCGTCACGTCCTCCGCTTCGGGTTTCGCCGCTCCCCCGGCGGTGTCACCAAGAGCGATTTCACCCTTGCCGACGCGCCGGGCCTCGCCTTTGCGGCGCGCGCGACTTCGTCCTTTCCGGGCGCCTTTCCGGCAGCGCGGATCGTCGAGATGGATGAGCTGCTAGGGCAGAAGGCGCTCGACTGGCCGAACCGCGGGCGCTTTCTTGCGCGGAAGTTCGAGCCCTACCACCGCGCCGAAGTCGATCCCCAGTTCGCCTCCTTCATCGACGGCAGCGTGCTCAGCAATAAGCCCTTCGACGAAGCGATCGAATCGATCAGGGGACGCCCCGCCTATCGCCAGGTCGATCGCCGTCTCGTCTACGTCGAGCCCGACCCGGTCATGCCGTCCGCGCACCCGAGAAGCAAGCCGCCCGGCTTCTTCACTTCGTTCAAGGGCGCTATGTCCGATCTCCCCCGCCACGAGCCGGTCGCGAGGGAGCTCAACTGGGTCAACGGATTCAACGAGAGGGTGCGACGGCTTCAGGCAGTGATCGACGCTGCGCGCCCGGATATCTCGGGCCTGGTCGCCGAGGCGGCGACGACGGCGATCGACCGGCCCCTTGCGGTCGAGCAGATCGCAGCGTGGCGCGAGGCGATCAACGCGCGAGTGCTGAAGAGTGCGGGCTTCGCCTACGAAGGCTATGTGCGCCTCAAAATGGCTGCAGCACTCGGTTTCGCCGCCCACCTCGCGGCCCTCGCCTGCGGTCTTCCGCGCGGCTCGCTCGGTGCGCGCGCGATCGGCGAGATCATCGAGGCCTGGGCGCGCGCGCGCGGCATCGCCTACAGCGGGGGCGAGAGTGCAGCACTTGGGCGCGAACAGGCATCGCGTCACGCCACGCCGCCATGGGTCGACTTCCTCCTCTCCTTCGACGTCGCCTACCGCATGCGGCGCTTGAGCTTCCTCATCCAGGGGCAGAACCGGGTCTATGAGATGTGCGACGAGGCGGGCCTCGGCACCGATGCCGCTCAGCGCGTCGATCGCATGAAGCGGGATTTCTACCAATGCCTGGAATCGCTTCGGCGTTACGAGGAAGCGGATTTCTTCGCTGCGGAGACGCGGACCGCGGCACAAGCGCTCTTCGCCGCGACGCCCTCGGCGGCGGAAGCGAAGCGCCTCGACGTCTATGCCCGGGACTTTGCTTCGCGGCACGGGCCGGCGATCACGGCACTGGTCGAGCGCCTGGCCCGCGAGATCGATCTCGCCAAGGCGACCCACGATATCGACGCGTTGCTTGCAGGCATGGATCACGTCGCTGTCCCAGCATTGATACGGCGCGAAGTGCTGACCAACTATCTCGGATTTCCCTTTTGGGACGTGCTCACCTTCTCCGTGACGAACTGGCGCGACATTGGCGAATTCGGCGAGATCCGCATCGACCGCATCAGCCCCGAGGATGTGCACTTCCTCGGCAAAGGTGCCGGCATCGCTCCGCTCAAAGGCACCATTCTCGGCCACTTCGGCGCCTTCTTCTCGCGCGCCTATCGCGAGAACGACTATCTCCTGGGGCGGCTCCATGGCGCGGAGCGGCTGATCGAGATCGTCTGCGACGCGGCGGGAGCCGAGCGCCTTGCCGGCGTCATCGACATGGACGCCCTCAAGCGCCGCACTTTCGAGCGTATCCTCGACTCCGAGGAGAAGAGCCTGCCGCAGAGCCAGGCGCTCATCGCGCGGCTGCGGCGGGAGCTCCTCGGCAAAGAGCAGTGATGGCGCCTGCGGCTCAGAGTGCGATGACGCCGAGGAGCCGCAAGGCGGCCCCCGCCATCACCTTGGCCGAGTTCACCATGTCCTCGATCACCACATATTCGTCGGGCTGATGGGCGAGGTCGAGGATGCCCGGGCCATAGGCGATGCAGTTCTTGAGATGGCCCGTGCGCACCACGTGCTTCTGGTCGTAGGTGCCGGGCGAGACCACCTTGGTTGCGGGCCGGCCGAGCACGCGCTCGATCTCCGCACTCACCGCCCGCACCACGGGGGCGTCGGGATCGGTGAGGGTGGGAAGGAAATGCAGCACCTCGCTCAAGCTGTAGCTGAATCCCGGCCGCTCGCCCTTGAGCGTCTCGAGGAGCTCGACGATCTCGCGGCGGACCTCCTCAGGCGTCTCCTCGATGAGGTAGCGGCGGTCGATGACCATGCGGCAGCTGTCGGGCACGAGCGGGCTCGGCAGGCCCTCGTAATCCTCGCCCATGCCGCCGTGGATCGAGTTCAGATTGAGCGACGAGCGCTTCGCCCCCTCGGGGACGACGGGCATGGAGGTGTGCTTCTGCGCGAGCCTGGGGATGAGGTTCCGCTCGATGCGCTCGAGCACGGCACCCATGTGGCGCACCGCGCAATTGCCGAGAAAGGGCATGGAGCCGTGGGCGACGCGCCCGTGGGTCTCGATCTTCGCCCACCACACGCCGCGATGGCCGATGCAGACGCGGTCCACGTTGAGCGGCTCGGGGATGATGACATGGTCGACCTTTGGCTGCGAGAAATAGCCCCGCTCGGCGAGATAGCCGACCCCGCCGTATCCGCCCGACTCCTCGTCGACCGTGCCCGAGAGCTCGAGCGCACCCGGAAAGCGGATGCCTTCGTCGAGGATCGCCTCGAGTGCTATGATCGAGGCCGCGAGCCCGCCCTTCATGTCCGAGGCCCCGCGGCCGTAAAGCCTGCCCGCGCGCACCACGCCTGCAAAGGGCTCGACGGTCCAGCCGAGGCCCGCCGCCACCACGTCGATGTGGCTGTTGAAATGCACGCACGGACCGGTACTTTCGCCCTCCTTGCGGGCAATGACGTTGGTGCGCGGATAGCGCTCGTTGTCGCCGGGGGTACCCAGGCCGCGCTCGTAGGTGATGGTGAAGCCGCGCTGCCGCAAGCGCTCGCCGATGAGCTCGGCGCACGGCGCATAGGCGTCGCCGGGCGGGTTTACCGTCGGGATGCGGACGAGCTCGCGCGCGAGTTCGACCAGCTCGTCGCTTCGCTCTTCGATGCGGCGAAAGAGCTTGTCGCAGAGTCCTAGCGGCATAGCGCCTCCCGAGCCACGCTACGGGGGAGGGGCACGCCTGTCAATCCAGGTAGCCATTCGGCACGGTTCGAGACGAAAGGAAGCGTCGCGCGACGCCGCCGCGGGCTCAGGCCTCGACGTGAGCGCGCGCCTTCGCTTCGCGGCGCGCCTTCCCGACCGCCGTCTTCGCCGAATCGCTGTGCGTGAACATGTCGAGCGTATCGAGCTCGGCGTCGGCCACGGGCGTGATGGCCTCATCCATGTAGTCCCGTGCGTGCGGGTCGCTTTGGATCTGACGACGCACCCGGCTGAGGCGGCGGATCAGGCGCACCATCTCGACGTGCTTCCACACGGTCTCCCAGAGATAGCGCGGATAGAAGACGAAGGCGCTCTCGCGCGGGAAGCTCGGGCGTCGGTCCCTGCGGTACTTGCGCCTGAGATAGCCGCCCTCGAGGGGATGGATTTTTTCGACCGAGATGCAGAAGTGGAACCACTGCATGACGAACTGGGTGGTGGGGAGCCAATGACCGTGTGCCGCGGCACGGCGCAGGATCGTCGTCATGTGCTCCGGCGAATAATAGGTCTCCCAGGCGCGGCGGTAGGCAGTTTCCCATTCGGCCTTCGACATCAGCGGATGGCCCATGGTGACGTGCTCGAGGTCGTATTTGTTGAGGTCGGGATCCATGGCGACCCCCTGCCCGAAGAGGCGCTTGTGATCCTCCGAGCCGGGCAGCGGGGTGAGGCAGAAGAACTCGAGCATGTCGAGCGGCAGCTCGCGCTTGATGATCTCGACGTCGCGCACGATGGTCTCGAGCGTGTCGCTGGGGAAGCCCAGGATGTAGCCCGCACAGGTCTGCACGCGGGCTCGGCGCCAGGCGAGGATCATGTCGCGGTATTCGGTGATCTTGTTCTGCCGCTTCTTCGCACCCAGCAGGCTGGCCGGGTTGATGGTCTCGAGCCCGATGAAGACCCGGTTGACGCCGGCGCGGCCCGCTTTCGCGATGAAGTTCGGGATGCGGTGGCAGAGCGTGTCGACCTGGATGACGAACTTGATGTCGGCTCCCTCGCCCTCGCGCATGGCGATCAAGCGGTCGAAGATGGGCTCCCAATCCTTGTTGCGCGCGAAATTGTCGTCGGTGATGAAGAAGCGGTTGATGCCTTGCGCCAGATTGCGCCGGACGATGCCCTCCACGTCGTCGGCCGAGCGCCGCCGCGACTGGCGCCCCTGCACGTTGATGATGGTGCAGAACGAGCATTGGAACGGGCACCCGCGTCCGGCGTCGAAGCTGGTGAGCGCCCCGCCCGTGCGCTTGACGCGGGTCGCGGGCAGGTGGGGTAGGGGCACGCCCTCGAGTGCGGGCAGATCGTCCATGTAATTGTAAAGCGGCTTGAGTGCGCCCTGCCAGGCGTCCTTGAGCACCTGCTCGAGCCGCCCTTCGGCCTCGCCGGCAAAGAGCGAGATGCCGAGGCGCTGCGCCTCCTCGAGCTCGGGCGGCATGCCGGGCAGCATGGCGAGCGAGCCCGAGACGTGGAAGCCGCCGATGCAGACCTGGATGCCGCGGGCGCGCAGGCTCCGGGCGATGTCCATGGCGCGGGGGAACTGGTTCGACTGCACGCCGACGAGGGCTACCATGCCGCTTCCCGCGCGTGCGATCTGGCGGGCGATTCGTTGGGGCCGGATGCGCGTATTGGTCTCGTCGAGTGCGGTGATGACGATCTCGACATCCTCACCCAGCACGCGGCGCTCGGCGCAGTCGCGCGCCAGCCCGTAGAGCGAAGCCAGCGTGTTCGACGGGATCGCCGAGCGCAGCCATTGGATGACGTAGCCGTCGTCGTCGTAGTGCGACGGCTTCACCAGAATCAGCGAAAAGCGCTGCCGTTTCACTGCAGTGGCCATCGGG
>DATJAC010000256.1:0-8829 GCA_035516655.1 Alphaproteobacteria bacterium | reverse complement strand
TCGACCAGGCAGTAGGCGGTCGGGAAGTCGTACGAGCCGCTGACGATGCTGAACAGCCCGGCCGGCCACTTGGTGGCGTTCGCGCACGCATCAAAGGCGCCGTGGTCCGCGATGGTGTAGCAGCGCATCGCCAGCACCTTGCCGTCGCGGGTCGCGGCGATCTCGGTCTCCATGTGGAAGTCGCGCGCGAATGCGGTGCTCGACAGGTTCTCGATGCGGTCCTCGACCCATTTCACCGGACGGCCGGTGACGATCGAGGCGACGATGGCGCAGATATAGCCGGAATAGGCGCCGACTTTGTTGCCGAAGCCGCCGCCGATGTCGGGGGCGATGACGTGGATCTTGTGCTCGGGAATCTTGGAGATCAGCGAGCCCACGGTGCGGATGACGTGCGGGGCCTGGAACGTGCCCCACAGCGTCAGCTCGCCCTTGATCTTGTCGAACGAGGCGACGCACTGGCAGGTCTCCAGCGGACACGGATGCACGCGCGGATAGACGATGAACTCCTTGATCGTCACCTCGGCCTTCTTGAAGGCCTGGTCCGTCGCCTCCTTGTCGCCGACCTGCCAGTTGAAGATGTGGTTGTAGTGCTTGCGCTTGCCGTGGGCACCGTCGGTCTTGTCCTTGATGTCTTCGCGCAGGACGGGGGCGTCCGGCGCCATCGACTTGAAGGGATCGACGATGACGGGGAGTGCTTCGTACTCGACCTCGACGAGCTCGATCGCGTCGGCGGCGACATAGCGCTCCTCGGCGATGACGAAGGCGACTTCCTGGTTCTGGAACAGCACCTTCTCCTCGGCAAGCACCGCCTGCACGTCGCCGGCCAAGGTCGGCATGTAGTGGAGGTTGAGCGGCTTGAGCTCGGCGGCGGTGAGCACGGCCACGACCCCCGGCAGCGCCTTCGCCTTCGAGGCGTCGATCTTCTTGATGCGCGCGTGGCCGTAGGGCGAGCGCACGAAATCGCCGTAGAGCATGCCCGGCAGCTTGAGATCGTCGACGTAGTTGCCGCGGCCCTGGACGAAGCGCACGTCCTCGACGCGCTTGCGCTTGCAGCCCACACCCTCGAGCTTCTCGGCGCGTTCCGCTTGCGAAGGGGTCATCTCGTTCATTCCGCGGCCTCCTTGACGGGTGCGCCCGCGAGCTTCGCGGCGGCGTGCTGGATGGCTTTCACGATGTTCTGGTAGCCCGTACAGCGGCAGAGATTGCCCGAGATGCCGAAGCGGATCTCGTCCTCGCTCGGCTTGGGGTTCTCCTTGAGCAGGCGATAGGCGCGGAGGATCATGCCCGGCGTGCAGAAGCCGCACTGCAGGCCGTGCATCTCGCGGAAGCCCTCCTGGAGCGCGTGCAAGGCGCCGTCGGGGGCGGCGATACCCTCGATGGTGAGGAGCTCGCCCCCCTCGGCCTGCACGGCGAAGAGCGTGCAGGACTTGACCGACTTGCCGTTCAAATCGACGGTGCAGGCGCCGCAATGGCTGGTGTCGCAGCCGATGTGGGGGCCGGTCAGGTTGAGCTCCTCGCGCAGGAAATGGATGAGGAGCAGGCGCGGCTCAACCAGGGCCTCGACCGCCTTGCCGTTGACCTTCAAGCTCACGCGGATTTTCGCCATCTTGCTCTCCCGGGATCAGGCCGCGCGCGACTTTGCGCGCTCGAGGGCCCGCGCCACCATCACGCCCGCCATCTTCTTGCGGTATTGGGCCGGCCCGCGGTTGTCGGAGGCCGGCTGGGCGATCGCCTCGGCGGCGGCCGCCGCCTTCTTCACGGCGGCCGGGTCGAGGGCGGTGCCGACCACGGCTTTCGCCGCCGCCTCCGCCCAGAGCGGGGTCTCGGCCAAGTTGGTGAGGCCGATCGAGCAAGCAGCGATCTTCCCGCCGCTCAACGTGAGCACCACCGCCGCCGCCGCGGTCGCGTAATCGCCGATCTTGCGCTTGAGCTTCTCGTAGGCGGAGCCGTGCCCCTTGGGCGGTACGGGGATGCGCACCGCGGTCACCATCTCGCCCGGCTCGAGGGCGGTCATATAAGCGCTCTCGTAGAACTCGCGGGCCGCGATCCGCCGCTCGCCGCCCTTGCCTGCCACGTGATAGCTCGCCCCCAGGCAGAGCATCACCGCCGGCATGTCGTTGCCGGGATCGCCGTTGGCGACGTTGCCGCCGAGGGTGCCAACATAACGCACCTGCGGATCGGAGATCTGGAGGGCGGTCTCGCGCAAGAGCGGCAGCTTCGCGGCCAGGCCCGCATCGGCGATGAGCTCGTGCTGGGTGGTCATGGCGCCGATGACGATGTCCCCGCCCTCGCTCCTGATACCTTTGAGCTCGCCGATCGCACCCAGGTCCACGAGATGGGCGGGGGCGGCCAGGCGCAGCTTCATCATGGGAATGAGGCTATGGCCGCCAGCCAGCGGCCGCGCATCCTCGCCCAAGTCGGCCAGCATGGCGATCGCTTCCTTGACGGATTTCGGGCGGTGGTAGGCGAAAGGCCCTGGGATCACGCTATCCTCCCGGCCGCGCGTGCGGCCCGACTACGGTCCGATCCGATGAAATCGTGACGGCCTCCATCGTCATTCCCGCGAAAGCGGGAATCCATCGACGTGCTGGACCCCCGCGTGCGCGGGGGGTGACGAGATGAGCGTTCCCATCGGATCGTAGTTCGCTTTACGTCCAACCCGAGGCTAAGTATTGCTGCGGCGCAGCAGCAACCAGCGCGTCACGATCCGTCTCTGGGATGCACGAAAGACGCGAAGCCTGCACGAAATGCGTCAGATTTGCTGACCGAAATCGGCGGGAGTTTCAGCGAT
This sequence comes from Alphaproteobacteria bacterium, assembly GCA_035516655.1. Classification (GTDB taxonomy): domain Bacteria; phylum Pseudomonadota; class Alphaproteobacteria; order JACZXZ01; family JACZXZ01; genus DASPPM01. The sequence continues at coordinate 6,038 of DATJAC010000256.1, read as the reverse complement.
GTTGCGTTGCGAACGCGGGCTCGACGGCGGGCCTGTCGCGGTGAGCGCCACGAGGGCCAGCGCCGCTGGCACCGCCGATCGTCACGGCGAGGCGGGATTTGAGCCAGGGCAGCCGGCCGCGGCTGACCGGCACATTGTAGGGCTCGCGTGCGGCGAGTTCGATGAGGCCGGTGTCGCCGGTGCGCTTCAAGCCGGTGATGCGGTCGAGGGCGACGATGTGGCTGCGGTGGACGCGAACGAAGCGGGCGGCATCGAGACGCTGCTCCACCACCCCGATGGCGAGCGGGCAGAAGAGCTTGGCCTTGCCGTCGAAGACATAAGTGTAGTGCGCGTTGGCGTGCACGGCGACGACCTCCTCGACCGGCACGAAGTGCGTACCGCCGCCCAACTCGACCGGGAGCTGGCGTGCCGTCCGCCGCGGCGGCGCGCCCGCCCCGCCGAGCGGCGCGAAGCCGCCTTGACCGATATCTGCAGAGGCACCGTCGCCGGCCGTTGCTCCTCCGCTAACGAAGCCGACCCGCGGCGCGGGCGGGCGCTCGGGTACCAGGGTCAGGAGGAAGATGGCGGAGACGATGAAGGCGACGATGGCGACGACGATCGCGAGGAGATCGGTCGAGAGCACGGGGGCACCTGGGAGCCGGCCCGGCAGCGGGGTCAGGGTGAGGCCCGCCATGGCGGTGTAATGCATGCCGGCGATGGCCATGCCGAGGGCGGCGGCCGAGAGGAGGAGGGGCGGGCGCGGGCCCGGCCCGCGCGCGAGCCAGAGCGCGAGGCCGGAGGCGGCGATGCCGACGGCGACACTCGCCACCACCTCGAAGCCGTGGTGGGAGACTTGGGCGCAGGCATCGAGGGCGTCCATGCCGATGTAATGCATGGCCGAGATGCCGCCCCCCATGAAGACCGCGGAGGCGGCAAGGCGCGTGAGGGTCGGCTGCCCCGCACTCACCGCGAAGACCGCGGCCCCCACCACGATGACGCAGACGAGGAAGGAGAGGAGGGTGGGGAAGACCAGATAGTCGATCGCGAAGGGCAGGCGCACCGCGAGCATGGCCACGAAATGCATCGACCAGATGGCGACCGCGAGCGAGATCGCCGCCGCCGCCAAGAGGAGGCGCCGCCTGAGGCCTGCCGACTCGCGCACCTGCACCGCGAGGCTCAGCCCCACATAGGCGCCCTGGATCGCCACGATCAGCGAGAGCACGACGAGCCAGGGCTCGTGTACTACACCCATCGCCTGCGTCCCTCCCTGACGGTATAGCGGGTCAGTTTAGCGCGCGATCGGGGCGGGAGCTAGAAGTGATGAGCGCGGGGCAAAAGGGGGGAGGGGTCCGGATATCACGCGGAAATGCCAGATCCGCCCGGGAGGTCCGGCAGCACCATGACTGGCGGCTGGATCAGACTTTGGGCGCTCTCAATCTCTACGCCTTCCCCACCGACCTCCGATAGATCGCCTCGACGTGGATCTCGGCGCAATGGAGCAGCGGAAATCCGCACTCGTGGCCCTCGAACGCGAGGAAAAGATCGGTACCGCCGAGCATGACGGCCTCGGCCCCCTGCACCCGGCAGAGCTGCTGCCCGACCGAGAAGAACAGGCGCCGCTGCGCCTCGGTGACGCGGCCGGGGATCGCCATCGCGATGTAGCTCCGGTGGACCTCATCGAGGGCCTCGCCTTCGGGCAGCACGATCTCGACCGAGGGCAGCCCGCCATAGAGCCCGGTTTCCATGACCAGGCGGGTGCCGATGATGCCGATCCTTTTGAGATTCCGCCGCTTGATCGCGGCGGCGACCTCGGGGACGGCGTTGATGATCGGCAAAGGCGACAGCGCCTCGAGCTCGGCCACGCAGAAATGCCCGCCCATCGAGGTGACCGCGGCGGCCTCGGCCCCTGCCGCGGCCAGGCGCCGAACCAGCCGAACGAAGATCTCCGCCTGCTTCCGCGCGTCGTGGTTCGCGACATTGCGGGTCATCTCGCGCGCGTCGGCATGCGCGATCGTGAGCTCCAAGGCCGTGCCGGCGGCGGCGTGCCGCTCGATCATGCCGCGATAGTAGTAGTCGGTCGCGGCGGGGCCGATCCCGCCGATGAGCCCGATGTGCATCGCTACCTCCCGCGGAACTTTGCCGGTCGCCCGATTACACCCCCGCCGGCGAGCGGCCGGCGGCCCGCTCCAGCGCCGCCCGGTCCCATTTGCCGAGCGTGGCCGCGGCCTCGTAGGTGCTCTGGCAGAACTCGAGCAGCGCCTCGCGCGGCGAAGCGGCGCGCCGCACGTCGTCGTAACTCAGCAGGAACTGCGCCAAGTCCGCATTATAGGACGCAGCCGGCGGACGGACGGGTGCTTTTGAAAATCCCGCCGGCTCCGGTGCGGCATAGGAATAGAACGCCGGGTATTTCACCGAGCCGTCCCCCGGCCACCAGCCCACGCTGCTCACCTCATGGGAATAGCCTTCTCGCGTGATCGGATCGACGCCCGGACGCTCGGGCGCGCGGCGGCCGGAAAAGCGCGTCGCGGCAAGATCGAAGCTGCCCCAGAAGAAATGCACCGGGCTGGACTTGCCGATGAAGCGGCCGCGGAATTCCTTGAGGACCGCATCGGCCGAGACGAGGATGCGCCAGAACCGGTTGGCGTATTCGGGATCGTAGGACGCGTGCGTCCGGTCCTGATCGAAGGGGATCGGGTCCGGAATCTCGACCGGCATCGTCCAGATCTTGACCGCGATATCCATGGCGCGCAGTGCCGCCATCACGTCCGCGTAGAATTCGGCGACCGGGCGGGCTGCGAGGGGCAGGGTTCTGGCCGTGCCGTCGCTCGTCTGGATATGCAGCTCATGCGCGAGGAAATCGAACAGGATCTCGAAGGCTCCCCCCTCGTGGGGGATGGGCGACGTCGTGAGGCCGCGCGCGCTCACGTAGAGCGGGACTTGCCACCAATGGTTCAGATAGGGGCTGAGCGCCAAGCGTACCTTGCCCACGACCTGGGTCCACATGTGCAAGGTCGCGCGCGTCGGTTCCCAGGCTGCGAGCGGCAGTGCCGGCCAGCGGGCGTCCCCCTCCGTCATCTCCGGGCTCCTTTCGCCCTGTGCCGGCTCGTCTCATCTGCGGCTCGCTCGGAGCGGCCATCCGGCAATCTTGCGGTCGCGGATTTCGCGCTTACGCCGCGGCCGGCATCACGACGAAGCTACAGCACGTGCCTTCGACGGCAAAGGGGTGCGGGGGAGTCCGCTGAGGGCGCCGAGGGGCGGCGCATTCGTGGTGGGCCGCTTTGGCGCGGCCGAGAGATCCCGTCTCCCCCAGCCCTCGCCGGCGGGTGGACAGGAGCCCATATTTCCATTCTCATGGCACGATCGCGCCGACCGGATCGTCGATCCCGCCGCCATCTCCCGAGGCCCTCGCCATGCCGAGACCGCTCCTTCTCCCCGCCCTGGCACTGACGCTCGCACTCTTCGCCGCCTCGCCCGCCCTTGCCCAGCCCGTGGGCTTCACCGTCGAGTTCAGCTGGGAGGGCACGGCGGCCTGCTTCGATCCCAAGTCCCCGCCCTTCACCCTCGTCAACGTGCCGCCGGGGACAACGATGCTCGCCTTCCAGATGCAGGACCTCGACGCACCCGCCTATCCCCATGGCGGGGGCATGGTGCCTTATCGCGGCGAGCGCCAGATCCCGCGCGGCGCCTTCACCTATAAGGGGCCCTGCCCGCCCTCGGGCCAGCACAGCTACCAATGGACGGTGAAGGCGGTCGACGGCGGCGGCAAGACGCTCGCGGTCGCGCAGACGATGCGGCGCTTCCCGCCGAAGTGAGGCGCGCCTCGGACTGGGCGTCGCGGGTCCTTCGAGACGCTCGCTGCGCTCGTTCCTCAGGATGGGGTAAAATCTTTATGCCACACACAAATCGACCTCATCCTGAGAGGCTGGCCGAAAATGAACGCGCTATCTTCAATGCATTACCTGCCACACGTCGTCATTCCCGCGAAAGCGGGAATCCATCGTCGGCCTTGAGCTGGGCTTCGGACATGGACCCCGGCTTTCGCCGGGGTGACGATTAGAGCATTGAAACTGAACGGATCATTTTGAGTCAGACTCTGGGGAGCGCCCCGAAGGGGCGCGTCTCGAAGGATGCGGCAGCGTGGATTTTGCGGGAGCAAGCGATGAGCGGCACGAGCGACGACGCGCGGAACGCGGACCAGATCGCCTTTTGGAACGAGTCGGGCGGGGCGCGCTGGGCCAAGCATCAGGAGACCTTGGACGTGGTCCTGGCCCCGCTCGCCGAGGGCCTGCTGGCGCGCGCCGCCGTGCAGCCCGGCGAGCGGGTCGTCGATATCGGCTGCGGCTGCGGGGCGACCACGCTCCTCCTCGCACGCGCGGTCGGCCCAGCGGGCCATGTGCTCGGCATCGACGTCTCGGTCCCCATGCTGGCGCGCGCGGCCGAGCGCCTGCCCAAAGGCGGACCGGTCGAGCTCGTATGCGCGGACGCCACGACCCATCGCTTTGCCCGCGCGAGCTTCGATCTCCTCTGCTCGCGCCTGGGGGTGATGTTCTTTGCCGAGCCCGCGCGCGCCTTCGCCAACCTGCGCACGGCCTTGAAGCCGGGCGGCCGCCTCCGTTTCGTGGCCTTCCGCGCCGCCAGGGAGAACCCTTGGATGATGCTCCCGCTCCACGCCGCCTATGAGCATGTGCCGCGGCTGCCGCAGCTCGGGCCCGAGGAACCCGGCCCCTTCGCCTTCGCGAGCGAGGCGCGGGTGCGGGGCATCCTCGGCGAGGCCGGCTTCGCGGAGGTCGAGCTCGAGCCCTACGACCTCGAGCTCGACATCGCGGCCGGCCGCGGGCTCGACGCCGCCGTGGCCATGGCGCTCGAGATCGGGGCGACGAGCCGTGCCGTCGCCGGTCAGCCGCCCGAGATCAGGCAGGCCGTCGCCCGATCGATCGGGGCTGCGGTCGAGCCCTACGTGCGCGGGGGCGCCGTCCCGCTCCCGGCCGCGGTCTGGTTCGCGCGTGCGGCGAGCGGGTGAGGTAAAGACTTGGAGTCCGATCACGTTGAATAGGGCACTTTACTTCGTCATTCCCGCGAACGCGGGAATCCATCGGTCGTGGACCCCCGCTTTCGCGGGGGTGACGATCCGGGTGGTTCCATCCGATCGGACGCCCCTCTAGGGCACGAGGCCTTCCTCCTCGTCGCGGCGGAGCTCCTCGCTCAAGCGCGCGATGCGGGCGGGGGAGAGGAAGTCGGCGAGGCAATCCTCCATGTGGGCGAGTACCTCGGGGGCGAGCCATTGGCGCGACCAGCCGCCCGACTTTTTGGACTCGACCGTCCATTTGACGCACCAGGTGAGCGTGCGCAGCCAGACGAGGCGGCGCAGGGGGGCGAGCCAGGGCAGGAGTGCTGCAGCCGCCGTGCCGCCGAGGGTCGCGAGATAGCTGCGGTAGAACGCCTGCGTCTCCGCGCGCGTGAGCACGGCGTCGATCTCGGGATCGAAGCGGGTCGAGGTATAGAGCGTGGCATGGGCGAGGTCGGTCGCGGGGTGCGCGTACATCGCCTTCTCGAGATCGACGAACCAGGCCTTGCCCGCGTCGTCGACCACGAAATTGCCGGGGTGGCTGTCGGTCACGATGAGGGCCGTGGGTACCGCCGCGCGCGCGCGCGCCGCCGCGAAGGCGCGCGCCCAGGCGCGCTCGTCCGCGATCAGCGCTACCGCCTCGGGGGCGAGGCCGGCCGCCGCGATGAAGCCCGACTGAAGCTCGATCGTCGCCAGCATCTGGGCCAGGGCCGGCTCGGGCGAGAGGAGCGGGCGGCGCGCCTCGGGGGCGGGAAGCGGCAGACGGTGGATGCGCGAGAGGCAAAGGGCGATCGCCGGCAGGTCGCCCGGCAGGCGCACCTTGCGCCCGCGGATCTCTTCGACGAGGAGGGCGCCCATGGGGAGGGCGGCACTCGGCGGGAGCAAGGCCGAGAGGAGCGGGCTGTGCCCGCTCGCCGCAGCACGTCGGAAGGCGCTGGCCTGATAGGCGAGGTTGACCTCGGCCGGCAGGCCCCATTGCGACACGCGCGGGATG
>DATJAC010000255.1:0-6806 GCA_035516655.1 Alphaproteobacteria bacterium | reverse complement strand
TCGAATCCACCAAGGAGGCGCTCGAGCGCGGCTTGGCGATCATCGCCAAGAACTATGCGGCGACCGCCGCCAAGGGCCGGCTCAGCCAGGCCGAGATGGCGAAGCGCATCGGCCTCATCAAGGGGGCCTCGAGCTTCGAGGAGATCAAGGGGGCCGACATCGTGATCGAGGCCGTCTTCGAGGAGATGGAGATCAAGAAGGAGGTCTTCGCCAAGCTCGACGCCATCGCCAAGCCCGAGGCGATCCTCGCCACCAACACCTCGACCTTGGATGTGGACGCGATCGCCGCCGTGACCAAGCGCCCCGAGAAGGTGATCGGCACCCACTTCTTCAGCCCGGCCAACGTCATGCGCCTGCTCGAGAACGTGCGCGGCAGGAAGTCGAGCAAGGAGACCATCGCCACGGTGATGGCGCTCTCGCGGCGCATCGGCAAGATCGGCGTGCTCGTCGGCGTGTGCGACGGCTTCGTCGGCAACCGCATGCTCCATGCCTACACGCGCCAGGCGAATTCGCTCATCCTCGAGGGGGCACTGCCGCACGAGGTCGACAAGGTGATCTACGACTTCGGCTTTCCCATGGGTCCCTTCGCCATGGGCGATCTCGCTGGCCTCGACGTGAGCTGGCGCATCAGGAAGCGCCGGCTTGCCGAGGGCGGGGACAACCATCCCGCCTACATCGTCGGCGACCGTCTCTGCGAGCTCGGCCGCTTCGGGCAGAAGACCGGGGCGGGCTGGTTCCGCTACGAGGCCGGAAGCCGCACCCCCGTCCCCGACCCGCTCGTCGAGGAGCTCATCCTCAAGGCCTCGGCCGAGCTCGGGATCACGCGGCGCCGCATCGCGGGCGAGGAAATCCTCGAGCGTTGCATGTATCCGCTCATCAACGAGGGGGCCAAGATCCTCGACGAGGGCCTGGCGCTGCGCGCGAGCGACATCGACATCGTCTGGATCAACGGCTACGGCTTCCCTGCCTATCGCGGCGGACCCATGTTCTACGCCGACCGGGTCGGCCTCGCGACGATCGCCCAGGCGATGCGCCGGCTCCACGAGCAGCATGGCGCCATCCTGCGCCCGGCAGCACTCTTGGAGCGCCTCGCCGCGGCGGGCAAGGGGTTCGGCGAGCCTTAGTTGCGGTCCGGCGCCGCCCGGCGCATCCACCAGGTTCGGAGGAGGAGTTTCCATGCGTGAAGCCGTCATCGCCTCGACCGCGAGGACACCCATCGGCAAAGCCTTTCGCGGCGCCTTCAATCTGACCCATGGGGCGACGCTCGGCGGGCACGTGATCAAGCACGCCGTCGCGCGCGCCAAGGTCGATCCGGCCGAGGTCGAGGACGTGGCACTCGGCTGCGGCTTTCCCGAGGGCAAGACCGGCCACAACATCGCGCGCCAGGCGGCCCTCCGCGCCGGGCTTCCGGTCACGGCTGCCGCCATGACGGTCAACCGCTTCTGCAGCTCGGGCATGCAGACGATCGCGATCGCCGCCCAGCGCGTGATCGTCGACCAGGTGCCGATCGCTGTCGCCGGCGGGCTCGAATCGATCTCGCTGGTGCCTGCCGCCTCCTCGGCCAACAAGGACGCCGACGAGTGGATCATGAAGCACAAGCCCGAGCTCTACCTCTCGATGATCGAGACGGCGGACATCGTGGCCAAGCGCTACAAGGTGAGCCGCGAGCGCCAGGACGAGTATGCGCTGCAGAGCCAGCTGCGCTGTGCCGCCGCCCAGCAGGCCGGCCGCTTCGACGACGAGATCGTGCCGCTGCCCACGACGAAGCAGGTGGTCAACAAGGATACCGGCGAGACGCGCACCGAGGCCGTCACCCTCGCCCAGGACGAGGGCAACCGTCCCGACACCACCCCCGCCGGCCTCGCCAAGCTCAAGCCCGTGCGCGGCGAGGACCAGTTCATCACCGCCGGCAACGCGAGCCAGCTCTCCGACGGAGCTTCGGCCTGCGTCGTCATGGAGGCGAAGGAGGCCTCGCGCCGCGGACTCCATCCCCTCGGCATCTTCCGCGGCTTCACGGTGGCCGGCTGCGAGCCCGACGAGATGGGGATCGGCCCGGTCTTCGCGGTACCCCGCCTCTTGGAGCGCCACGGCTTGAAGATGGACGACGTCGACCTCTGGGAGCTGAACGAGGCCTTCGCGGTCCAGGTCGTCTATTGCCGCGACCGGCTCGGCATCCCGAACGAGACCCTGAACGTCGACGGCGGCGCCGTCGCGATCGGCCATCCCTACGGCATGAGCGGGGCGCGCCTGGTGGGCCATGCCCTCATCGAGGGCAAGCGCCGCGGGGCCAAGCACTGCGTCGTCACCATGTGCATCGGCGGCGGCATGGGCGCTGCCGGCCTCTTCGAGGTGGCGTGAGGTCGGAGCTGCTGGTGCCATGGCGAGCGAGGCAGCCGAGCTGATCGCACCGCGGGCGGGCGAGGAGATCGATCGCTCGCGGCTCGAGCCCTATTTGCGCAAAGGGTTGCCCGCGACCGACGGACCCTTCGCCCTCCGCCAGTTCGGCGGCGGGCACGCCAATCTCACCTACGAGGTGCGCTTCGGCGCTCACGAGTACGTGCTGCGCCGACCCCCGCTCGGCCCCGTCGCCCCCTCCTCGCACGACATGAAGCGCGAGCATCGCGTGCTGGCCGCCCTGCCCCAAATCTATCCCTGGGCCCCCAAGAGCTATCTCTATTGCGGCGATCCCGCGATCATCGGGGCCGAATTCCACGTCATGGAGCGGCGCCACGGCATCGTCATCCGCAGCGATCTTCCCGACGCCGTCAAGGGCGATTTGAGAATGGCGCGGCGCATCGGCGAGATGATGGTGGACACCCTCGCGGCGTTGCATACGGCCGATGCCGCCGCCGCCGGGCTCGGCGATCTCGGGCGCCCCGAAGGTTTCGTCGAGCGCCAGCTCGAGGGCTGGACCAAGCGCTGGCACGCGGCCAAGGACAAGGACCTGCCGCGGGTCGACGAGATGGCCGCCTGGCTCGCCCGCCACGTGCCCAAGCCCCAGGCAACGGCCCTCCTCCACAACGACTTCAAGCTCGACAACATGATCGTCGCCAAGGACGACCCGGGCCGCGCCGTCGCCGTGCTCGACTGGGACATGTGCACGCGCGGCGACCCGCTCATGGACTTGGGCTACTTGCTCAACTACTGGTCCGAGGCGGGGGACGATCTGGCGTGGCGCCAGGCGGCCTTCATGCCGACTTGGAATCCGGGCTTCCCGAGCCGCGCCGAGGCGGTCGAGCGCTACGCGCGCAAGACCGGCTTCGCGCTCGAGGACGTGCGCTGGTACCACGTCTTCGGCGTCTTCAAGCTGACCGGCGTCATCCAGCAGATCTACATCCGCTACTTGCGCGGCCAGACGACCGACGCCCGCTTCGCCGCCTTCGGCGCGCGCGTGGCAACCCTCGCCGAAAAGGGCTCAGCCCTCATCGCGGGCGAGGCGGGACCGTGAGGTCCGGCGGCGGAGAGCTCGGCCCAGTCTCAAGCGGGCGCTGAATTTCTCCGGCCGATGATGTAAAAGAAGCTGACATGGCTTGGACCGGACCTGGCGGCGGCCACGAGCGGCGCGGCTATCACCACGGCAATCTGCGCGAGGCGCTGATCGACGCGGCGCTGGCGCTGATCGCGGAAAAGGGCCCGGCCGGCTTCACGGTGGCCGAGGCGGCGCGGCTCGCAGGCGTCAGCCCGGCAGCACCCTATCGCCACTTCCGCGATGCGGAGGCCCTCTTGGCCGAGGTCGCCCTGCGCGGCTTCGAGCGTTTCGCAGCTGCGCTCAGCCGGGCCTGGAACGACGGCCGGCCCAACGCGCTCCGCGCCTTCGAGAACGTCGGCCGCGCCTATCTCGCCTTCGCGCGCGCGGAGCCCGCCTATTATGCCGCGATGTTCGAGACGCGCATCGCCTTCGAGGGCTACCCGCCGCTCCGTGCCGCCGCCGACAGCGCCTTCGCGATCTTGCGCGAGGCCGCTGAGCGCGTGGCCGCGACGCTGCCCAAGGCGAACCGCCCGCCCTCGCTGATGATGGCGCTCCATGTCTGGGCGCTCTCGCATGGCATCGCCTCCTTGTTCTGCCGGGCCGACGCGGCGCGCCGCAAGCTGCCGATGCCGCCCGAGGAGCTGCTCGAGGCCGGCGTGCTGCTCTATATGCAAGGCCTCGGCCTCGCGGGCGGGGCAGGGCAGGAGAAGTAGCCGCCCCCCTTGACTCTAACGCCCCGACCGGGGTATGTAAATGTATCTTACATTCACATGAGGGCAGCCATGACCAGCGCCGCAAACGATCAAGCCTATGGCGGTTCCAACTGGGGTCCGGGTGCGAACGCGCAAGGCGGCCCGTGGCGCCAGCGTTATTGGGACATGCTGCCCCCGTGGATGCCGTTCTATGCGGTAAAGCCGCTCGTCACCGTGGCGATGGTCTTGGGCTTTATCTTCTGGTGGCCGATCGGCCTGGTGCTGCTCGGCGTTCTCATATGGAGCAAACGGATGATGTGGTGCCACAGCTATCGCCGTCATGGCGGCTGGCCAGGCCATAACGGCTCTTGGCAAGGCTGGAAGAGCTGGTCCGCCGACTGCGGCGCATCGCCCTCGAGCGGCAACTACGCCTTCGACGAATATCGCGCCGAGACGCTGCGCCGTCTCGAGGACGAGCAGAAGGAGTTCGCCGAATTCCTCGACCGGCTGCGCGTCGCCAAGGACAAGGCCGAGTTCGATCAGTTCATGAACGACCGCCGCAAGCGGCCCGAGACGCCTCCGGAGCAGCCGCAGCCGGCCTGAGCGCGACCGCCGCCCGCTGCGTGAGCTTGGGCGCGCACTGCGACCCTCGCCGAGAAGGGCTGCGCCCTCATTGCGGACGATGCGGGAGCGTAAGGGGTCACGACCTCCGAGGTTGAAACTTCCGATCAGGAAAGGGCGCGCAGATCGTTGCGCAGGCGATCGGCGCCTGACCCCGCGACCACGCGCTCGAATGCCGCATGGGTGCGTTTCCACACCGGCACGGCCCGAGCGAGCAACGCCTGGCCGGCGCGGGTCAGGCTCAGGCGCCGGCCGCGTTTGTCCGCGGCATCGACCGTCACTTCGACCAGCCCGCGGCGCTCGAGCGGCTTGAGATTGGCGGTGAGCGTGGTGCGGTCCATGGCCAGCAAGGCCGCCACGCTGCCGATACTCGGCGCCACCGGCCGATTGAGCGACATCAGGAGGGAGAACTGGCCGTTGGTGAGTCCGAGCGGCCTGAGGGCCGCGTCGAAGCGCCGGCCCACCGCCCGCGCCGCCCGCTGCAGGTGAAGGCAGAGGCAGTTGTCGCGGACCTTGTGCGTGACCGCAAACGCGGGACCGCTTCGATTTGACATGCGCCAAATATATTGATATCAACGTAATCGGTCAAGGCGAGAAACCCATGCCCACGGTCGCGTTCACGACGGCACTGCAGCGTTTCTTGGCGGCACCCACGACGCAAGTGCAAGGGGCCACGGTGGCCGAGGCGCTCGCCGCGGTGTTCGCGGCGCGGCCGGGCTTGCGCGGCTACCTGCTCGACGACCAGGGGGCCTTGCGCCGGCACATAGCTGTCTATGTCAACGGCCGTCCGGTCGGCGACCGCGGGCGCTTGAGCGATGAAGTGGGCCCGCGTGACGAGATCTACGTATTTCAGGCGCTCACCGGCGGCTGAGGGAGGGACGAATGGCAGACTGTCTCCACGTCGGCACCCGCAAAGGTCTCTTCGAGCTCAGGCAGCGCAAGGGAGCGTGGGAGATCGTCGACACCCATTTTCTCGGCGATCCGGTCTCGGCCCTCTTGGCGGAGGCCGATGGTAGCGTCTACGCGGCCCTCGATCTCGGCCACTTCGGGGCCAAGCTCTGGCGCCGCGACGGCAGCTCGGCTTGGCGCGAGCTGCCAGTCCCGGTATTTCCGCCCAAGCCCGCCGACGCTCTCGACGATCCCCATCCCTGGTCGCTCGGCAAGATTTGGTCGCTCGAGCCCGGTGGCGTTCCCGGACGCCTCTGGGCGGGAACCATGCCCGGCGGGCTCTTCCGTTCGGACGACGGGGGTGCTTCCTGGGCGCTCAACGATGCCCTCTGGCGCATGCCCGAGCGCCGGCAGTGGATGAGCGTTGCCGGCGGCGAGCAGCCCGGCATCCATAGCGTGCTCGTCGACCCGCGCGATCCTGCGGACGTCCGCGTCGGCGTGTCGACCGCGGGGCTGTGGGCGAGCGGTGACGCCGGCGCCTCGTGGCGCATCATCAATCGCGGCATGTACAACGAATACATGCCGCCCGAGCGGCGCGAGGACCCGATCGCCCAGGACGTCCATCGCCTGGCGCGCTGCGCGGCACGGCCCGAGATCATGTGGTGCCAGCACCACAACGGCGTCTTTCGTTCCCAGGATGCGGGTGCCAACTGGCGCGAGGTGACGGCGATCCGCCCCTCGAAGTTCGGCTTTGCCGTGGCCGCCCATCCGCGCGACCCGCTCGTCGCCTGGTTCGTGCCGGCGATCAAGGACGAGCGCCGCATCCCGGTCGACGGCAAGGTCGTGGTCGCGCGCACGCGCGACGGCGGCGAGAGCTTCGAGGTGCTCAGCAAGGGCCTGCCGCAACGCCACGCCTACGACTTGGTCTGGCGCCATGCGCTCGCGGTCGATGCGAGCGGGGAGCGGCTCGCCTTCGGCTCGACCAGCGGGGGCTTGTGGATCTCCGAGGATGGCGGGGAGTCCTGGACGATGCCCGAGGCGCGGCTGCCGCCGATCGCGGTCGTGCGCTTCGCCGCGGCATGACGGCCGCCATGATCGTGGTCGAGGCGCGCAAGCTGCGGCCGGACGGACCTCGG
>DATJAC010000254.1:0-3043 GCA_035516655.1 Alphaproteobacteria bacterium | reverse complement strand
GCACCGCAGGCCTAACGCCTGAGAAATTGAATGCGGCGATCGAAGATTTTCGCAAAGGCCGCAAGGCTGATAGCGCCTCGGCGGAGGAAGGCTATGATGCGCTCAGGCGTTACGCACGGGATCTGACCGAGGCCGCCCGCGACGGCAAACTCGATCCTGTCATCGGCCGGGACGAGGAGATCCGCCGCACCATCCAGGTGCTGGCACGCCGCACCAAGAACAACCCCGTGCTGATCGGCGAGCCCGGGGTCGGCAAGACCGCGATCGTCGAGGGCCTGGCCCAGCGCATCGTGAACGGCGACGTGCCCGAGGGGCTGCAAGGCAAGCGCCTCATGGCGCTCGATCTCGGCGCCCTCGTCGCAGGCGCCAAGTTCCGCGGCGAGTTCGAGGAGCGGCTCAAGGCCGTGCTCGCCGAGATCGGCGCCGCCGCGGGCGAGATCATCCTCTTCATCGACGAGCTGCACACGCTCGTGGGTGCCGGCAAGGCCGAGGGGGCGATGGACGCCTCCAACATGCTGAAACCCGCCCTTGCGCGCGGCGAGCTCCATTGCGTGGGCGCCACCACCCTCGACGAGTATCGCAAGCACGTCGAAAAGGACGCCGCCTTGGCCCGGCGTTTCCAGCCCGTTTTCGTCTCCGAGCCCACCGTCGAGGACACCATCTCGATCCTGCGCGGGCTCAAGGAGAAATACGAGATGCACCACGGCGTGCGCATCACCGACGGCGCCATCGTGGCCGCGGCCACGCTCTCGCACCGCTACATCACCGAGCGCTTTCTCCCCGACAAGGCGATCGACCTCATCGACGAGGCGGCGAGCCGGCTGCGCATGGAGGTCGATTCGAAACCCGAGGAGATCGACGAGCTCGACCGCCGCATCATCCAGCTCAAGATCGAGCGCGAGGCGCTCAAGAAGGAGAGCGACGACGCCTCCAAGGAGCGGCTGAAGCGGCTCGAGGGCGAGCTTTTAGCGCTCGAGGCGCAGTCGGCCGAGCTCACCGCGCGCTGGCAGGCGGAGAAGGAGAAGCTCGCGAGCGGCCAGCAGATCAAGACCCAGCTCGAGCAGGCGAAGGGCGAGCTCGAGACCGCACAGCGCCAAGGCAACTGGGCGCGCGCGGGCGAGCTCCTCTACGGCGTGGTGCCCGAGCTCGAGCGCAAGCTCAAGGCCGCGGAGGAAGTGAGCGGTCAAGCCATGCTCAAGGAGGAGGTGACGGCCGAGGACGTGGCGTCGGTCGTCTCGCGCTGGACGGGCGTGCCGGTCGACCGCATGCTCGAAGGCGAGCGCGACAAGCTCATCCGCATGGAAGAGAACCTGCGCAAGCGCGTGGTCGGGCAGGAGGAGGCCTTGATCGCCGTCGCCAATGCCGTGCGGCGCGCACGCGCGGGCCTCCAGGACCCCAACCGCCCGCTCGGCTCCTTCCTCTTCCTGGGCCCGACCGGCGTGGGCAAGACCGAGCTCACCAAGGCGCTCGCCGCCTTCCTCTTCGACGACGAGGCGGCCATGGTGCGCATCGACATGTCCGAGTACATGGAGAAGCACTCGACGGCACGGCTCATCGGTGCACCCCCCGGCTACGTCGGCTACGAGGAGGGGGGTGCGCTCACGGAAGCGGTGCGCCGCCGGCCCTATCAGGTCATCCTCTTCGACGAGATCGAGAAGGCGCATCCCGACGTCTTCAACGTGCTGCTCCAGGTGCTCGACGACGGCAGGCTCACCGACGGCCAGGGCCGCACCGTCGATTTTCGCAACACGCTCATCGTCATGACCTCGAACCTCGGCAGCGACATCCTCGCCGCCCAGCCCGAGGGGGCGCTCACCGAGCGCGTGCGCGACGCCGTGATGGAGGTGGTGCGCGGCCATTTCCGGCCCGAGTTTCTCAATCGCCTCGACGAGATCCTGCTCTTCCACCGCCTCACGCGGGAGCACATGACGGGGATCGTCGCGATCCAGCTCGAGAAGCTCGAGAAGCTCTTGGCCGAGCGCAAGATCGCACTCGAGCTCGACGAGCGCGCGCGGGCCTGGCTCGCCGAGGCGGGCTACGATCCCGTCTACGGGGCGCGGCCCCTGAAGCGCGTCATCCAGCGCAGCCTGCAGAACCCGCTCGCCACGCTCATCCTCGAGGGCAAGGTGCGCGAGGGCGAGAAGGTGCGCGTGAGCGTGAAGGGCAAGGGGCTCGCCATCAACGGCGTGGTGGTCACCGACAAGGCGGCGTGATTAAGCACTTGTCATTGCGAGGAGCGGCGTCGAAGCAATCGAGGAAGGGCTTCGCACCAAAGGCACTGGATTGCTTCGCTGCGCTCGCAATGACGGTTATCTTTAGGTGCGACGCGCTTTCGAGGCGAGTTATTTGGCCAAGGCCGGCCGCACGCGCTCGGGCGCGGCGAAGGCCGGCATGACCTCCTTGATGAAGAGCTCGAGCGAGCGCTTCTGCTGCTTGAAGCCGAGGCCGTAGCTGGCGCAGTAGGTGAAGTGGTCGACGCCGAGCGCCTCGTAGGGCTTGAGCTTCGCGATGACCTCGTCCGGGGTGCCGAACATCAGGTTCTGCCGCAGCGAGGCAATATCGAATTCCTGCCGGCTGTCGAGCTTCTCGAGATCGATCTCCTCGGGGAAGCCCTCCTTGACCCCGCCCAGGTTCTTGAACAGATTCTCGAAACGGCCCATCTGGCGCCGAGCCGCGGCGATCGGCGCCTCCCATTGCTCCGGCCGGTCGTAGACGGCGGTGTAGCGCATGGTGGCGAAGATCGGTCTGGCGGCACCGGGGTTTTCCCTGAGTGCCGCTTCCAGCCGCTCTTTGTAGGTCTCGACCTCGGAGAAAGGCCGCGACAAGGCCCAGGAAAGAATATTGCAGCCGTTCTTGACCGCATAATCGTAAGTGACCGGCGCTCGGGCCGCGATCCAGATCGGCGGATGGGGCTTTTGCAGCGGCTTGGGCACGGCGGTCGATAGCGGGAATTTCCAGTACGTGCCGTCATGGGCGAAGTCGCCCTGCCACAGCGCCTTCAGGATCGGCAGCATCTCCTGGGCATAGTGATGGCCGTCGGTTT
>DATJAC010000253.1:0-10763 GCA_035516655.1 Alphaproteobacteria bacterium | reverse complement strand
CCTCGAGCGTCGGCGCGCGCGCGTGGAGGATTTGGAGGGCCGTGCGCATCTTCTGCGCCGAGGCAGCGTCGCTGCTGCCGAAGTTGGAATGGGAGACGAGGGCCACCTTGGGCTCGATGCCGAAGCGCCGCACCGCATCGGCCGCCATCAGCGTCATCTCGGCGATCTCCTCGGCATTCGGATCGGGGGTCACGTAGGTGTCGCAGATGAAAAAGGTGCCCGAGGGGAGGATGAGCAGGCTCAAGGCCGCCGCGTTGCGGCCCTCGTCCTGCTTGCCGACGACGTCGAGCACATGGCGCAAATGCTGCTGGTAGCTGCCGACCGTGCCGCAGATCATGGCGTCGGCCTCGCCCTTGCGCACCATGAGGGCGGCGATCACCACGTTGCTCGTGCGCACGATCTCGCGCGCGTGGTCGGGCGAAACGCCCTTGCGCTCCATGAGCTCGTGGTAGGTCGTCCAATAGTCCTTGTAGCGCGGATCGTCCTGGGGGTTGACGACGTCGAAATGCTCGCCGCTGCGGACGCGCAAGCCCAGCTGCTGCAGGCGCGAGGTGATGACGTGGGGCCGTCCCACCAGGATGGGGCGCGCCAGGCCCTCGTCCGCCACGACCTGGACCGCGCGCAGCACGCGCTCCTCCTCGCCCTCGGCATAGACGACGCGCTTGGGGGCCTGGCGCGCGCGCTCGAAGACGGGTTTCATGGCGAGGCCCGAGCGGAAGGCGAACTGCGAGAGCCGCTCGCGATAGGCCTCGAAATCGGCGATCGGGCGCGTGGCGACCCCGCTCGCCATCGCCGCCTTGGCGACGGCGGGCGGCAATTCGATGACGAGGCGCGGGTCGAAGGGGCGCGGGATGAGATAGTCGGGCCCGAAGCTGGCATGCTCGCCGCCGTAGGCCTTGACCACCACCTCGGAGGGCTCCATGCGCGCGAGCTCCGCGAGGGCTTCCACGCAGGCGAGCTTCATCGCTTCGTTGATGGTGGTGGCCCCCACGTCGAGGGCGCCGCGGAAGATGAAGGGGAAGCAGAGCACGTTGTTGACCTGGTTGGGGTAGTCCGAGCGGCCGGTCGCGATCACCGCGTCGGGCCGGGCGGCGCGCGCGAGATCGGGGAGAATCTCAGGGTCGGGATTGGCGAGTGCGAGGATGAGCGGCTTCGGCGCCATGCGCTTCACCATCTCCCCGCTCAAGATGGCCGGCGCCGACAGGCCGAGGAAGATGTCGGCCCCCTCGATCACCTCGTCGAGCCTGCGCGCGGCGGTCGCCCGGGCGTAAGTCCTCTTGCGCGCGTCCATCTCCTCTCGGCGGCCCTCGTAGACCACGCCCAGGCGATCGACGAGGATGACGTGCTCGCGCTTGAGGCCCATGCTCACGAGCAAATCGAGACAGGCGAGCCCGGCGGCACCGCCTCCCGTCGAGACCACCTTGACCTCCCCGATGGTCTTGCCGACGACGCGCAAGCCGTTCTTGATTGCAGCGCCCACGATGATGGCGGTCCCGTGCTGGTCGTCGTGGAAGACGGGAATCTTCATGCGCGCGCGCAACGCTTCCTCGATCTCGAAGCACTCCGGCGCCTTGATGTCCTCGAGATTGATGGCGCCGAAGGTGGGCTCCAGCCGCGCCACCGTCTCGACGAACTTCTTGGGATCGCTCTCGTCGACCTCGACGTCGAAGACATCGATGCCGGCGAACTTCTTGAAGAGGACGGCCTTGCCCTCCATCACCGGCTTGGCGGCAAGCGGCCCGATCGAGCCGAGGCCGAGCACGGCGGTGCCGTTCGTGATCACGCCCACGAGATTGGCCCGGGCGGTGAGCCGCGAGGCTTCGACCGGGTCGGCCACGATGGCATCGCAGGCGGCGGCCACCCCCGGCGAATAGGCCAGGGCCAGATCGCGCTGGTTGGCGAGCGGCTTGGTCGCCACGATGCCGAGCTTTCCCGGCGGATAGGCGCGATGGTACTCGAGGGCGGCTTCCTTGAGATCGTCGGCCATGGTCGCGTCCTTGAGATGCCGCGCTTCTGTGGGACCCCGGTCCTGGGCGGCCAAGCATCCTAGCCCTTCCCCCGACCGCATCCAACCGGCCGCGACGAGCCGCAGCCGGAAGCCGTCGGGACGGTCCAAGGCCAGGGAGGGATGGGAGAACGAGCTCGGAATTTGGTGCGGTCGAGAAGACTCGAACTTCCACGGGGTCGCCCCCACAGCGCCCTCAACGCTGCGCGTCTACCATTCCGCCACGACCGCATGAAGGCCGGACACGCCCGCGGACCGCTCGTGCGAGCGCGGCGTGCTTGCCTTTCCGAGAGAGGGGGAATAGCAAATCGCCAAGGCGAGATCAAGGACGCTGCCGCGGCCTTGCCATGGCCGCAACGTCGGGAGGAACTGGGCCGGATGGGCGGTCTCGAGGAACGCCTGAGCACCCCCGCAGAAAGCCGCGTCGAGTGGCAGCGCGCGCGCGCACCGGTCGACTACGAGCAAGCGATCGCTTCGATGGAGACGCGGGTCGCCGCCATCCGGGCCGGACGGGCGTCGGAGCTCGTCTGGCTCCTCGAGCACCCGCCTCTCCTCACGGCCGGCACGAGTGCGAAGCCCGAGGACCTCCTCGCCGAGGGCCGCTTTCCGGTCTATCGCAGCGGGCGCGGCGGCCAGTTCACCTATCACGGTCCTGGCCAGCGCATCGCCTATGTCATGCTCGATCTCGCCCGCCGCGGCGGCGATCTGCGCTGCTACGTCCAGGCCCTCGAGGAGTGGATGATCCGCACCCTCGCCCGCCTGGGCGTCAAAGGCGAGCGGCGCGCGGGCAGGATCGGCATCTGGGTGGCGCGGAGGGACGGGCGCGAGGACAAGATCGCCGCCATCGGCGTGCGCGTGCGGCATTGGGTCACCTACCACGGCGTCGCCCTCAACCGCGACCCCGAGCTCGAGCATTTCAGCGCGATCGTGCCGTGCGGGATCAGCGCTGCCGGCCTCGGGGTCACCTCGCTCGCGGCCCTCGGCGTGCGCGTCTCGGCAGCCGAGCTCGACCGGCTCCTCGCGGACAGCTTCGCCGAGGTGTTCGAGGCCGAGGGTGCGGCACTTGCCTGCCGGGAAGGTGTGCCGGCGGCAAGCGGGCAGTGATCCGCCGTGGCGGCACCAGCCCTGCTCGCAGAAGCGTCCAGCGCTTTTCTGCAAGGAGTGGAGCGCGAGCGGCTCGGCGACCGCGACGGCGCCGCAACGCATTATCGCCAGGCCCTCGCCCTCCATGCGGCCTTCCCCCAGGCGAGCGTCAATCTCTCGGCCCTCCTTGCCGCAGCCGGCGAGTGGGGTGCCGCCGAGACCGGCTTGCGCCGCGCCCTCGAGCTCTCGCCCACCTCGGCCCTTTTGCAGTTCCGCCTCGGCGAGCTTTTGCGCCGCCGCTTCCGGCTCGCGGAGGCGGCCGTCCATCTCAGCCGCGCGCGCGAGCTCGAGCCCGACCATTGGGAGGCGTGGTTCGATTCCGGCCTCCTCCAGCTCGACCTCGGCGATGACCGCGCGTCCCTCGACTGCTTCGACCGCGCGCTCGCACTCGTCCCTCTCGACTCGCCAATGCGCATCGCCATCCGCTGGCACCGCGGCATGGCCTTCCTCGCCATGGGCGAATACACCGAAGGCTTCGCCGAGTGCGAGGTGCGCTACGCGCTCAAGCCCCCACAGAAGCGGCCGTTCCCGATGCCGCTCTGGCAGGGCGAGGCGATCGCGGGCCGCCGCCTCCTGGTGTGGAGCGACCAGGGCTTCGGCGACACCCTGCAGTTCGTCCGCTTCCTCCCTTTCCTCGAAGCGCTGCGCGCGCGGCTCGTCTTCTCCGTGCAGCCGGAGCTGGTCCCCCTTCTCGACGGCCTCTGCCGGGAGATGACCCTGGTGCGGCCGCAGGATGCGCTGCCGATGACCGATTTCCACGTCCCGCTCATGAGCCTGCCGCACCGGCTCGGGACCACGCTCGCGAGCCTCCCCGCCAAGGTGCCCTATCTTCGCGCGCCGACACACGCGGCATTCGCACTCCCGCCCCGCCCGCCCGGATGCCGGCTCGCGGTCGGCGTCGTCTGGGCCGGCAACTCGAACCATCCGCAGGACTACAAGCGCTCGGCCCCGCTCGCGCCCTTCCTGGCGCTCGGCGATATCCCCGGCGTCTGGCTCGTGAGCCTGCAGACCGGCCCGCGCGCGCGCGACCTCGCCGCGGCGGGTCCCGTAGCCGACCTCGGTGCCGGGCTCCGCGATTTCGGCGACAGTGCGGCGGCCCTGCTGGCACTCGATCTCATCGTGAGCGTGGACACCGCCATCGTCCATCTGGCGGGTGCGCTCGCGCGTCCGGGCTTCGTGGTGCTGCCCTATTCGCCCGACTGGCGCTGGCTGCGCGGGCGTGATGACTCGCCCTGGTATCCGAGCCTGCGCCTCTTCCGCCAGACCGCCCCCGGCGATTGGCGGAGCGCGCTCGCAGAAGTGCGCGCAGCCATACTCGAGCGCCTCGCCTGATCCTTGTCGCGTGCGCCCGGATGTGCTTGCCTTTGCAAAAGCAGCCGACAAGCCATGGGAGGCCCGCATGAAGAAAATGGCGCTCATTGCCCTCGTGACCGCCGCCGCAGCGGGAGCGCTCTCGGCACCGGCCACGGCACAGATGAAAGTGATCACGATGCCGGAAGCGTCCCCCACGCCCCAGCAGGCGCCAGCGGCGGTGCCGGTCTGTTCCGCCCCCAATCCGACCGTGCTCGCGGGCAACGACCGCCAGTCGGCGCAATTGGCCGACATCGATCACAACCTCGCGACGATCGCCTATTATCTCTGCCTGATCGAAGGCGACCTGAGTGCGAGCAAGGCCAAGCCGGAATAGCGCGGGCGACACGCGGGACGGGCTCGCGATCGAACGGGATTGGAAGGCCGTCATGCGCCAAACTCTTTCTGCCCGCTTCGCTGCCGTGGCACTCCTCCTCATCCTGTCGCCGGGCGTCGCCCAGGCGGCTCAGTGCGAGGCGCCGCCGGCGAGCGACGACGGTTGGGCCGTCGCGGCACCTGGTGACGTGGGAATTGATCCCGACCGTCTCTGCGCGCTCGTGCCTCGGTTTGAGGCCTGGACGGAGGCCGATATCCACGGCGTGCTTGTCGTCCGCCATGGCAAGCTGGTGTTCGAGCACTATTTCCGCGGTGCGGACGAGCTCTGGGGCATGCCACTCGGCAACGTCGCTCATGCGAGCGACTTGCGTCACGACGCGCGCTCGGTGACGAAGAGCGTCACAGCACTCGTCCTCGGCATCGCCCTCGGGCGGGGCATGATCAAAGGCGACCTCGACACGCCGGTCTTCGATCTCTTGCCCGCATACGCCGATCTGCGCACGCCCGAGAAGGCGCTAATCACTCTGCGCCACCTCCTCACCATGTCGGCGGGTCTCGAGTGGGACGAGGACATACCCTACAGCGATGCGCGCAACAGCGAGACGCGGATGGATTTCGCACCCGACCCCGTCCGCTTCGTGCTGTCGCAGCCCGTGGCTGCGCCGGCAGGTGAGGTCTATAATTACAGCGGCGGCAGCGCCACCTTGGTCGCGGCGATCCTCAAGCAGGCCACCGGCCAGCCGCTCGACGTGCTGGCGCACGATCTCCTTTTCAGCCCCCTCGGCATCACCGATGTCGAGTGGGTCCGCGGCCGGGGGGAGCCTTTCGCAGCCTCGGGTCTCCGGCTCCGTCCCCGCGACTTCGCCAAGCTCGGCCAGCTGGTGCTGGCACACGGCGTCTGGCAGGGAAATCAGGTCGTTCCCGCCGAGTTCATAGCCCAAGCAACCGCACCCCAGATCAACGGCCGAGGCCTCTATTTCTACGGCTTCCAGTTCTGGCTCGGCCGCTCGTTCGTCAAGGGCCGCGAGATCGACTGGTCCGCAGCAGTCGGCCTCGGCGGCCAGCGCATCTTCATCGTCCCTGCCCTCGACCTGGTCGCCGTCGTCAACGCCGGCCTCTACCGCAGCGAGCTGCAGAGCTGGGTGCCGCGCGTGCTCCTGAACCGTTACGTGCTCGAAGCCACCGACGCCGCGCGCTGAGTCCAGTAGGCCGTGCGGGACGGCCTCACAGGGTCGGCAATTGCCTGCAGCGGCACCGCCGGCTCGGCAGCTGCTGGCGACGGCACAGGCCGGTCCCGCCCCCCAACCCGACCGTGCTCGCGGGCAACGACCGCCAGATGGCGCAATTGGCCGGCATCGATCGCAATCTCGCGACGATCGTCTACTATTTCTGCCTGATCGAAGGCGATATGAGCCGGGACAAGACGAGCAAGTAGTGCCGCTCTCAATGCGCCTGGATCCAGGCGATGATCGGCGGTACGACCTGATCCTCGATGCCGTAATAGCCGTGCGGCGACAGTGCCTGGCAGGGGGCGCTGCGCGAGGATCCGCCGGATACCGCGATGAACTCCTTGACCCGCGCGTGCTGCAATGCCGCGACGCCATCGCTTGCGGAGCTGAACGGGCTCTCCCTGCAGCCGTCGTCGTGATTGTGCACGACGAGCGTCGGCACCCGCACGTCCTCGAGCGACGTTTGCCCGCGCAGGCTCGACCACACCGTCGAGGTCAGCACGAGCCCGGCCACGCGCGGCGGACCGAGCCTTGCGGCGACCGCGGCGGCGGAAATCGTGCCCCGGCTGGTCCCGATCAGCCAGACCGGCACCGCCGCCCGCTGCTGCAGCATCGCTATGACCGCCGCGATATCGGTGGCGTGCTCAGCGCTGGCGCGAAAGCCGTCCGACATACCGCCGGCATGATCGGACGGCGCGCCCGGGATCGCGACGCTGATGCCCCCAGCAACGAAGCGGTCGGCTACGCGCGCCAGGAAATTGCCGCGCCAGGAGCCACTGAAGGCGCCCTCGCTGCCGATGAATAACACGGCGCTGCGGCGCGGTGTCCCGGCTGCGGTGAAATAGACCGGCTCAGTGACGCCGGGCCGGGTCGGCAGATCGAGGCGCTCCTCCGCCGTCGCCGCTCCGGCGGCGGACCACAGCAAAGCAACGAGCAACGTGGCGCAATACAGATTGACGCGCTGCATATTATCCGACATCTCCCGTTCTAAGCTGCGGATCCTCGATTTCAGCGCCGAGACGTACCGCCACGACCGCACCGACCGTAACACAGCCCTCACGCCGTCGGCAATTGCCGGAAGCCCGGCTCGCCGTCGTCCGTGACCGCACCTGAGATGAGGCGCTCCACGCGCGCGAGCGGCGGGCCGCGGCGGCAGGCCTCGACCATCGCGTCGACGCGCGAGGCAGCACCGGCGAACTGCGCCTCGACACTGCCGTCGGCCCGGTTGCGCACCCAGCCGCGCAAGCCCAGGTGCGTCGCCTCCTCGGCGGTCCAGGCGCGGAACCACACGCCTTGCACGCGGCCTTCGAGGCGCACGCGCACGCATTTCTCCTCTTGCTGCCCACTCACGGATTTTTCAGCGCTACGCGCACGGGCCGCGAGCCCTCAGGAGAATTCGAGGATCGCCTGATCGACGGCGAGGCTGTCGCCCGCCTTGGCATGGAGCTTGGCGATCGTCCCGTCGCGCTCGGCGCGCAGGATGTTCTCCATCTTCATCGCCTCGACCACCGCGAGCGCCTCGCCGGCCTTGACCTCCTGGCCGACCGCGACCGCGAGCGAGACGAGGAGGCCCGGCATGGGCGAGAGGAGGAAGCGCGAGAGATCGGCCTCCACCTTCTTGGGCATCGCCGCCAGATGTGCCGCCGCCGTGGGCGAGAGCACGCGCACATCGAGCCGATGGCCGCCGTGGCTCAGCCTGTAGCCGATCCCCTGACGCTCGACCTGCACCGTGAGGGGACGACCGTTGACGCTGCCGATGAAGAGGGGTGCCCCGGGCTGCCAGGTCGAGCGCACGGTCTGGACCTCGCCCGCCACTTTCACGTCGTAGCCGCTCTCCGCAGCGCTCACGTCGACCGGGTGCCGGTCGTCGCCGAGGACGACGACGAATTCCGTGCCGGGTTTCGCCTCGTGGCCGACGAGCTGGCCGCTGATGCGGCACTCGCGCTCGGCCTCGCGGCGCTTGAGGGCCGCCGCCACCGCGACGAGCACGGCCGGCTCCAGGGGTGCGGCGGTCTTGGCGCTCAGGGACTCGCCGAACTCCTCGGCGATGAAGCCGGTCGAGAGGCGCCCCTCGACGAAGCGCGGGTGCGCCATGATCGCGGCGAGGAACGGCATGTTGTGGTTGAGGCCGCGGATGTAGAAGGCGTCGAGGGCCGCGCGCATGTTGGCGATCGCCTCGTTGCGATCCTGCCCGCCGGTGACGAGCTTGGCGATCATGGGATCGTAGTAGATGGAGATCTCCCCGCCCTCGTAGACGCCGGTATCGACGCGCACGTGCCTGCCGTCCGTGGCCGGCGGGATATAGCGGACGAGCCGCCCGACGGAGGGCAGGAATTTGCGGTAAGGGTCCTCCGCATAGATGCGGCACTCGATCGCCCAGCCGTTCTGCTTGACGTCCTGCTGGCGCAGCGCCAGCCGCTCGCCCGCGGCGATGCGGATCATCGCCTCGACGAGGTCGATGCCGGTCGTGAACTCCGTCACCGGATGCTCGACCTGGAGCCGCGTGTTCATCTCGAGGAAGTAGAAATTGCGCTTGCGGTCGACGATGAACTCGACGGTGCCCGCCGAGCGATAGCTCACCGCACGTGCCACGGCGAGCGCCTGCTCGCCCATGGCGCGGCGGGTCTTGGCATCGAGGAAGGGACTCGGCGCCTCCTCGATGACCTTCTGGTGCCGGCGCTGGATCGAGCATTCGCGCTCGCCGAGATGGATGAGGTTGCCGTGGGCGTCGCCCAGGACCTGGATCTCGATGTGGCGCGGCTCCTCGATGTATTTCTCGAGGAAGACCCGGTCGTCGCCGAAGGCGGCGCGCGCCTCGTTCTTCGCCGGGCGCAGGCCCTCGCGGATCTCGGCGTCGCTCGCCGCGATGCGCATGCCCTTCCCACCCCCGCCGGCCGCGGCCTTGATCATCACCGGATAGCCGATGCGGCGCGCGAACTTGACCGCCGCCTCGGGATCGGCGATGGCCTCGTTGTGACCCGGCACCGTCTTGACCCCGGCGGCGAGTGCTAAGCGCTTCGATTCGATCTTGTCGCCCATCGCGGCGATGGCGGCCTTGGTGGGGCCGATGAACTCGATCTTCGCCAGCTGGAGCGCCTCCGCGAAGGCCGCGTTCTCCGAAAGGAAGCCGTACCCGGGATGGACCGCTTCCGCACCCGTCTCCACGGCCGCCTTCACGATGCGCGCGATGTCGAGATAGCTCTCGGCCGCGGGCGGCGCTCCGATCGCCACGGCCTCGTCTGCCTCGCGCACGTGGAGCGCATCCGCATCCGCCTCCGAGTAAACCGCGACCGTGGCGATGCCCATGCGGCGCGCGGTGCGGATGATGCGGCACGCGATCTCGCCCCGGTTGGCGATCAGGATTTTCTTGAACATGGTCGCGCGCTTGGCCGCCTCGCTGCTCGCCTTGGCGGCGCCGCGCGCCGGAGCAGCACTGGCGAGTCGTCTGTTCGGGGCGGAGAGAGGCATCGTTAACCGATTGAGTTATCGGAATGATTCATGTCGCGAGCCGGGCCGTCCCGGCAGTATGTGCGCGGGGTCGGGCAAAGGCAAGCGCCCGGCGCGGAGAGGGCGGCAGCCGTGCCTGACCCCGCGGGGCTGGACAATGCGGGCACGGAAACTCATGCTCACGGCAAAGCTCCGCGCCGTGCTGCAAACTAAGGAGCAGGTATCATGCGGGAGGCCAGCGTCCGACGGCTCTGCGCGCGCGTCCGCAGGCGCTGCGCATGAGCGCTTTCGGAATCTTCGCCGAGACTTTTCTCGAAGCCCTCATCGCCGGCGTCTTCCTCGGCTGCATCTACGGCCTGATGTGCGTGGGCCTCGGCCTCATCTTCGGGGTGATGCGGGTGATCAACTTCGCCCAGGGCGATTTCCTCATGCTGGGCATGTATTTCACCCTCTATCTCGTGAGCGTGTGGGGAGCGCTCGCCTTCCTCGGCCCGGCGGCGGCCCCCTTCGTGGGCGCCATCCTTGCGGGCCCCGCCCTCTTCCTGGGCGGCTACCTGCTCCATCGCCTGCTGATCGCACGGGTGAGCGGCACGCGCGCCTCGGGCAGCGAGGACGAAGGCCGCTCCGCACAGCTCATCCTCACCCTCGGGATCGCGCTCGCACTCGAGAACGGAGCGCTCATCCTCTTCGGCTCGACGCCGCAGTCGGTCCGCACGACCCTGGCGCTCAAGGCCTGGCAGCTGCCGCTTCCCTTCGCTCCGGCGGACGTCGTCTTCGTCAACCAGGCGAGTACGGTTGCCTGCGCGCTCTCGATCGTCATCGCCGCCGCCCTCTTTTTCCTCATCAACCGCACGCGCCTCGGCAAGACGCTGCGCGCCTCGGCGGACAACGCGAACGCCGCCATCTACATGGGCATCGACGTCGACCGCGCGCACCGCATCGCCTTCGGGATCGGCACCGGCGTCACCGCGATCGCCGGCGGCCTCATCGCCACCTACCATCCCTTCCAGCCCTACGTCGGGCTCGACTTCGTCATCATCATGTACGCCGGCGTCGTCATGGGCGGGATGGGCAGCATCCTCGGCGCCTTCTGGGGCGGGCTCACCATCGGCCTGGTGCAGCAGCTCTCCACCCTGGTGCTGCCGGCGCAGCTTCAGAACGCGACGATCTTCGCGGTCTTCCTCCTCGTCGTCCTCATGCGGCCGCAGGGGCTCTTCGGCCGTGCCGCGGAGCGCGTCTGAGTGGGCGGCCGC
>DATJAC010000252.1:0-4517 GCA_035516655.1 Alphaproteobacteria bacterium | reverse complement strand
CCGCGCCTCTTGGTGCTCGACGAGCCCTCCTTCGGCCTCGCCCCCCTCGTGGTGGCGAGCATCTTCCACATCATGGAGACGGTGCGGCGCGATGAGCGGGTCAGCATCCTCCTCGTCGAGCAGAACGCCGCCTTGGCCCTCGATCTCGCGGACCATGCCTATCTCCTCGAGACGGGGCGCGTGGTGATGGCGGGCACGGCACAGGAATTTCGCGAGCACGAGCAGGTACGCCGCTCGTACCTCGGGCTTTAGCGTTCCGGGTCCATCAGCAATGTTTCCAGAGCCCCAAGTCGTCATTGCGAGCCGCAGGCGAAGCAATCCAGGCCTTTCCAGCCGATACTGGATTGCCTCGTCGGCTTCGCCTCCTCGCAATGACGAGCTGGACGGCTAGCGGGGGCAAGGCCATGGAGCAGCTCGTCCAGCAAATCCTCTCGGGCCTCGCCACGGGTGCCGTCTATGCGAGCCTCGCCCTCGCGCTCGTCATGATCTACCAGGCCACCGAGTCGGTGAATTTCGCCCAGGGCGAGATGGCGATGTTCTCGACCTACATCGCCTGGTCGCTCGTGCAGGCGGGATTGCCGTTCTGGCTCGCCTTCCTCCTCACCGTGGCGGTCTCCTTTTTGGGCGGGGTCTTGATCGAGCGCATCCTCATCCGCCCGGTCGAGGCGGCGCCCGTGCTCTCCCAGGTGATCGTCTTCATCGGCCTCCTCGTCATCTTCAACAGCACGGCCGGCTGGATCTTCACCTACACGGTGCAGGAGTTCCCGAGTCCCTTCGGCGACGTCCCGCTTTTGGGCGACATGATCACTTCGAGCGAGCTCGGCGTGATCGGGGTGACGCTCGTCGTCCTGACCCTCCTCTATGTCTTCTTCCGCTTTACCCCGCTCGGCTTCGCCATGCGCGCGGCGGCCCAGAACCCCGGCTCGGCGCGGCTCGTCGGCATCAGAGTCGGCTGGATGCTGGCACTCGGCTGGGGCTTGGCCGCGGCGGTGGGTGCCGTTGCCGGCATCATGGTGGCGCCCGTGCTCTTTCTCGACCCCAACATGATGAGCGGGGTGCTGCTCTATGCCTTTGCCGGGGCGCTGCTCGGCGGCATTTCGAGCCCGGGAGGGGCCGTCGTCGGCGGCCTCATCGTGGGTGTGCTCGAGAACCTCGTGGGCACCTATCTGATCCCGACCGAGCTCAAGCTGACGGTTGCGCTCGCGGTGATCATCATTATCCTCGTGGTCAGACCGAGCGGGCTCTTCGGTACCGTGATGGTGAAGCGCGTGTAGCCATGGTCGACGCCGGCAAAATCGCCAATGCGGACCTCACCGGAAGCAGCGCGGCCGGGTTGAGCAGCGACGGCTGGCGCCGGCTGGGCGTGCTGGCGGTGATCGCCGTGGCACTGGTCCTGCCTTGGCTCTTCAGCAATTATCACGTGTTCCAGTTCACGCTCGCGATGATCTACGCGATCGCGCTGCTCGGGCTCAATCTCCTGACCGGCTACAACGGGCAGATCTCGCTCGGCCACGGCGCCTTCTTCGCGATCGGCGGCTACACCACGGCGATCCTCATGCACCGCTGGGGTGTGCCCTATTATCTGACGATCGCACCGGCGGGACTCCTGTCCTTCGCGATCGGAGTGCTGTTCGGGCTGCCTGCTTTGCGGCTCGAGGGCCTCTATCTGGCCCTGGTGACCTTCTCGCTGGCGGTCGCGATCCCGCAAATCCTCAAATATTTCGACAGCTGGACCGGCGGCTCGCAGGGCATTCTGCTCGCCAAGCCGGCAGCCCCTGCCTGGTTCCCGGTCGGCACCGACCGCTGGCACTATTATCTCGCGCTTGCCATCCTGCTCCTCGTCTTCTGGGCCGGGCGCAATCTCCTGCGCAGCCGCACGGGACGCGCCCTCGTCGCCATCCGCGACCACCCGATCTCGGCTGTCGCCATGGGCGTCAACCCGGCGCTCTACAAAACGATGGCGTTCGGCGTGAGTGCGCTCATGACCGGCATCGCGGGCTCGCTTGCCGCGCTTGCCACCGCCTTCGTCGCCCCCGACAGCTTCAGCCCCTTCCTCTCGATCTCCTTCATCGTGGGCTCTGTCGTCGGCGGCATCGCCACCATCTCAGGCGCCGTCTTCGGCGGTATCTTCATCCAGTTCGTGCCCAACGTCGCGAGCGACATCTCCGACGCCGCCCCTTGGGCCATCTACGGGCTATTCCTGCTCGCCTTCATGTATTTGATGCCGCAGGGAATTGCCGGCACGCTCGGAGAGCTCTGCCGCCGGCTCGCCGCCGCGCGCGCCGCCACTATGGCGTCCCGCCGCGGTCCGCTAGAATGACGTTCAAGCGCGTAACAAGAAAGGGAGGAGTGCCATGACCTTCACGAGACGAAGCCTGACGATCGCGGCGTCCGCCGCCGCCCTCGTGTTTGCCTGCACGGCGGCGCAGGCCGAGAAGAAATACGGCCCCGGCGCCAGCGACACCGAGATCAAGATCGGCAACACCAATCCCTATAGCGGCCCCGCCTCCGCCTACGGCACCATCGGCAAGGCGATCGCCGCCTACTTCGCGATGATCAACGACGAGGGCGGCATCAACGGCCGCAAGATCAACTTCATCTCGCTCGACGACGGCTACAGCCCGCCCAAGACCGTCGAGCAGACGCGCCGCCTGGTCGAAGAGGACAAGGTGCTGCTCGACTTCCAGCCGCTCGGTACCCCCTGCAACACGGCGATCCAGCCCTACATGAACGAGCAGAAGGTGCCCCAGCTCTTCGTCGCCACGGGCGCCACCAAATGGAACAACCCGAAGCAGTTCCCCTGGACCATGGGCTGGCAGCCCAACTACCAGACCGAGTCGCGCATCTACGCGGCCTACATCCTGAAGAACATCCCCGACGCCAAGATCGCCATCCTTTACCAGAACGACGACTACGGGAAGGATTACGTCAAGGGCATGATGGATGGGCTCGGCGACAAGGCCGCCAAGATGGTGGTGGCGCAGAAGTCCTACGAGACCACCGACCCGACCGTCGATTCCCAGATCGTGGCCCTCAAGGGCAGCGGCGCCAACGTCTTCTTCAACGTGACCACGCCGAAGTTCGCCTCGCAGGCGATCCGCAAGGCCTACGACATCGGCTGGAAGCAGACGCAGTTCCTCAACAACGTCTCGAACTCGGTCAGTGCGGTGCTGCAGCCGGCGGGGCTCGAGAAATCGGCCGGCATCATCTCCTCCGGCTACTACAAGGACCCGGCGGATCCGAAGTGGCAGCAGACCCAGGCGTACAAGGACTGGCTCGCCTGGATGAAGAAGTACCTGCCGAACGGCAATCTCGGGGACGCCTTCAATGTCTACGGCTACACCGTGGCGCAGACGATGGTCCATGTCCTCAAGCAGGCCGGCGACGACCTGACGCGCGAGAACATCATGAAGCAGGCGGCGAGCCTCAAGAGCCTCGAGCTGCCCATGCTGCTGCCGGGCATCAAGATCTCGACGGGCCCGGACGACTTCGCCCCGCTCAAGCAAATGCAGCTCATGAAGTTCGACGGCAAGGCGTGGCAGCTCTTCGGCGAGGTGCTGTCGGCCGAAGGGAGCTGAGCGATAGACGATTGACAATTGCCATTGACATCATTGCGAGCCGAAGGCGAAGCAATCCAGGTTCCGCGCACGCAATGCTGGATTGCTTCGTCGGCTTCGCCTCCTCGCAATGACGATTTGCGACAATAGACCGAGGAGAGCCGATGGCCGAAGTGCAGCTTGAGCGGCGCGGCAGCGTCGCCGTCTTGACGCTCGACAATCCGCCGGTGAATGCCTTGAGCGTGGCGCTCCTGACGAGCTTGGCCCAGCACCTGGCGGCAGGGCTCAAGGAGCCCGCGATCAAGGCCTTCGTCCTGACCGGGGCGGGCAAGATCTTCGTGGGCGGGGCGGACATCCGCGAGTTCGGCAAGCCGCGCCCGCCGGACGCACCCACCCTCGCCGAGATCATCGAGAAGATCGAGAACGCTCGCGTGCCCTTCGTCGCCGCGATCAACGGCGTGGCGGCGGGCGGCGGGCTCGAGCTGGCACTCGCCTGTCACGCGCGCCTCGCCGCGCCCGCGGCCCGCCTCGGCCTGCCCGAGGTCAAGCTCGGCCTCCTGCCCGGTGCGGGCGGCACCCAGCGCCTACCGCGGCTCGTCGGCGTCGAGGCGGCCCTCGAGATGATCGTGAGCGGGGAGCTCAAGCCGGCCCAGGCCGGGCTCGAGCTCGGCATCGTCGACGCGGTCGCCGGGGGCGATCTTCTGACCGCTGCCGTAGCCCACGCGGAGACGCTCGCCGCCGCCGGCAAGCCGCCGCGCAAGACCCGCGAGATCGGCGGCAAGATCGCGGCGGCCAACGCCAAGCCCGACCTCTTCGCCGGCTGGCGCAAGGAGACCGCACGGCGTTTTCGCGGCTATGAGGCGCCGCAGCGCTGCATCGACTGCGTCGAGGCCGCGGTCAAGCTGCCTTTTGCCGAGGGCCTCAAGGCCGAGCGCGCCGCTTTCCTCGAGAGGGTCGGCT
>DATJAC010000251.1:0-40970 GCA_035516655.1 Alphaproteobacteria bacterium | reverse complement strand
GCCGCCGCAACGGTCAGCGGCGTCTATTACGTGCAGATCCCCAAGGTGGTGCGCTCGGGCGAGGCGGGGGAGGCCGGCTTCATCAAGTTCGGCCCGCCGATCGATCCCGTGACCGTGACAAAAGCGGAGGATACGCCGCTCACCAACGGGGTGCGGCCCGAGGAAGGCATGGTCGTCCTCTTTCCGGCCTACTTCTGGCACTACACGGTGCCGTTCGAAAGCCGGGAGGACCGCATCTGCGTGGCCTTCGACGTCATCAGCGACGCGCCGGCCGCACGGCGCGGCACGCCGCGTTGAAACGCGCGACAGTCGCACGTACCGGTCGAAAGCCGCGATGAACGCCGGAACGCGCGCAGGCGGCAAGGGGACGACGGAGCAGCCGCGTGCCGCGAGCGATGCCCGGGCGCTCATGGCGCTGGCGCGCGATCACCAGCGCGCCGGGCGCCTTGACGCCGCGGCCGAAGTCTACAAGCGGATCATCGCGGCTTGGCCGGCGGCGGCCGAGCCGCGCCGCCGGCTCGGCATTCTCTATGCCCGCGACGGGCGCCTCGATGCCGCAATCGGACTCATCGCGGAAGCGCAGCGCCTGGCTCCCGACAATCCCGTCTATCTCAACGATCTCGGCCATGCCTATCTGGCGGCACAGCGCCTTGACGCTGCCGAGGAGGCCTACCGCCGTGCCATAGCGCTGCGTCCGGATTCGGGCGACGGCTATTTCAACCTCGGCAATCTCCTGCGCGCTCAAGGCAAGCTCCGCGAAGCCGTCGCCGCCTATCGGCGCGCCGTCGCCGCCGATCCCCGCGTCGTCGCCTTCCACATCAACCTCGGCGTGACCTTGCAACGCTTGAAGCTGTTCGAGGAGGCCATCGCAGAGTTGCGCCAAGCCGTCGCCCTCGATGCGCACTCTTACGAAGCGCACTACAATCTGGCGTTCGTCCTGGCGGGGCAGCAAAAGCTCGACGAGGCGATCCGGTCGTACGGCGCCGCCCTCGCCGTCCAGCCCGAGGCGGCGGCGGCGCATCTCAATCTGGGCGTGGCCCTCGAGGAGACGGGCAGGCTCGACGAGGCGATCGCCTGCTTCGCGCGCGCGGCCGAGCTCGCTCCCGATCTCGCCCAGGCGCACGTCAACCTCGGTGCGGCACTTTACGGCAAAGGCGACTTGGAGCCGGCGCTCGTCGCCATCCGGCGCGCCTTGGAGCTGGCACCCGACAAGGCGCTCACCCACGTCAACCTCGGCCAGACCTTGCAGGCCTCGGGCGATCTCGCGGGTGCCGAGGCGGCCTTCCGCAAGGCCTTGGCACTCGAGCCCGGCCTCACCACCGCGAAAGCCCAGTGGTCGATCGCCCTCAGGCAGATGGGGCGATGGGACGAGGCGCTGGCCCTCCTCGACTATGCCCATCTGCTCGCGACGCGTCGGCTCGAGGAGATGCCGCCTTGGCCGACGCTTGCCGCATTCAACGCCGAGCTCGCGCGCTACATCTATCGCCACCCGACGCTCATGCGCGATCCCCCGGGGTTGGCCACCAAGGGAGGCCAGCAGAGCCTGGAAATCCTCAATTCCGCGGACGCGCCCGTCGCGGCCCTCCAGCGCTTCATCGAGGCGAGTGTCGCCGACTATCTCGCGACGGCACTTCGGACCAGCGCCAACTCCTTGGCACCACCTCCACTCGAGGCTTGGCACCTGAACGGCTGGGCGGTGGTCTTGCGCGCGAGCGGCTATCAGACGCCGCACTTCCACCCTCCGGCGATGGTGAGCGGGGTCTATTACGTGCAAATCCCCGCGGTCGTGCGCTCGGGACAGGCGGGCGAGGCCGGCTTCATCAAGTTCGGCCCTCCGCTCGCAGGGACGGCCGACGCCAGCGCGGAGGACACCCCGCTCACCAGGGCGCTGCGGCCCGAGGAGGGAATGGTCGTCCTCTTTCCCTCCTATTATTGGCACTACACGATGCCGTTCGAGAGCCAAGAGGACCGCATCTGCGTGGCCTTCGACGTCATCAGCGACCCTCCGGCTGCGAGAGGCGGCACGCCGCATTGACACGCACGGCGCCCCGCTCCGGCGCCGAGATCGCTCTCGCCGCATAAGCTTGGGCGCGCGGGTTCCGGTGCCGAGCAAAGTTGCGGCGCCGGCGAAGCCCCGCGCATTGGGAAGGTCTGCTCAACCGTTTGAGCATGCGCGCGAGCGCAGGGAAATGCCCTTTCCTCCGTCATTATAAGTGGACGGCTGTTTGCGCCTTGCACTGGCGCGCGCGGGGCGTTGTCGACAGGCGGCTGCGAACATTGGACGAGTGTGCGCATCGCGGCGGAGAACCGGCAGGGGCAGGCGATCTCAAATCGCTGATGGCGCTCGCGACTGCGCACCGCCGCGCCGGGCGGCTCCCGGCCGCCGAGGAGCTCTATGCCAAGATCATCGCGGCTTGGCCCACGGCCGCCGAGCCGCGCCGCCGTCTCGGCATCCTGTGCGCCGAGAGCGGGCGCGGCGACGAGGCGATAGCACACCTCGCGGCGGCACAGCGTCTGGTGCCGGACAATCCCGCCTATTTGACCGATTTGGGCCATGCCTATTTCGCTGCCGACCGGCTGGCCGAGGCCGCGGACGCCTACCGGCAGGCACTCGCCCTCCGGCCGGATTTCGCCGCCGCGCACTTCAGCCTCGGCAATCTCTTGCGCCGGGAGGGAAAGCTGCTCGAGGCCGCCGCCGCCTACCGGCGTGCGATCGCGGCACACGCCGGCATCGCCGGCTTTCACGTCAATCTCGGCGTGACCTTGCATGAGTTGTCGCATTTCGACGAGGCGATCGCGGTCCTGCGGCAGGCGGTCGCCCTCGATGTCCGCTCCGTCGAGGTGCACTACAATCTCGCCGTCGTGCTCGCGGCACAGCGCCGGCTCGACGAAGCCATTCAATCCTATCGCACCGCGCTCGCCATTGATCCGCGTTCCGCCTCGCTCTACCTCAACCTCGGTGCCGCATTGCAGGAGCAGGACAAGCGCGGCGAGGCGAAGCTCTGCTTCGCCCGCGCGGTCGAGCTCGACCCCAACCTCGCCCAACCCCACCTCAACCTCGGCGCCGTTCTCTACGAGGAGGGCGCGTTCGATGCAGCCCTCGCGGAGATCCGCAAAGGCCTGCTGCTGGCACCCGGCCATGCCGTCAGCTACGTCAATCTCGCCCAAACGTTCCAGGCGATGGGCGATTTTCCCGCGGCGGAGACCGCTTTCCGCAAGGCTCTCGAGCTCGAGCCCACCCTCACCGCCGCCAAGGCGCATTGGTCGACCGCGCTGCAGCAGCTCGGCAAATGGGAGGAGGCGCTCACACTCCTCGACCATGAGCATCTCCTCAAGCAGCGGCGGCTCGCGCGGGTGCCGGCTTGGGCCACGGTCGCGGACTTCAATGCCGAGCTCGCCCGCTACATCTGCCGCCATCCGACCCTCATGCGCGATCCGCCGGGGCGGGCGACCCAGCACGGCAGCCAGACGATGGAGCTGCTCAATTGCGCCGACGCGCCGGTAGCGGCCTTGCAGCGCTTCATCGAGGAATCGGTCGCCGAGTATTTCGCGACGCTGCCGCAAAGTACGAGCCCCTGGGCGCCGCGAGCCCCGCAAGCCTGGCGCCTCCACGGCTGGGCGGTCGTGTTGCGCGCGAGTGGCTACCAGATCCCGCATTTCCATCCCGAGGCCGTCGTGAGCGGGGTTTATTACGTGCAGATTCCCGGCGTCGTGACGGCGGGCAATACCGGCGAGGCCGGCTTCATCAAGTTCGGTCCGCCGGTCGCCGGCACGCCCGCGGCGCAAGCCGCGGACAGGCCGGTGGCCAGGGCGCTCAGGCCCGAGCCGGGCATGATCGTCCTCTTCCCCTCCTATTACTGGCACCACACGATCCCCTTCGAGGGCAGCGAGGACCGCATCTGCGTGGCCTTCGACGTGGTCGCCGATGAGCAGGCCCGGACAAGGGGGCCGGCGCGCGAGGCGCTCTCGCAGTCCGGACTCGCGAAAAGTTAAGCGCTGCGCTCACCGCATGGCTGCTTGGCGGAGTTGACATGGCGACCGGCCGATTCGCGGCCTATTTCATAAGCGAGCGGCCAGCGGGCCACCGCGGTGGCACCTGGCCGCCCGAGGGCAACTCCCCTGGTGCCCTCGGGCTCCCTCTGGAGCCGTAGAACGCCCGGTCATGCCCCCCTAGACCGGGCGTTCGCCTATCTGCAGCCCGGCGGCGTTGCCGCCTTGAATTCCGGCCGACCCGCGCCTAGCTTGCCGCCAGCCGTGCCTAATGACGGCAAGCTGCCCGGCCCGGGAGCCGCATGACCTTCACTCTGCGCATTCGCCAAGAGGACAGCACCATCGCCGTGGGGACCGGCGAGACCATCCTGGCGGCCGCTCTCGCGGCCGGGGTGGCCTATCCTCACGGCTGCCAGGCGGGCAATTGCGGCGCCTGCAAATCCCGCCTCCACCGCGGCACGGTCGAGATGATGCCCTATTCGAGCTATGCGCTGAGTGCGGGGGAGAAGGCCGCGGGGCTGATCCTCGCCTGCCGCGCGCTGCCCTGCTCCGACGTCGAGGTCGCCTGGCTCGAGGGCGACGAGAGCGCCATCCATCCCTGGCGCCGGCTCGACTGCCGTGTCGTGGCCCTCGATCAGCTCACCCACGACATCAAGCGCGTGCGCCTCGAGGTGCTGGCCGGCGGGCCGTTCGTTTTTTCCGCCGGACAATATGCCCGGGTGGCCTTTCGCGGCCAACCCGCGCGCGACTATTCCATGGCCAATGGGCCGACGGAGGCCACCCTCGAGTTTCACATCCGGGCCTTGGCCGACGGGCGCTCGTCGCATTACGTGGCCCGGCATCTGACCCTGGGCGAGGAGGTGGCCCTCGAAGGCCCGTTCGGCACCAGCCATTGGCGCCCCACTCACATCGGCCCCGTGCTCGCGATCGCCGGCGGCTCCGGCCTCGCTCCCATCAAATCGATCGTCGAGACCGCGCTGCGCCACGGGGTGGCACAGCCGATCCGGCTTTATTTCGGCGTGCGCGACGAGCGCGACCTCTATCTCGAGGAGCATTTCGCAGCCCTTGCCCGGCACCATCCCAATCTCGGCTTCATCCCGGTCTTGAGCGAGCCGCGGCGGGCGACGAGACGCCGCACCGGCTTCGTGCACGAT
The DNA here is from genome assembly GCA_035516655.1 of Alphaproteobacteria bacterium. Classification (GTDB taxonomy): domain Bacteria; phylum Pseudomonadota; class Alphaproteobacteria; order JACZXZ01; family JACZXZ01; genus DASPPM01. The sequence continues at coordinate 35,826 of DATJAC010000251.1, read as the reverse complement.
GCCGTGCGCGCGGATCACGCGAGCTTCGCGGGTTGGAAGGCCTATCTCGCGGGACCTCCGGTCATGGTCGAGGCGGCGAGTGCGATGCTGGGCGCGTGCGGCATGGCGGCCGAGGACATCCACGCCGACGCCTTCTATACTGAGGCGGAGAAGGCGGGAATGCCGGCGAGTGTCTGAGGAGCATGGCTGCCGACGATGAGCGTGTCATGACGGCTCAACGCATCGAGGTCCATACCGCGCGCGAGCTCATGCAGCAGCCGGAGGAATACCAGACGGCGGTGCGCAAGATCGTGCTGAGCCACGCCGTCAACGAGCTCTATGGCGCCCAGGTCTTCGACGAGCCGGCCATAGCCCTCGCCCCCGATCCGCACGCGAAATGGCTCACCTGCCGGATCGCCATGGAGGAGTACGGCCATCACGTGCGCTTCCGCGAGCTCGGCGAGGAGATCGGCATCCCGGCCGCGAAGCTGGTCCCCGGGCCCGAGAAGCGGCCGCTCACCATCTTCGATTTTCCGCTCCGCACCTGGGAGGAGTTCTGCGTGCTCAAGCTCTTCGGCGACCTGGCGGAGATCCTCCAGGTCGAGGATCTGCTCCAGTGCAGCTTCCATCCCTTGCGCAACCTCGCGCGCATGACCATGCCGGAGGAGCGTTTCCACGCGCAATTCGGCAAGGACTTCACGACCGAGCTCGTCGCCACTGCCTCAGGCCGGCGCAAGGTTCAGGCCGCGACCGACCGCATCCTGCCGACCTTGCCGGCCTTCTTCGGGCGGCCGGACTCGAAGAACAACGCGATCTTCCGCAAATGGGGCATCAAGCAGCGCACGAACGAGGAGATGCGCGCGGACTACCTGCGCCGCGTCACGACCCTCGCGGTCGAGCTCGGCCTCAGCCTCCCCTCCCTCGAGCAGCCCTGAGCCGGCGGCGGTCCGATGCGCATCGTCACGTGGAACGTCAACTCGGTGCGCCTGCGCATCGGCCTCGTCGAGCGGCTCATCGCCCAGTGCGCCCCCGACGTGCTCTGCTTCCAGGAGACCAAGGTCCAGGACATGCATTTCCCGCTCGAGCCCTTGGCACGCCTCGGCTACGGCCACCAGCTCGTCCACGGCATGAAGTCCTACAACGGCGTTGCCATCCTCAGCCGCGTGCCGCTCAAAGAGGCCGGCCAGATGGGCTGGTGCGAGAAGGAGGATTGCCGCCACGCCTATGCGACGCTTCCGGGCGGGATCGAGCTCCACAACTACTATATCCCCGCGGGCGGCGACATTCCCGACGCCGAGGCCAATCCCAAGTTCGCGCACAAGCTGCGCTTCCTGGCCGAGCTCGTCGCCTGGTGGGAGGCGCGCCAGAAGCCGCGGCGCAAGGCGATCCTCGTGGGCGATCTCAACATCGCCCCGCTCGAGACCGACGTGTGGTCCCACAAGGCCCTCCTCGACGTGGTGAGCCACACCCCGATCGAAGTGGAGTGGCTCGGCAAGCTCCAGGCCGCCCACGGCTTCGTCGATGCGGTGCGCCATTTCATCCCGCCCGCGGAGAGGCTTTACAGCTGGTGGAGCTACCGTGCCTCGGACTGGCGTGCGGCCGACCGCGGCCGGCGGCTCGACCATATCTGGGTGACGCCGGCCTTGCGCGACAGGCTCTCGGGTGCCGCCGTCCTCAAGGAGGCGCGCGGCTGGGAGACGCCCTCCGACCACGCACCCGCCATCGTCGATCTCGCGGTGTGAGCGGCCCTCACCCGGCGCGATAGATGAAATAGCGCCCGGACTCGACACCCTCGGGGAGGGTGAGCTCCCGCCATCCCGGCTGCGCCATGGGCTGATCGCCGAGCACGATTCCGCCCGGCACCATGAGCGGAGCAAGCAGCGGTGCGATAGCCGCCGCGAGCGCCTGGCTCGCAGCCGCGTCGTGGGAGCCGATGTCGCAATGGGCGAGGGCCGCCTTGGCGCCGAGGCGCTCGAGGGCGCGCGGTAACGACTCGCGGAAGTCGCCTTGGATGAAGTGTGCGGCATCCGGTTGCGAGCTCGGATGGGCGGTGAGCTTGCGGTCGAAGACGAAGATCTCGCGGCCCGGGAGGCGCTCGCGGAGATGATCGAAGGTGCGCCCGTTGCCGAGGCCGAGCTCGAGGACCGGACCCTCGAGGCCGGCGATCAGTCCGGCCGCATAGTCGATCGCCGCACGCTGGGCAAGGAGGCGCCGGATGAAGCTGTCGAGCCGGCTCAATGATGCTCCGCGTGACTCACCGCTTCGCGCAACTGGTGGGTGGTCCGCTCGAGGCGGTCCGCGAGCACGCGCATGATCTCGATCCCCATCTGGGGAAACTCGGTGATCAGCTTGAAGAAGAGCTCCTTCGAGATGCGCAGGACCACGAGCTCGCTCTTCGCCTTGACGGTCGCGGTGCGCGGCACGTCGCAAAGGATCGCGATCTCGCCGAGGATCGAGTTGCGCGCGAGCTCGGCGACCACGATCGGTCCCGTCGGCCCGTCGATCGCCACCTCGGCGGCACCCGAGAGGATGATGTAGGCGGCATCGCCCGGATCGCCCTGGTGGAAGAGCACTTGGTCGGCATGATAGGTGAGGCGCTCCGAGGTGAAGGCGAGCAGCTTGAGCTTCGAGGGCTCGATCTTGCCGAAGAGCGGGATGTTGCGTAGGATCTCGACTTCTTCCTTGAGACTCATCTTGACCTCCAGCCCGCCCTATTCCGACTGCACCAAGCCGTGGAACACCGACCCGGCGCGGTTGAGCTCGCCAACCTCGCCCTGCTCGATCAGCTTGCCGCTCTGCATCACGAGTGCGCGGTCGAAATTGCGCGCCAGTGCCGCGCGGTTGAGGACGGCGACCAGACCGCGGCCCTTGAATTCCGCGCGCAGATTGTCGAGCACGTTGCTCTGCGCCGTGCTGTCGAGGGCGGCCAAGGCGTCGTTGAGGATGAGGAGGTCCGGCCGCTTCAAGACCTCCCGCGCGATCGCGAGCTTCTGGCGCTGGGTACCCGAGAGACGGCCGCCCGCGCTGCCGATGTTGAAGCCGAGGCCGGCGTCCATGACCGCCCCCCTCAAGTGGAGCGTTTCGAGCACCTCCTGGATGAGCGCCCCCACGCGCTGCACGCCCTGGGGCTGGCCGTAGGCCACTTTGCCGAAGAGCACATTGTCCTGCAGCGTCGAGGTGGCGTTGTAGCGCTCGAAGTCGAAGAACTCGAGCTCGCCCCTGAGCTGGGCCGGCAGGCCCTCGCCGAAGACGCCGCGGGCCGCGAGGATGCGCGCCTTGAAGGGCTCGTCGATGAGGTCCAGCCGGTGCCGCGCAGGGATGAGCTTGAAGGGCAGGTTCAAGAGCCGCTTCTTGTCGTCGTCGTTGAGCTGGTCGAGCCCGCTTGAGCCGACCCGCGTGAGGAGCGCCTGGAACTCGGGCAGGTCGTCGGCGCTGATGAAGGAGTATTGCTCGAAGAGCTCGCTTCCCGGGGGCAGATCGGCGAAGAGCTCGACCATGGTCGAGGCCGCCTCGCGCCCCATGGCGAGGATGTCTGCGGTGAGGCCGGTCTTGTCGAGGACCTCGAGCACATAGGGATTCTCGGCGAGCCGGTCCATGTCGAAAGCGCCGCCGGTCGGCGTGCCGAACAGCAGATTCTCGCCCACGCTCGCATTGTCGTTGTAACGCGCGCGGTCGAAGAGCTCGACGAGGCTGGCAAAGCCGGGCTCGGCCAAGCGCTCGCGGAGCGCGTGGCGCGCCTCGAGGACGCTCTTGGCGAGCTCGGGCCGCTTGGCCGGATCGATCACGCTCCTGAGGCCGACGCGGTAGACGTCGTCCTCCATCTCGGTCATGCCGAGGATGGCGAGGGCGCGCTCCTTGAGCTCGGCCGGCGTGCTCGCCCCCGCGGCTTGGGCGTCGATCCAGTCGGCCCTGATGTCGAGCGGCAGATTGCCGGTGCGCGCCGCTTCGATCATGTCGGCCGCGCGCTCGGGCGAGGAGGGGTTGTGCGAGATCGGCTGGTGCTTGAGCGAGTAGAACAGATTGTCCCCGATGCTGCCCGAGAACATGTAAGCGTGCTGGGCGACGAAGCCGATGCGCCGGCCGGTGACCGCCTCGGGCCAGTCGGCGATATTCTGCTCTCCGATCGTGATCTTGCCGGAGCTCGGCACCAAGAGCCGCGCCAACAGCATTCCGAGCTCCTCTTTCCCGCTCGCACCCGCGCCGACGACGGCGACGTGGCTCTCGAGCGGAAAGCGCGTCGAGACGTTGTCGACGAGCCGGAGCCGGCCGTCCTCGCTCAAGCCGACGTTGGCGAACTGCACCTCGCCCTTGAGCGGCTCGATCTTCTCGGGCTCGGCGAGCTGCATCGCTTCGTCGAGCGCACCGGGCGGGGCGAACTGCTGGACCACCTGCTCGTACATGATCCGCGCGTTGTCCTTGCTTTGGTAGAAGGTGAGCAGCTCGCCCCAGGGCGACGCCAGGTCCTTCTGCGCACCGATGACGGCGACGAGCGCTCCGATGTCGAGCTGGCCCCTGAGCACGAGGTAGCCCCCGATCGTGAAGAAGAAGAACGGGGTCACCTTGTCGCAGGTGTTGTTGATGTATTTGACCAGGAATTTGAGGATGAAGATCCTGAGGCGGGTCAGGTATTGCAGGTGCAGACGGTCGGAGAAATCGGCGCGCTCGAAGCGGGAGGTGTCGTTGGCGCGAATCTCGAGGGCACCGCCGACCGCCTCGCCGAGGCGCTCGGAAAGTCCGCGCTGCGTGCGAATGCGTCGCTTGTTGTAGTCGTTGACGCGCTTCTGCATCTTCGGGATGAGATAGCCCTGGGCGGGATAAAGCGCCACCGCCGCCAGCCCGAGCCAGAAATTCTGCACCAGGATGAAGATGAGGGGTACGAGCAGCAGCCCGCCTTGAAAGATCGGCGTCGCCACGGCGTCGCCCACGAATTCGCCCAAGGTCGAGGTCTCGGCGATCACCATCGCAATGATCTCGCCCACGGAGATCTTCTTGAAGTGGGGGAGCGGGAAGCACAGGATGCGGCTGTAGAGCTGATAGCGCATCCGGCGCAGCATGCGTTCGCCGAGGCGGCCCTTGAAGACGTTGATGAAGTACTTGAAGCCGCCGTTGATGACGGTCAGCGCCAGAAAAACCAGGGAGAGCAGCATGAGCCAGCTCACCGCGCCGAAACTCATGCCGAAGAGGTGGTTCGCCTTCACCGCTGCGAGCCCGCCGCCGCGGTAGGCCTGATTGGCCGCGTCCTTGATGTGATTGACGATCAGCTTGGGCAGGTCATAGGAGTAGTAGAGAAACGGAAACGAGATGCCCGTGACCACGAGCAGGACGATTTGCTCCTTGAGGCTGTACTTTAGGACGTACCGATAAATAGTCTTTTCCACGGTCTTTTTACCTGAGCCCCCGATCGTCGAAAAAAGCCCTGCGGCGGCCCCGAGATTAGCCCAGGCCGGGCGGGGCGTAAATGCCGCCCCGGCACCCGACACCAGGCCCGACGGCCGCCCAACCGTCACAAGACTGGCTTTGACGGGGAGGGCCGCGATAGGCTATGGGGAAGCCGGCACGAAGGGAGCGGTCGCAATGTCGACCCGCAAGGGCACGCGCGTTCTCATCTACAGCCACGACACCTTCGGCCTCGGACATTTGAGGCGCTGTCGTGCCATCGCGCATTCGCTCGTCGAGCACCACAAGGACATGTCGGTGCTCATCCTCTCGGGCTCGCCGATCATCGGCAGCTTCGATTTCCGCGCGCGCGTCGATTTCGTGCGCGTGCCCGGGGTGATCAAGCTCCACAACGGCGAATATACCTCGCTCAACCTCCATATCGACATCGGCGAGATGCTGGCCATGCGCTCGTCGATCATCCGCTACACGGCCGATACCTTCGATCCGGACCTCTTCCTCGTCGACAAGGAGCCCCTCGGCCTGCGCGGCGAGATCGAGGACACGCTTTCCATGCTGAAAGCGCGCGGCGTGCCCCTCGTCCTCGGCCTGCGCGACGTGATGGACGAGCCGGCCCTGCTCGCACCGGAATGGGAGCGCAAGAAGGTGCTCCCGGCCCTCGCCGACTTCTACGAGGAGATCTGGATCTACGGCCTGCCGCAGGTATGCGATCCGCTCGAGGGCATCGAGCTTCCCGATTCCGTGCGGCGACGCACGGTCTATACCGGCTATCTCGAGCGCAAGCTGCCCGAGAACCTCGCCCATATGCCCGCCCGCCCGCGCCTCGAGGTGCCCTATCTGCTCGTCACGCCAGGCGGAGGCGGGGACGGCGAGGCCCTCATCGATTGGGTCCTGCGCGCCTACGAGGTGCACCCCGCCATGCCCTATCCGGCCCTCATGGTGCTGGGCCCCTTCATGCAGCCCGAGCGCCAGGCCGAGTTCATGACGCGCGCGGACCGGCTCGAGAACGTCGAGATGATGACCTTCGACGCGCGCATGGAGACGCTCATCCAAGGGGCGGTCGGCGTCGTCGCCATGGGCGGCTACAACACCTTCTGCGAGATCCTCTCCTTCGACAAGCCGGCCCTCATCGTGCCCCGCACCGAGCCGCGTCTCGAGCAATATATCCGCGCCTCGCGCGCCCAAGCGCTCGGACTCGTCGCCATGCTCGTCGATCGCTACGCGCGCGATCCCCACATGATGGCGACGGCGCTGCGTCAGCTGCCCCAGCAGAAGCGGCCCTCGGACATGGTCGTCCCGGGCCTGCTCGACGGCCTCGGCAACGTCAATCGCCTGGTCGAGCGCCATCTCAGGCCGCGCCTTGTGCACCCGGTTTCGGTGGCCACGGGCCATCCGTAGCGCCGTGCGGCCCACCATAGCTGTCGTCCTCAAGGGTTACCCGCGTCTCTCCGAGACCTTCATCGCGCAGGAGCTCAAAGGGCTCGAGAGCCGCGGCCTCGCCCTTCACATCGTCTCGCTGCGCCATCCGAGCGATGCCCAGCACCACCCCATCCATCGCGAGATCGCTGCCCCCGTGCTCTATCTTCCCGAATACCTGCACGACGAGCCGCGTCGCGTGCTCGCCGCTTGGCGCGCGCTCAAGGGGCGGGCGGGCTATCGCCGCGCCCGTGCCGCCTGGCTCGCCGATCTCGCGCGCGATCCCACGCCCAACCGCGTGCGCCGCTTCGGCCAGGCGCTCGTGCTGGCGCACGAGCTGCCGGCGAGCGTGGCGCATCTCCACGCCCATTTCCTCCACACGCCGGCCTCGGTCGCGCGCTACGCCAGCCTGCTGACGGGACTGCCGTGGAGCTGCTCGGCGCACGCCAAGGACATCTGGACGATCCCCGCTTGGGAGAAGCGCGCCAAGCTCGCGAGCCTCGAGTGGCTCGTCAGCTGTACCCGGAGCGGTGCCGAGCATCTCGCGGCTTTGAGCACCGAGCCGAGCAAGGTCGAGCTCGTCTATCACGGGCTCGATCTCGCGCGCTTCCCGCCGGCCGCGGCGCGGCCCGCGGCCGACGTGCCGCCGCGCGATGGCAGCGACCCTGCGGCCCCGGTCGTCATCCTCTCGGTCGGCCGGCTGGTGGCCAAGAAAGGCTACGATACCCTGCTTGCCGCCTTGGCGCGGCTGCCCATGGAGCTCCACTGGCGCTTCGTGCATGTGGGCGGCGGGCCGCTCGCGGCAGCGCTTCGGCGTCAGGCGAAGCGCGCGGGGATCGCCCTGCGCGTGAGCTGGCTCGGCCCGCTCGCCCAGGACGCCGTCCTCGCCCAGTACCGTCGCGCCGATCTCTTCGCGCTCGCCTGCCGGATCGCGCCGGGCGGGGATCGGGACGGCCTGCCCAACGTGCTGCTCGAGGCGCAGAGTCAGGGGCTCGCCTGTCTGTCGACGACCGCGGGCGCGGTTGCCGAGCTGGTCGACGCGGGCCGGACCGGAGTGCTCGTAGCCCCCGGCGACGTGCCGGCCGTAGCCGCAAGCCTCGAGCGCCTCATCCGGGAGCCCGCTCTGCGCGAAGCCCTCGGCAAGGCCGGAGCCGAGCGCGTGCGCCAAGGCTTCAGCTCCGTACCCGGCATTGCGCGGCTCGCCGCCAAATTCGCTCGCGCGGCGGCGGGGGCACCCGGGGGGGCGTCGATCGGGCGCGTCGAGACGAGCCTCGCAGCCGGCGCCGGTCGGCCGCGGTCATGCGCATCGCCTTCTATGCGCCGCTGAAGCCGCCGGATCATCCGGTGCCTTCGGGCGACCGCCGTCTCGGGCGCGCGCTCGTCGCCGCCCTGAGGAGCGTCGGCCATGACGTCGTGCTGGCCTCGCGCTTGCGCAGTTGGGAGGGGGCCGGGGACAGCGCCCGGCAGCGGCGGATCGAGCGCTCGGGTGCGGCACTCGCCGCCCGCCTCACGCAGCGCTACTTGCGCGATCCGGCGCACCGGCCAGCCCTTTGGCTCACCTATCATCTCTACCACAAGGCGCCGGACTGGCTTGGGCCCGCAGTCGCGGGGGCGCTCGCCATTCCTTACGTCGTCGTCGAGGCGTCGTTGGCCGGCAAGCAGGCACAGGGACGCTGGGCGCGGGGATTTGCCGCGAGCTCGGCCGCGATCGCGCGCGCCGACCTCCTCATCAATCTCAACGGCGACGATCGCGCGGGCCTGCTCGCGGCCGGTGCCGAGCGGGCGCGCGTCGTCCCTTTGGCGCCCTTCATCGAGACCGCGATCTATGCCCGCGCCAAGCCCGCGCGTGCGGAGCTGGCGCGGCTTTACGGGCTTGAGCCGGCGCGGCCCTGGCTGCTGACGGTGGCGATGATGCGGCCGGGGGCGAAGCTTGCCTCCTATCGCGTGCTCGCCGAGGCGCTGAGCCGCATCGCCGAGCGCCAATGGCAACTCGTCGTCGTCGGCGACGGCCCGGCGCGCGCCGAGGTGGCGGCCCTCCTAGCACCCCTCGGTGCCGGGCGCGTGCGCTACCTCGGCACGCTCGCGGCAACAGAGCTGCCCGCCCTCTATGCCAGTGCCGACCTCTATGTCTGGCCCGCCGTTCACGAGGCCTTCGGCATGGCCTTCCTCGAAGCTCAGGCGGCGGGGCTTCCCGTCGTCGCGGGACGCGAGCGCGGCGTGCCGGAGGTCGTGCGCGAGGGCGAGGCGGGCCTGCTCGCCGCCGCGGGCGACGCCGGCGGCTTCGCGGCCGCCATGGCTGCCCTGCTCGACGATCCCGAGCGCCGGCGCGCCATGGGCGCGCGCGCGCGCGCGATCGCCTTGGCGGAGCACGACATCGCCCCTGCCGCGGCAAGGCTTGACGCCATTCTCGGCACCCTCTGCAAGGGGCAGGGGCCATGATCCAGTTGGCCCTCATCCGCCATGGCAGAAGCGAGTGGAACGAGCGCGGTCTCATCCAGGGCCGCGCGGATATCGCCCTGAGTGCTGCCGGGGCTGCCGCGGCCGCGACCTGGCGCCCGCCGGCGGTACTCGCGGATTTCGATTGGGTCACGAGCCCGCTCAGGCGCGCGCGCGACACCGCTCGCCTCATGCTCGGCCGCGAGGCAGGGGTCGAGCCGGTCCTCATCGAGATGGCTTGGGGCGAGTGGGAGGGGCGGCGTCTCGCCGAGCTGCGCGCCGAGCTCGGGCCGGTGCTTGCCGCGAACGAAGCGCGCGGTTTGGACTTCCGTCCGCCGGGCGGGGAGAGCCCGCGCGAGGTGCAGCAGCGCGTGGCACCCTGGCTCGCGCGCATCGGGGCCGGCGGGCGACCCGTCGCGGCCGTCACGCACAAGGGCGTCATCCGCGCCGTCATCGGCCTGGCGACCGGTTGGGACTTCCTCGGCACCCCGCCCGTTCGCCTCGCCGCCGCGACCGCACAGCTCTTCGAGCTCGACGCTGCCGGCCGGCCGCACCTCATCGGCGGCAATCTGGCCTTGGCACGACCATGAACCGCCGTCTCCTGCTTTACGTCCAGAGCCTGCTCGGCATCGGCCATCTCGCGCGCGCCGCACGCCTCGCCCGCGCTTTTGCCGCGGCGGGCTGGGAGGTCGATCTCGTCTCCGGCGGAATGCCCGTAGCCGAGCTCGACCTTGGCGGGGCGCACCTGGTGCAGCTCCCGCCGCTCAGCAGCAAGGACGAGAGCTTCACCGAGCTCGTCGACGACATGGGCAAGCCGCCTGACGCGGCATGGTGCGGCGCGCGCCGCGAGCGCCTGCTCGCTTTCTTCGCCGAGCGCCGGCCGGACGTGCTCATGCTCGAGATGTTCCCCTTCGGCCGCCGGCAGATGCGCTTCGAGCTGCTTCCTCTCCTCGCCGCGGCGCGCGCGGCCGCGCCCCGCCCCCTCGTCGTCTCCTCGACGCGCGACATCGTGCAGGCCCGGCGCAAGCCCGGGCGGGCCGAGGAGGCAGCGGCCCTTGTCGAGCAAAGCTTCGATCTCGTCCTCGTGCACGGCGACCCGCGGCTCGTGCGCTTCGAGGAGAGCTTCCCGTGCGCGGCGATGCTCGGCGCCCGTCTCTGCTACACCGGATACGTTGCACCACCTCCGCTACCCCGCGGCTGCCCGGGCGATCCGGGCTGGGACGAGGTCGTGGTCTCGGCCGGCGGCGGGGCGGTAGGGGCCGTCCTGCTCGCGAGCGCGCTCGCGGCACGACCGCGCAGCAGCGCCGCGCGCCGCGGCTGGCGTCTCCTTGCCGGCCGCAATCTGCCCCGGGCGGCCCTCGCGGCCCTTGCGGCCCAGGCACCCTGCGGCGTCGTCGTCGAGCGCGCGCGCGCGGATTTCCCGACCCTCCTGGCCAATTGCCGTATGTCGATTTCCCAGGCCGGCTATAATACGGTGATGGAGATTGCGCGTGCCGGTGCGCGTGCCGTGCTGGTGCCTTACGTCGGGCGCGGCGAGACGGAGCAGACGCTGCGCGCCGAGCGGCTTGCGGCGCGCGGGCTCGTGCAGCTCGTCCCCGAGGCGGAGCTCTCGCCCGAGCGTCTCGCCGCGGCCGTCGATCGGGCCGAGGCGGGCCCACCCGCGTCATTTGCAGCGCTCGACTTGTCGGGAGCGGCGGCGAGCGTTGCCATTGTGAGCGAGGCGCTCGCCCGCCACCCGCGCGGAGGGGTGAGGCCGTGAGCAGTTGGGAAGCGCTCGCGCGCGAGCTTGACGCCTGGCAGGCGGCAGGCCGGAGTGCCAGCTTGTGGTGGCGCGACGACGATGCGGTCGAGTCGACGCCGGCACTCGCGCGGCTCCTCGCCATCGCCGCCGCTTGGCGCGTCCCGTTGGCCCTCGCGACCGTCCCGCACTTCGCGCAGGCAAGTCTCGTGGCCGCACTCCGCGAGGTACCGGGGGTCGTCCCGCTTCCGCACGGCTTTCAGCACGTCGATCATTCCCCCACCGGGGCCAAGAGTGGCGAGCTCGGCCCGGCGCGGGCACCCGAGGTCAACCTCCGCGAGGTGGCGCTCGGCTGGCGTCGTCTCGCGGCCCTCTTCGGCAACCGCGCCTTGCCCGTGCTGGTGCCGCCATGGAACCGTATCGATCCTGCACTCGTGCCGCATCTCCCCAGCCTCGGCTTTCGCGGTCTTTCCGCCTGGGGGGCGCGTACCCAGGCATGGGCAGCACCCGGTCTGTGGCAAGTCAACGCCCACCTCGACGTCATCGATTGGCGCGGCAGCCGCGGCTTCGTCGGCGAGGCCAAGGCGCTCGGCGCCCTCGTGGACCATCTCGCCGCACGCCGCCGGAACGAGGTCGACCGAGACGAGCCGAGCGGGCTTCTCACCCACCACCTCGTCCACGATGCGCCGGCCTGGCGCTTCATCGAAACACTGTTCGCGCGCACCGCGGGCCATCCGGCGGTGCTGTGGCTCGAGATCGAGACGGTCTTCCCGCCCTCCGATGCAACGCCGCGCGCCATAGCCGTCGAGGGCCGATGAGCCTCCATCGCTATTCCTTCGCAGCACTGCGGGGGGATTATGCGCGCGCGGCCCTCGGTCTCGTCCTCACCGGCGGGCTCGCGGCTCTCGCCGGGGGTGAGCCGGTCGCCACCTCGATCCTGGGCGGCGCCGCGCTGATTTTTCTTGCCTTCGGCATTCGCACATGGATACGGCAACGCACGACCGTCGAGATGGGCGACGACGGGATATCGACCTGGGGCGGCCATTGCGTTAATCTGCCCTGGTGCGAGTTGAGCGCGGTCAAATTGAGATATTACGCAACAAAACGCGACCGCACGGGAGGCTGGATGCAACTCACTCTCGCGGCAGGGAGAAAGCGGCTGTCGCTCGAGTCTTCCCTCGACGGATTTGTCGACCTGGCCGGCCGTGCGGCCATTGCCGCACGCGCGAACGGCTTGATCCTTGATTCCTCGACCCGCAACAATTTGCTGGCACTTGGGCTCACCCCGCCCGCAGAACGCGCATGACAAATCTCCTCACCGTGCGCGATCTCAAAGTCGAGTTCCGCGTCCACGACACCACGATCCAAGCGGTGAAAGGGGTGTCGTTTCGGGTGCGCCCGGGCTCGACCGTGGCCCTCGTCGGCGAGTCCGGCTCCGGCAAGTCCGTGGTCTCCCAGGCGATCATGGGCATCCTGCCGCGCAACGGCCGCATCTCGGGCGGGGAGATCCTGTTCAACGATCCGGCGAGCGGGGGAGAGCCGGTCGACATCTCGCACCTCGACCCGGAATCGGACGCCATGCGCGCCATCCGGGGAGCGCGCATCTCCATCATCTTCCAGGAGCCGATGACCTCGCTCTCCCCGCTCCATACGATCGGCGATCAGGTGAGCGAGGCGTTTTTCCTGCACCGCGCCGGAAGCAAGTCCGAGGGCATGGCGGTCACCAGGGAGATGCTGCGCCTCGTCGGCTTCGCCGATCCCGCGCGCGCGCTCCGGACCTATCCCTTCGAGCTCTCGGGCGGCTTGCGCCAGCGCGCCATGATCGCCATGGCGCTCGTCTGCCGCCCGGCACTCCTCATCGCGGACGAGCCCACGACCGCCCTCGACGTCACCATCCAGGCGCAGATCCTCAAGCTCATCCAGGACCTGCAGGGCGAGCTCGGCATGGCGGTCTTGATCATCACCCACGATCTCGGCGTAGTGGCGAACGTCGCCGAGGAGGTCGTGGTGATGTACAACGGCCAGGTCACCGAGCACGGCGTGCTCGAGGACATCTTCCGCAATCCGACGCATCCTTATTTGCAGGCGCTGCTCAGGGCCGTGCCGAAGTTCGACATGAAGCCGAACGAGCGGCTCCAGCCGGTGCGCGAGATCACGCCGAAGACGGGCAACCTGCTCGCCGCCAAGGAAGCGTGGCCGGAAGGTGCGGATGCCGCGGGCCCGCTCCTGTCGGTCAAGGATCTCAGCAAGAAATTCCGCGTGCGCGAGCAGGGCTTTTTCGGGAGCAAGGAAAGCAGCGAAGTCACCGCCCTCGATCACGTGAGCCTCGATGTGCGCCGCGGCGAATGCCTCGGCCTCGTCGGCGAGAGCGGGTGCGGCAAGACCACCTTCAGCAAGGTGGTGACGCGGGCCCTCAATGCCGACGCGGGCGAGATCTGGTTCAACGACCGCGGCGTGCGCGTCGACGTGCGCGCCTTGAGCGCGAGCCAGCTCATCCCCTTCCGGCGCAGGGTCCAGTTCATCTTCCAGGATCCGTACGGCTCGCTCAACCCGCGCATGACGGTCTTCGACATCGTCGCCGAGCCGCTCGTCATCCACAGCATCGGCGATCACGCCTGGCGTAGCGAGATGGTGAAGGAGCTCATGGAGCTCGTCGGCCTCGACCCGCGCTTCCTCAACCGCTATCCGCACAGCTTCTCGGGCGGACAGCGCCAGCGCATCGGCATTGCGCGGGCCTTGGCGCTCAAGCCGGACCTGCTGATCTGCGACGAGCCGGTCTCCGCCCTCGACGTCTCGATCCAGGCGCAGATCCTGAACCTGCTCAAGGACCTCAAGGACCGCCTCGGCCTCACCTATCTTTTCATCTCGCACAATTTGGCGGTCGTGGATTATATTGCCGACCGCATCGCGGTGATGTGCGCCGGCCGCATCGTCGAGGTGGCGCCCCGCGAGGTCTTGTTCAGCCATCCGGTCCACCCCTATACGCAGGCGCTCCTCACCGCCGTGCCCGAGCCCGATCCCCGCCACAAGCTCGATCTCTCGGCCCTCATGGAAGGCAAGGCGTCGATTCCGTCGGCCTGGCCGGCACCCTTTACCGTCAACGGGAGCGCCCACGTGGAGCTGGTCGAGCTGGGGGCCGGACATTTCGTGCGCGCCGATGCCTCGGCCGATTTGGGAGCATTGCGGACATGATGCGCGCGGGCATCCCGGTCATGGCACTGGCGGCGGCGCTTCTGGCCGCGGCCGGCAGCGCCTTCGCCTTGGAGATGCACGAGACGCCCTCCCTCCGCGACGCGGTGGCGGAGCACAAGCTGCCGCCGATTGCCGAGCGTGCGCCCGAGCAGCCGCTCATCGTCGATCTCGCCAAGGACGGCAAGCGCATCGGCAGGCAGGGCGGGACGCTGCGCATCCTGATGTCGGGGGCCAAGGATACGCGGCTCATGGTGGCCTACGGCTACGCGCGGCTCGTCGTATTCGACGAGAAACTCCAGCTCGTGCCGGACATCCTCGAGAGCTTCGACGTCGAGGACGGCCGCATCTTCACTTTCCACTTGCGCAAGGGCATGCGCTGGTCCGACGGCGTGCCCTTCACCAGCGAGGACTTCCGCTACTATTGGGAGGACGTCGCCAACAACAAGGACCTCTCACCCTACGGGCTCACGCGGGCACTCCTCGTCGACGGCGCCCCGCCCACGGTCGAGTTTCCCGACGCCACCACGGTGCGCTACAGCTGGGCCAAGCCGAACCCGCTCTTCCTGCCGCTGCTCGCGAATGCAACGCCGCTCGACATCTTCATGCCGGCTCACTACCTCAAGCAGTTCCACGCGAAATACGCCGACCCCGCAAAGCTCCAGAAGCTCGCCAAAGCCGCGAAGCAGCGCAACTGGGCGGCCCTCCACACGCTCAAGGGCCACGCCTACAAGAACAGCAACCCGGATCTGCCCTCGCTCGAGCCGTGGGTGCTCACCACCCAACCGCCCGCCGAGCGCCTGGTCTTCGTGCGCAATCCCTATTACTACCGCTTCGATGCCCAGGGTCATCAGCTGCCCTACATCGACAGCGTCACGATGGACATCGTCGACGGCAAGCTGGTGGCCCTCAAGACCGAGACCGGCGAGGCCGATCTTCAGGCGCGCTACCTGCGCTTCGACGACTACACCTTCCTCAAGCGCGGCGAGAAGCAGCACGACTACACCGTGCGGCTGTGGCGCACCGGCACGGGCTCCCAGGTGGCCCTCTATCCCAACCTCAACGTGAAGGATCCGGTGTGGCGCAAGATCGTCCGCGACGTGCGCTTCCGCCGGGCACTCTCGCTCGCGATCAACCGGCACGAGATCAACAAGGTGGTCTATTTCGGCCTCGGCGCCGAGGGCAACAATACGGTGCTGTCCGCGAGTCCCCTTTTCAAGGAGGACTTCCAGAAGCGCTGGGCCAACTTCGATCTCCAAGCCGCCAATGCGCTCTTGGACGAGATGGGCCTGAGCGGTCGCGACGACCGCGGCCTGCGCCTCCTGCCCGACGGAAGGCCCATGGAAGTGGTGGTGGAGACGGCGGGCAATGCCACGGAGCAGACGGACGTGCTCCAGCTCATCCACGATACCTGGGAGCAGATCGGCATCAAGCTCTTCATCAAGCCCTCCCAGCTCGAGGTCTTCCGCGACCGCATTTTCGCGGGTGCGACCTTGCTGGCGATCGCGGGCGGGCTCGACGACGGCATCCCCGTCGCCGACATCAGCCCCGCGGAGCTGGCACCCACCGAGGAGGACCAGCTGCAGTGGCCGAAGTGGGGCGATTACTTCGAGTCCCACGGCAAGACGGGCGAGGCGGTCGATCTGCCTGAGGCGCAGGAGCTGCTCAAGCTCAACAAGGAATGGGAAACGGCCGGGAGCCAGGACGAGCGTACGCGCATCTGGCAGCGCATGCTCGAGATCAACGCGGACCAGCAGTACACCATCGGCATCGTCGCCGACGTGCCGCAACCCGTCGTGGTCAGCAATCACCTCGAGAACGTCCCCGCGAAGGGCATCTATTGCTGGGACCCGGGTGCGCATTTCGGCATCTACAAGCCGGATACCTTCTGGTTCGACAATGCGCCCGCCGAGACGGCGGCGATCAAGCCCAAGACACCTTGAGCGGAAGAGCCTGACGGAGAGGGGCGGCAGCCATGCTCGGTTACATTGCGCAGCGCCTTTTGATCATGATCCCGACGCTGCTCGCGATCAGCATCATCGTCTTCGTCATCATCCAGGCTCCGCCCGGCGATTATCTCTCGAGCTACGTCGCCGAGCTGCAGAGCCAGGGCGAATCGGTCGATCCCAAGAAGATCGAATTTCTGCGCGCGCAATACGGCCTGGATCGGCCGCTTTTCGAGCAATACTTCGTCTGGCTCACCGGCATGCTGCATGGCGATTTCGGTTATTCGTTCGAGTACAACCTGCCGGTGACCAAGGTGGTCGGCGACCGGCTGTGGCTCACCTTCATCGTCTCCTTCACGACGATTCTCTTCGTCTGGGTGGTGTCCTTTCCGATCGGCGTCTACTCGGCGACCCACCAGTACAGCATCGGCGACTACGGCCTGACCTTCCTCGGCTTCATCGGGCTCGCGACGCCCAATTTCCTCCTCGCCTTGGTGCTCCTCTACGTCGCCAACTCCTGGTTCGGCGTCTCGGTCGGCGGGCTCATGGCCGACAAATTTCTCGATCAGCCGTGGAGCTGGCCCAAGGTGCTTTCCGTGCTCGGGCATCTCTGGATTCCCGTCATCGTCATCGGGACCGCGGGGACCGCGGGCATGATCCGCCGCCTGCGCGCCAATCTGCTCGACGAGCTGCAGAAGCAGTACGTGGTGACCGGGCGCGCCAAGGGCATGTCGGCACGGCGGCTGCTCATCAAGTATCCCTTGCGCATGGCGCTCAATCCCTTCGTCTCGGACATCGGCAGTCTTCTCCCCCACGTCATCTCGGGGGCAGCCATCACCTCGATCGTGCTCTCCCTGCCGACGACCGGGCCGATGCTGCTCGACGCGCTGCGCAGCCAGGACATGTACCTCGCGGGCTCCTTCCTCATGTTCATGGCGGCCCTCACGGTCGTGGGCGTCTTGGTCTCCGATCTCCTCCTGGCAGTGCTCGATCCGCGCATCCGGCTGCACGGCGGGACGACGCGATGAGCGTTGACGTCGAAGATCGTCTCGAGGCCCCGCACCTCGCGCATTACGTCTCGCAGGCGCCCTTCGATCCCTATGCCATCGATGCGATGGCGCCGGGCCAGGAGCGCTATTACCTGGCCGGCCAGTGGAAGCTCATGTGGTGGAAGCTGCGCCGGCACCGTCTCGCGGTCGTCTCGGGCGCCTTGCTGCTGCTCTTCTATCTCTCGATTACGGTGAGCGAGCTGCTCGCCCCCTACAATCTCCAGACGCGCCACACGGATTTTCTCTATGCCCCGCCCCAGGCGGTCCACTTCATCCACGACGGGCGCTTCATCGGGCCCTTCGTTTACGGCCTCGACACCAAGCTCGACATGGAACGGCTGCACTGGGTCTATACCCCCGACCCCGCCAAGGTGGAGCCGATCCGTTTCTTCTGCCGGGGCGACGCCTACGACTTCTGGGGCGTGCTCAGAGGGCACTTCCACTTCATCTGCCCGGCCGAGGGGGGAACGCTCTTCCTCTTCGGCACCGACCGGCTCGGGCGCGACATGCTCTCGCGCATCATCTACGGTGCGCGCATCTCGCTCACCATCGGGCTCATCGGCATCAGCTTCAGCTTCCTCCTCGGGATGACGCTCGGCGGGATTGCCGGCTATTACGGCGGCTGGATCGACAGCCTGATCCAACGCCTCATCGAGGTGATCCGCTCGTTCCCCGAGCTGCCGCTATGGATGGCGCTCTCGGCCATCCTGCCGGTGACCTGGAGTCCGGTCCTGATCTATTTCGGCATCACCCTCATCCTCGGCCTCATCGACTGGACGAGCCTCGGGCGTGCCGTGCGCTCGAAGCTGCTCGCGTTGCGCGAGGAGGACTTCTGCACCGCGGCGATCCTGATGGGCGCGCGGCCCCGGCGCGTGATCGCGCGCCATCTCCTGCCGAGCTTCATGAGCCATCTGATCGCCTCGGCCACGCTCTCGATCCCCAACATGATCCTCGGCGAGACGGCCTTGAGCTTCCTCGGCCTCGGCTTGCGGCCGCCGATCACGAGCTGGGGCGTGCTCCTGAACGAGGCGCAGAACATCAACGCCGTCGCCGTCTATCCCTGGATCATGCTGCCCGTGGTGCCGGTGGTCCTCGTCGTGCTCGCCTTCAACTTCCTCGGCGACGGGCTCAGGGACGCGGCCGACCCCTATCACTGAGGGAAGGGCGCCTCGTCAAAAACTGCCTCGGACGGAGTGCGGCGGTCCTTCGAGACGCTGGCTCCTCGGAGGCTGGCCGGAAATGAACGCGTTATCTTCAATGCATTACCCGGCACAGATCGTCATTCCCGCGAAAGCGGGAATCCATCGTCGGCCTCGAGTCGGGCTTCGGACATGGACCCCGGCTTTCGCCGGGGTGACGAATAGAGCTTTCAAAGTGATCGGATCATTTTGCGTCAGACTCTGAGGACGAGGTTGTTTTTTTCTGCCACGCACAGATTTTTCCTCGTCCTGAGGCGGCGGCGAAGCCGCCGTCTCGGAGGACACGCGGCGGCTCTGCAAGCCTTCTCGGCCGCCGCTCTCAGGGCGTGAGCACCATGCCCTCGCGCGCGACGAGGGTACCGGGGCGCGCCTTCTCGGCACTCTTGGCGACGCGGTCCATGAAGGCGTCGTCGTGGGCGGGATCGTGATGGAAGATGACGAAGGTCTTGACCCGGGCCGCGTCACAGAGCCGCACGCCCTCTTCCCAGGTGGAATGGCCCCAGCCCGCAAAGCGCGGCAGCTCCGCTTCCGTGTAGGTCGAATCGTAGACGAGAAAATCGGCTCCCTCGATGAGCCCGAGGATGTTCGCATCGAGCTTGCCGGGGACGTGCTCGGTGTCGGTCACGTAGCACATGGCCCGGCCGGCGTACTCGATGCGATAGCCGATCGCACCATTGGGGTGATTGAGCGGAGCCGTGCGAATCTTGATCCCCGGGCCCGGCTCGAGCGTCTCGCGCGGCTTGAAGTCGACGTAGCTGATGTCGGCCTTGAGGACATCGAGGGGGACGGGAAAAAGCGGCGCCATCATGAGCTCGCACAGCACGTCATAGAGGCGGAACTCGGGCAGGAGGTGCCCCGCCCAAAAGCGGAAGCGGTTCTCGGGCTTGAAGGCCGGACTGAAGAAGGGCAAGCCCGTGATGTGGTCGAAGTGGCTATGGGTGAAGAACACATCGGCCTCGACCCGACCCTGCTTGTCGAGCTCGCGCCCCAGCGGGCGCATCCCGGTTCCTGCGTCGAAGATGAGAAGATGGGGCCCGCAGCGCACCTCGAGGCAGGAGGTGTTGCCGCCATATTTGGCATATTCGGCCCCTGGGCAGGGGATCGAGCCGCGCACGCCCCAGAACTTCAAGCTGAATTTATGAGCCTGGTCCAACCGCCAAACCCCTCTCCTCGTTGCGACCCCACCCTCGGCCGGCCCCACCCCGGACCGACGGTAGCAAATCTAGCCCCGATGGGCCCCCTCGCCTGTGACGGCCGTCACGGCACCAGGCGGTAGCCCCCCGCCTCGGTGATCAGAATGACCGCCTTGGAGGGGTCCGCCTCGATCTTCTGGCGCAGCCGGTAGACGTGGGTCTCGAGCGTGTGCGTCGTGACCCCGGCGTTGTAGCCCCAGACCTCATTGAGCAGAGTCTCGCGCCCGACCACCTTCTCGCCGGCGCGGTAGAGATATTTGAGGATCGCGGCCTCCTTCTCGGTCAGCCGGACCTTCTTGTTGCTCCCGCTCTCGAGCAGAAGCTTGGCCGAAGGGCGGAAGCTGTAGGGCCCGATGGCGAAGACCGCATCCTCGCTCTGCTGGTGCTGGCGCAGCTGGGCGCGCAGCCGGGCCAAGAGCACGCCCAAGCGGAAGGGCTTCGTCACATAGTCGTTGGCACCGGCGTCGAGGGCGAGGATGGTGTCCGCATCGGTGTCCGCACCCGTGAGCATGATGATCGGCGACTTGAAGCCGTCGCGGCGCAAGAGGCGACAGACCTCGCGCCCGTCGATGTCGGGCAGGCCCACGTCGAGGAGGACGGCATCGTAATATTCCTGCCGCGCCATCTCGAGGGCCTTGGTACCCGTGTCCGCCTCGCCGGTCTGGAACTCCTCATGGAGCTGCAGCTGCTCGCCGAGCGAATGGCGCAAGGCCGCATCGTCGTCGACGAGCAGGATCTTGCTGCCGATGGCGTTTGGCTTGCGGTTGGGCGAGGCGGCGGCACTTCGCTGCATGACGCTCTCCGACCTCGAATGGCCCGGGCCTGGCCTTGAGGTTGCGCCGCACGAGGCCCCATCTCGGCGGCGGAACCACGATCGTTCCTTTCGATTATACGCGCGTTTCGTGCTGACGGCTGGGACCGTGCCGTATCCCCCGGAACCCCCGCCGGGACGCCCCCTTCACGGCTTCGGCGGGCGAGGATACTGGCAATTTCAACCATGTTCCAGCGCTCACGGCAGCGCTAAGCACCTCGTTTGTCAAGGCTATCGGCCGAGGATTTGCCGCGCTACGGCGCGGAAGAGCGGGCTTTTCGCCTCGGCGAAGCGGTCGAGGATGGAGAAATGCTGGTCCTGGGGGAGGCTCACGATCTCGAGCGGCAGGCCCGCCCCATGCCAGGCTTCGGCGTAGACCTCCTGCTGGCGGCGGAACTCGTCGGTCTCCCTCCCGCCGACGGCAAGGATGAGCGCAGCACCCGCCTCGGGCACGAGCTCGAGCGGGCTGTTGCGTCGAGCCGTTGCCGGGTCGAGCCGCAGGTCGGCATTGAGATAGCAGAGCCGGATGGGCTCGAGGTCGTAGACCCCGCTCACGGCAGTGCCGCCCTTCACCAGATCGCGCGGCAATCCGCGCGCGGCCCAATCGGTCGACAGCATCATCGCGGTGAGATGGCCGCCTGCGGAGTGACCGGCGACGTGAATGCGCGTGGGATCGCCGCCGAAGGACGCGGCGTGGCGATGCACCCAGCCGAGCGCGCGCCGCACGCTCTCGGTGAGGGCATCGAGCGTCACCGTCGGCGCCAACGGATAGCCCACCGCCACCACGCCGATGCCGGCTTCGACATAGGCCGAGGCCACGAAGCTGTAGATGCTCTTGTCCATCGAGCGCCAAAAGCCGCCGTGGATATAGACGAGAATGGGCGTGGCGCCGCCTGCCGCCGGAAAGACGTCGAGCCGCTCGGCGGCATGCTCGCCGTAGGCCAGGTCGAGGCGGGCCGCGAGCCGGCTGCGCGCCGCGGCACTGTCGAGCGGCCAGCGCTCCGTCCAGCGCGCGTAGTCCGGCACGGCGGCACGGTTGTTGTACTGCGCATCGAGAGCTTCCTGATCGTAGTCGCGGTAGATCGGCATGGGCGGGCTCCAGGCGGCCGGTCGCACGGCTGAGACTGACCCGCCGCCGAGAGCGGGGCAAGTCCCGTGGCGGTGCCGTCGCTCACGGATGCGTGACCGCCGCTTCTGCTCGCGGCCGCGGGCGGCTATAAGGAGGCGGTGGACATCCTGGTGACACCCGCGGGACGCCTCAGTTGGAACGGCCGCAGCTCGCGCTGCGCGCTTGGGCCGAGCGGGATCCGCGCCGACAAGCGCGAAGGCGACGGGGCCACCCCCGCCGGCGCCTTTCCCCTGCGACGCGTGCTCTATCGCGCCGACAGGCTCGCACCCCCGCCGACGCGGCTTGCGGTTGCGGCGCTTGCGGAAAACGATGCCTGGTGTGACGACCCCAAAGACCCGCGTTACAACCAGCAGCTCCGCCTGCCCTATCCGGCGAGCCACGAGCATCTCTGGCGCGGGGATCATCTCTATGACGTGATCGTCGTCCTCGGCTACAACGATGCACCCGTGGTACCCGGACGCGGCAGCGCCATCTTCCTCCATGTGGCGCGTCCCGATTACGGCCCGACCGCGGGCTGCGTGGCCCTTGCCTTAGCCGACCTCCTCGCCCTCCTCGCGGCAGCCGGGCTCGAGGACCGGCTCGTGGTGAGCGCTGCTTGAGAGGCTGACCCGAAAATGCGTGCTTTATTTTCAATGCATTGACCACCATCAATCGTCATTCCCGCGAAAGCGGGAATCCATTCTCGGTCCGGTGCCGGGCTTCAAACATGGACCCCCGCATTCGCTGGGGTGACGAATGGTGCATTGAAAATGAACGGATCATTTCGAGTCAGACTCTGACGGCCCACGCCGCCCCAGCATCCGCGGTCTCGACGCCGGTAATTGCTACTCCGCGCGCGCTACCTCGCGCGGGCCGAAGATGGCGGTGCCGACTCGCACGTGGGTGGCGCCTGCGCGGATCGCGATCGTGAAGTCCTCGCTCATGCCCATGCTGACGAGCGGGAGGGCCGAGCGCCGGGCGAGCTCGGCCAGGCGGCGGAAGTGCGGCTCGGGCGGCTCGGCGAGCGGGGGAATGCACATGAGGCCGACGAGCGGCAACTTGTAGTCCTCGCGGCAGGCGGCGACGAAGGCCGCGACGTCGTCGGGGGCGATACCCGACTTCTGCGCCTCGCCGCCGATGTTGACCTCGACGAGGCAATGGGGACGGCGGCCTTGGGCCGCCATCTCGCGCGCAAGGGCCGCCGCGAGCTTGTCGCGGTCGACCGTCTCGATCACGTCGAAGAGGGCGACTGCGTCCTTCACCTTGTTGGTCTGGAGCGGACCGATCAAATGGAGCTCGATCCCGGCATAGGACTCGCGCAGCTTGGGCCACTTGGCCTTGGCCTCCTGCACCCGGTTCTCGCCGAAGATGCGGTGCCCTGCCGCCAAGGCCGGGACGATGCGCTCGGCCCCGTGGGTCTTGGTGACCGCCACGAGGGTGACCGTCTCGGGTGCGCGGCCGATCTCGCGGGCTGCCGCCGCGATCTCGGCCTTCACCCTTGCCAGGTTGGCGGCCACGTCCACGGCTCCGGCGGCACCCGTATTTTCCATGGGCGGGCTCATGTGCCGCGCGCGGCGGGGGCGAAGCGGCGCTCGACGTAGGCCATGATCGCGTCGACGCAGTCGCCGATGCTGGTACTACTCGTATCGACCACGAGGTCGGGCTCTTCGGGCGGCTCATAGGGGGCGGAGATGCCGGTGAAATCCTTGATTTCGCCGGCGCGCGCGCGGCGATAGAGCCCCTTGGGGTCGCGGCCCTCGCAGACCGCAAGCGGCGCGCGCACGTAGATCTCGTGGAAGCGGCCTTGGGCCGCCCGGCGCGCACGCTCCCGGTCGCTGCGATAGGGCGAGATGAAGGCGGTGATGCAGACGAAGCCCGCGTCCGCGAAAAGGGCCGCCACCTCGCCGACCCGGCGGATGTTCTCCGCGCGGTCGTCCGCGGAAAAGCCGAGGTTGCTGTTGAGCCCGCGCCGCACGTTGTCGCCGTCGAGCACGTAGGAATTGAAGCCCTTGGCGAAAAGGCGCTGCTCCACTTCCATGGCGAGGGTCGATTTCCCCGCTCCGGAGAGCCCGGTGAGCCACAGCACTCCGCCACGGTGGCCCGCGCGCGCCTCGCGCAGCGCATGGCTGACCCGATGGAGCACTTCCGCGACATTGGTCGAGCGCACGGTCACGAGCTCGCGCTCGTCCGGATAGCCTTCCATGCTGATGATCCCGCCGGCGACCGGGAGATAGTCTTGGATGAGCACGAAGCGTCCGGTGCGCGGGTTGGCGCTGAAGGGATCGAGGGCGAGAAGGTCGCGCGAGCGCAACACGACCTCGGCGACCGCGTAGCGCTCGACCGCCGCGGCCTTCGCACTCGAGAGATCCGAGGGATCGACCACCCGCTCGATCTCCTGCACCTCGACCGGCACGGCCGCGGTCTGGAGCCGGAGCGTGTAGTGCCCCCCCACCGTGAGCGGTGCGGCGCCGAGCCAGAAGAGACGGGCGCGGAACACGTTGGTCTCGATGGGCGGCTTCTCGACGTGGCTGATGATCTCGCCGCGCGCGACGGAGATCGGCTGATCGAGGGTGAGGCCGACCGACTCGCCCGAGGCGGCCTCGCGCCGCCGGGGTGCGTGCCACGTCTCGATCGACTTCAGCCTGGCACTCTTGTTGGAGGGCGAGAGGAGGAGCCGGTCGCCCACGGCAAGCCGTCCGCTCTCGATGCGGCCGGCGATGATGCGGCGCTCGTCGAACTCATAGACGTCCTGAACCGGCAACCGCAGCGGGAGATCGTCGGCTTGGGGTACCGGCTCGAGCGCAGCCAAGGCCGCGGTCAGGCTGGGCCCGCGATACCAGCCCATCTCCGCGGCTGCCGCGGTGAGGTTGATGCCGGTCTTGGCCGAGACGGGGACCACGTGAAGCGGGGTGATGCCCACGCTCGCGAGGTAGCCGCGGATCTCCGCCTCGAGGGCGGCAAACCGCCGCTCGTCGTAGCCGACGAGGTCCATCTTGTTGATGGCGACGACGGTCTGCCCGATGCCGAGAAGCGAGAGAAGAAATGCGTGGCGGCGCGACTGCTCGCTCACGCCCTCGCTGGCGTCGACCATGAGCAGGGCCGCGTCGCTTGCCACCACCCCCGTCACCATGTGCTTGAGGAACTCGCGATGCCCCGGCGCGTCGATGAGCACATAGTCGCGCCCGCCGAACTTCAAGCGGGTGCGGCTCGCGTCGACGGTCACACCCTGGCGGCGCTCGGCCTGGAAGGCGTCGGTCACGAAAGCCCATTCGAAGTCCATGCCGCGGCGCTTGCACATCGCCTCGACTGCCTCGACCTTGTCCTCGGAAAGCGCTCCGGTCTCATGGAGGAGACGGCCGACGAGGGTCGATTTGCCGTGAGCGACGTGGCCGATGACGACGAGGCGCAAGGGCTCGCGCGGATCCCTCGCGGCAACGCTCTCGCGCCGGCGCTTGCGCATCACATGTACCCGTCGGCGCGCAGCCGCTCGAAGGCGTCTTCCGCCTCGTGGTCCATGGCGCGGCCCGCGCGCTCGGCCGTACCGGTACGCTCGAGCTCGGCGATGACCGCGTCGATGTCGGCGGCCTCGCTCGCGACCGGGGTGGTGATGTCCTGATCGCCGAGCGAGCGGTAGCGCTTGCCGCTCCGGGCGAAATAGAGCCCGACGACCGGGATGCCCTCTCGCTTGACGTAGCGCCACACGTCGAGCTCGCTCCACTCGAGGATCGGGTGGATGCGCATATGCATCCCTGGCGGCACCCCGGTCATGAACTGGTCCCAGAACTCGGGCGGCTGGTCGCGGAAGTTCCAGCGCGAGCCTTCGCCGCGCGGGCTGAAGACGCGCTCCATCGCGCGCGTCGGCTCCTCGTCGCGGCGGATGCCGGCGAAGATGCCGCGATAGCCGTGGGCCGCGATCGCCGCCTTGAGCCCGGCCGCCTTGCGCGCGGCCGAGCGCGCCGCGAGCGGAAGGGTCGCGTCGATGTCCTCGACCGCGGGGCAGGGGACGACGACGAGGTCGAGCCCCCACTCCTTGGCATAGCGCTCGCGGAAGGCATACATCTCGG
The DNA here is from genome assembly GCA_035516655.1 of Alphaproteobacteria bacterium. Taxonomy (GTDB): domain Bacteria; phylum Pseudomonadota; class Alphaproteobacteria; order JACZXZ01; family JACZXZ01; genus DASPPM01. The sequence goes on along the minus strand of DATJAC010000251.1, from coordinate 10,301 downwards.
GAAACTTCTTGCCGGTATCGACGTGGAGTACGGGGAAAGGGACGCGGCCGAAGAAGGCCTTCTGCGCCAGCCAGAGCATGGCGCTCGAATCCTTGCCGAGCGCCCACAGCATGGCCGGCCGCTCGATCCGGTTGAAGGCCTCGCGGATGATGTAGATGCTCTGGCTCTCGAGCGAGTCGAGATGGCGCATGGCGCTTCTTGCTTCCCGCATTCGCACGGCCCCCTCGGGGGCACCTTCCCTAGCCTTGAAGGGGGCGGCTTGTAAAGCTCGATCGCACCCGCCGGGCGAGGGGCTTGGACTCCGCCCTAGTGTCGTGGATCAGAAATTCGCTCGCTCTCCGTTAGCCGGTTCCCTTCCCTCCTGCCATACCGGCGAAGGCCGGTATCCATGCAGCGGGGCCACGCAACCCACAAGATGCTCGCTCGACGATGGGTCCCGGCTTTCGCCGGGACGGGAGGCGGGAGCTGTGGCGAAATTTCGCTTCATGAGACTAGAGCCCAAGCAGGGTGAGCTGGCGCGCAATCACCTTGGCCTCGTCGTAGAGCTCGAGTGCGCGCGCGCGGCCGGCCGCCCCCTGGCGCCTGCGCAAGGCGGGATCGGCCGCGAGCCGGGCCAAGGCGGCGGCCAAGGCCGGCGGATCGCGCACGGGCACCAAGGCCCCGGTCTCGTCCGCGACCACCTCCTCGCGCGCGCCGCGGATATTCGTCGCGACCACGGGAAGGCCGCTCAGCATGGCTTCGATGATCGAACGCGGCATGCCCTCGCGGTGGGACGGCAGCACGAAGATGTCGGCCGCGCGCAGGAGCTGCGCCACGTCGTCCCGGTAGCCGAGGAAGCGGATGCGCCGGGCCAGGCGGGGATCGCGCGCGATCGCTGCCACGGCCTGGTCGATCGCCGAGGCATGGTCGCTCGGCAGGCGCTCGCCCAGGATCCAGAGCACGGCCTCGACCGCGCGCATGGCCTCGAGGAGCTCGAGATAGCCCTTCTCGGCCACGAGACGGCCGATCATGAGGATGACGACCGCATCTTCGGCGGCACCGAGGGCCGCGCGGGTGGCGCCACGCTCCGCCCGATCGCTCGCCGGATGGAAGCGCTTGGGGTCGACGCCGTTCCCGATCGCGGCGATCACCCCGCCCGCACAGAGATGCCAGCGCCGCGCCGTGGCGGCATCCTCCTCTGCCTGGGTGAAAAGCACGTCGGTCACGCGCCCGGCGAGCCACTCGAGGAGAAGGAAGATCATGCGCTTCCAGGTCGGCATGCCCTCATGGAAATAGAAGCCGTGCGCCGTATAGACGATGCGCGGCACGCGCGCCTGCCAGGCGGCGAAGCGCCCGATCAGGGCGGCGACCGGAGTGTGGACATGGACGATGTCGAACTGCTCGCGCCGGAAGAGGGCGAGAAGGCGGCGATAGGTCGCGAGATGCCGCCGCACGTCGAAGCTGCGCGCGGTCCCGATCGGCTCCACCTTCAAGCCGAGGGCGCGCACCTTCGCGAGATAGGGCCCCTCGCCGCAGACGCCGATGACGTCGTGGCCGGCCTCCTCGAGCCGCAGCATGAGGGGGGTGAGGAAATGATAGAGCGTGAAGTCGACGGCACAGAGCTGGCAGATCTTCATGCGGCCATGCGCCTGTCCCACCAGGCCTGGAAGGCGACGAGCGTCCAGAGCTCGCCCGACGTGTCGCGCCGGCCGCCGGCGAGGGCCTGCTTCCAGCGCTGCGGCAGCTCGGGCCGGAAGAGGCCCTGGCGCGCGAGCCGCCCCGGATCGGTCGAGCACTCCACGAGCTCGCGGAGCTCGCCCTTGAGCCACTCTGCGATGGGGACCTCGAAGCCCTTCTTGGGCCGGGCCCAGACCTCGGCCGGCAGGAGGTCCGCGAAGCTTCGGCGCAGGATGCGTTTGCCCGCACCGGGGGCGAGCTTGAAGCGGCCGGGCATGGCGGCAGCGCATTCGACCACGTGATGGTCGAGGAAGGGGCAGCGCACCTCGAGGCTCGCGGCCATGCTCATGCGGTCGACCTTGACCAGCATGTCGCCGACGAGGCCGAGGCCGAGATCGGCGCCGAGCATGGCATTGATGGGATCGGCGTCGCCCGTCGCGTTGCGCAGCTCCTCGACCAGCGTCTCCACCTGGGGCGCCGCCGCGGGCTCGGCGAAGAGATCGTCGAGCGCTACCTCCTCGAGATTGCGCGCCCAGCCTGCCTGGCGAGCAGCTGCGTCCTTCCAGCCGTGGGCGGCGAAGCGGCGCAGCCGGCGCGCCCCCTCGAGGAGCGGGCGGCTCTTGTCCTCGGGCAAGAGCTCAAGTGGTGCCAGGGCCGCATGCTTGAGCCAGCCCGGCAGCCAACGGCAGCGCAATGCCAGAAGCTCGCCCTGGTACTTGCGATAGCCGCCGAAGAGCTCGTCCGAGCCGTCGCCTGAGAGGGCCACGGTCACGTGGCGCCGCGTCGCCTGTGCCACGAGATATTCGGGCAATGCCGAGCTGTCGGCGAAGGGCTCGTCGAGCCCGTCCCACACCGCATCGAGTGCCGCGAGCGCCTCGGCGGGGGTAACGGCGATTTCCGTGTGCTCGGTGCCGAGATGCTCGGCCACCCGGCGTGCCGCCGGACGCTCCTCGTAATAGTCGGCGGCATCGGCGAAGCCGACGGTGAAGGTGCGCACGCGCTCCGCATGTCGCGCCATCAGGCTCACCACGATCGCCGAATCGATTCCGCCCGAGAGGAAGGCGCCGATCGGCACGTCGGCGATGAGGCGCGCCTTCACCGCCGCGTCGAGCCGCTCGCGCAGAACCGCCGCCGCTTCTTCCTCGCTCGCGAAACGCGGCGGGCGTGCGGAGGGCAGGTCGTACCAACGCTCGATCTTGAGTCCGGTTTTGGAGAAGCGTGCCAAGTGCCCGGCCGGCAGCTTGGCGACGCCCTCGAGGATCGACCAGGGCTCCGGCAGATAACGGAGCGCGAAATAGAGTCGGAGTGCTGTCCGGTCGAGCGTACCCGCACTCGCGGAGAGGCATTGCAACGCCACGAGGTCGGACGCGAAGTCGAGCGTCTGACCCGCGTGGCGGTAGAGGAGCGGCTTCTTGCCGAAGCGGTCGCGCGCGAGGACGAGCTCGGCGGTGCGCTGGTCCCAGAGTGCAAAGGCGAACATGCCTTGTAGCCTGGGCAGCAGCCGCTCGCCCCACTCGCGCCAGCCCTCGAGCAGCACCTCGGTGTCCGAGTGGCCGACGAACTGATGCCCGAGGGCCTGGAGTTCCTCGCGCAAGCTGGGGAAATTGAAGATCTCGCCGTTATAGGTGATGACGAGTCCGGCCCGCGTCATGGGCTGGGCGCCCGCGGGCGAGAGATCGACGATGGCGAGGCGGGTCGAGCCGAAAGCACTCTGCTCGTCGAAGAGCCGGCCTTGCGAATCGGGTCCGCGCGGACGCAGGCGCTCGATCGCCGCCTCGAGCCGCGGTGCGAGGGCCACGCGGTCGATGCCTTGAAGCGCTACTCTGCCGACGATGCCGCACATGGCCTAGGATTGCCCTTCCGCTGTGGCCCGCCGCTGGCCGGGTGCCGCTACTCTCCGAGACGGACTCGGCGCCGTCAACTCCCCTCGCTTCGCGGCGGTCGCAGCAGCGGCCGCCCTTACGTCCGCGCCACGCAGGTCGGGTCGATCTCGATGAGGGGACCGGCGAACATGATGGCCGTACTCGGCACGAAGGCGAGGGCCGGGGCCTTGGCCGGGTCCGGGAACTTCTCCTGCCACACGCGAATGAAGCCGCGGTAATCGCGGCGCGGCTCGATGAGGTAGACGCGGGCGTGATGGCAATGGCTCCAGTCCGTGTCGTTCGCCTCGAGCTGCCTGGTCAGGAGCTCGAGGACGAAGCGGGTCTGCACCTCGATGTCCGAGAAGTGGTGGGGCAGGCCAGGTGGAGCCGTGTGCACCGTCATGAAATCGGGCGTGGGCACCTGTCCGGCGAAGAAGCGCCACGGCCCCGCCTTGATGGTCGGCGAGAAGTTGACCTTGCGCACCTTGACCGGGTGCCATTGGATGCCGGCATGGGACTCCTTCTTGATGTGGTCGCGATCGGGGACGAGCACCGTCAGGTTGGCGATGCAATGGGCCCCGGGCGTGATGAGGCCCTTCATCCCCATCGAGCTGCGCGCGGGTGGTGTGGGCATATAGCGCGCCCACACGGTGTCGACGTCGTAGAAGGTGCGGAGGTCGGGCTCGTAGAGCTGCGATTCGACGGCCTCCTTGAGCGAGGTGCCGGCTTGGGCGAGCACCCGGTTGAGCCGGGCGAAGATGACCTCGGCCTGCATCTCGGGCTCGCTCCCGTAGTTGGGAAATCCGGGCCGCTTGCCGACGGCCAAGCCGCTCGTGAAATCGCTCGCGGTGAAGCCCGAGCAGAACACGAGGTTGCCCGCGCGCACCGCCGCCGAGGCCCCTTCGGCCGCGAGCGGATCGGGCCCCTCGGGATCGGCGAGGACCTGGCGCTTGAGCTTGGAATCGCCCGCCAGCGCCACGGCGTCGAGGTTGAGCAGGGTGCCGCGGAAGGGGAAGGTGTCGCCGGCCTCGACCGTCGTGCGCGCCGGGGGATCCTTGGGGAAATACTCACGCCAGACGAGCTTGAACTCGTAGAAATCCGCCGCATCGGCGAGGTGGACATCGGCCTTGAGCACACGGTCGAGCGAGCTCCCGAGCTCCTCGAGGATGCTCTTCAGGCCCTCGAGGCAGTGGCGGGTCTGCAAGGTGATGGCGGAGGGCCCCGCCTCGCCGAGCCGCTCGTCGGCTGCGATCGCGTGGCCGTCCCGATCGACGGGATAGATGGAGGAGGTGAAGATGTAGTCCCCGGCGCGCACCGCGCGCGGGGCGGGGATGAAGGGGGCTGCGGCGGCTCTTTTCAATCGGATGCGGGTCTTCATCGCGACTTTCCTCGCTTGCCGTCGTTACGGCGGTGGCTAGTGTTCTGATCGGGATATTCGTTCAATCCTTTGACCGTCATTGCGAGCGCAGCGAACCCCGGCGTACGCCGGGGCAGTGCGCCCGGATTGCTTCGGCGCCCTCTCGGGCGCCTCGCAATGACGAGCGCTTAGGAATTTCGCAACCATGACGCTATCCCCCGCGCACGCGCTTCAACGACCATTTGACCACGGCTTCCACGCCCGCGAGCGTGCTCTCGATCACGACCTGCTCGCTGCGACGCACCCCGCCGGCACCGCCTAAGTAGATGCTCTCCGCGATCGCGAGGCGTCCGCCGGCGACGTCGAGGCGGAAGCCGGTGCGTGTCGCCGTGCGCAAGAGGGCCGCCTTGCCGTCGTGCACGAGGGAGGCCTGCACGTCGGGATGGAGATGGAAGCGGATGGCGAAGGCGAGCGGGGCCTCGGCGGCACGGATGCGCGCGAGGCGGTCTTCGCCGCGCAAGTCGTCGCCCTCGGCCGCGAGATAGAGGCGGCGGCGATGCAGCACGCCGAAGGGCGGCTCGTAGCCGTCGTGGCTGGCGTCGACCAGGACGGCCCCGTCCGCCTCCTCGCGCCGCGCCAGCACGTGGCGCGGGCGCCGGCCGATGCGGCCGGTCTGCTCTCCGCGCTGACTGAGAAAATCCGAGGAGTTGGTGTCCGCCAGCACGAGCGTGGAATGGGCCGCCGTCGCGCGCTGGGCGGTGAGCCAGTCGCCCGTGGCATAGGGCCGCGCTCCGCAGTTCACGATGATGCGCTCCTTGCCGCAGGAGAATTCGAAGCTGAGCGTGCCGGCATGGGCATAGGCCTCGCTCTCGGGCGGCGGGGGCGGGCCGGTATCCATGAGCACGAGCGAGCCGCCGCTTTCGATGCGCTGGAAACCGGTGTGAGGGGCGGAGAGCGGGGGCTTCCCCGGCGCGTCGGCCCGCTTGAGGAGCTCGTCGATCGTTGCCGCCGTGCCCTCCTGCGTGTGGTTGAAAAGGGCGAGGCGGCCGTCGCCGTGCCGGAAGAAGCGCAGCATCGGCGCCATGCGGTCGATCGCCGCCTGCAGGCCGGGGGGTACGGCAAGGCGCGCGGCAAGAAGCGTGGCGCGCAGGCGGACCAGGGCCTCCAGCATGGTGCTGTGAAGGGCGGGACTGCGCTGATAGTGGCCTCCGTCGGGCAGCACTTGACGGTCGAGCTCCGCCACAAAAAGGGCGATCGGCCGCGTCAGGCGCTCGGGCTTGCCCGGCAAGGCACATGCCGCAGCGACGAGTGCGATGAGGGCCTCGAGCCGGCCGTGACCCGCGGGCCCGAGCCGGTCGCCGCCGAGCCGCGCCAGCCGGCCGAGATGGCGCAGCTGGCGCGCCATGCTGCGCATGAGGTAGCGGCGGAAGCCGTCCGAGGCCCCGTCCGCGAGGAAGGGATAGTCAGCGAGCCAGCTGACGAGACGGTTGCCGAGCACGTCGGCGCGCCAGGCGAGCGGGGACCATTCGCCATAGCCCTCGATCCAGCTCTCGACGAGCGTGCGCGCTTCCGCGCGTGCCGCGTCGCTGCCGAGCGCCGCGAGGTCGGCGAGCCAGCGAAAGCCATGGAGCTCGACCAGCACCGGCTCGCTCGCATTCGGCGGCGCGGCCGCAACGGCCGATGCCGCCGGTACGAGCGGTGCCGCGCCGTCGGGAGAAGCGTCGCCCTGCGCTGCCGGTGCGTCCGGCGCGGCCGGTGCCGCCGTCGCCGGCGGCTCGGGGCGGAAGGGATTCCCGACGGCGAGCCGCTCGCCCGCGAGCTGCCACTCGCCGGCAAGGATCGCACGTCCCTTGGCCGCATCGCCCGCTGGTCCCTCGACTGCCGCACTCGGACGCGCCGGTGTCGGGCCGAGGAGCAGCAAGCGATAGGGGGCACTCGCGAAGAAAAGCCCGGCCAGCCGCTCGCCCGCGCGGCGGCGGAGCCGGCTGAGCGGGGATCCGGTGAAGGCCGCAGCAGCGCTCATCGGCGCACGCCGTCGCCGGCCGCTCGCGGCCGCACCCTCAGTCCCCTCCGCGGAGGCGCGCGATATTGCCGCGGTAAGAGGCGGGGCCGCCGCCGAAGGTGGCCGTACCCGCGACCAGGACGTCCGCCCCCGCCTTGACCGCGGCGCGCGAGGTCTCGAAATTGATGCCGCCGTCGACTTCGAGGTCGATCGGTTTGCCGAGCCTGTCGATCCGCGCGCGGAGCGCGCTGAGCTTGTCGAGCTGGGTCGCGATGAAGCTCTGGCCGCCGAAGCCCGGATTGACGCTCATGACGAGCACGAGGTCGAGCTCGGCGAGGACGTAATCGACCGCGTCGGCCGGGGTCGCCGGATTGAGCGCCACCCCCGCCCGCTTGCCGAGCGATTTGATGAGCTGGACGGTGCGGTGGAGGTGGGGCCCCGACTCCGGATGCACCGTGATGATGTCGGCCCCCGCCTCGGCGAACTGAGGAATGAACGGATCGACCGGTGCGATCATCAGATGCACGTCGAAGGGCAAGGTAGAATGCGGACGCAACGCCTTGACGACCGCGGGCCCGATGGTGAGGTTGGGCACGAAGTGGCCGTCCATCACGTCGATATGGATGTAATCGGCCCCCGCCTCGCTGACCGCCCGCACTTCCTCGCCCAGCTTCGCGAAATCGGCCGAGAGGATGGATGGCGCTATGCGGACGGCACGGGACATGGAGTGCTTCCTATCAGCTTGGGGATTCGCCCGCAAGCACCGGAGTCTACGGATCGGCTCGTATGGAAGCGCGCCTCTTCTCGTCATTGCCGGGCTTGACCCGGCAATCAATGGACCCTCGGGTCAAGCCCGAGGGTGACGATGAGCGGGTTGATTCGATCTGAGACGAGAACGCCCTAAAGCCGCTCGAGGCGGCAGGCGTAGAAGCCGTCGAGCCCGCCGCGCTCGGCGAGGTGGCAGGGGAGCGTGCGCAGATCGCCCTCGGCATTGATCAGCTCCGCGAGCCCGTTGAGCTCGCTCGCAGCTATCGGTCGCCGCTTCACGGGCGCACCCGCGGCGAGGAGGGCCGCGATGCGCGCCGGCCCCTCTTCGACCTCGAGCGAGCACACGGCATAGACCAGGAGCCCGCCCGAACGGACCATGGCGAGGGCCGCCTTGAGCAGGCGATCCTGCTCGCCCGCCATGCGCGTCACGTCGGCGGAAGTTTTCAAATGGCGCACGTCGGGATGGCGGCGCATGGCACCCGTCGCGGTGCAGGGGGCATCGAGGAGGACGGCGTCCGCCGCTTCGGCGGGCCGCCACAGCTCGATGTCGGCGGCGACGAGCTCGGCCGAGAGACGGAGTCGCGCCAGATTCTCCTTGAGCCGCCGCAGACGATGGGCGGAGCGGTCGAGGGCCGTGACCGCGGCCCCTGCCAGGACAAGCTGGGCCGTCTTGCCGCCGGGGGCGGCACAAAGGTCGATGACGCGCTTGCCCGCGACCTCGCCCAAGAGGCGGGCCGGTAGGGCCGCCGCCGCGTCCTGCACCCACCACCCGCCCTCGGCATAACCCGAGAGCGCGCGCACCTCGCCCCCCGCGCGCCGGCGCAAGGACCCGGTCGGCAGGATCTCCGCCTCGAGCTCGGCAGCCCAGCCTTGCGGGTTGCCCTTGACCGTGAGATCGAGCGGGGGCTCCTCGAGATAGGCTTCGGCGATGGCGCGCGTCGCTGTCTCGCCATACGCGCGCGTCCAGCTTTGCCAGAGCCACTCGGGGGTCGTGAGCCGTGCTGCATCCTGAGCGGCGATGAGGGCCTCGCCCTCCTCGCCCAAGCGGCGCAGCACCGCATTGATGAGGCCCTTGAAGCCGCCCCACTGGACCCTTTCGGCGAGCTCGACCGTCTCGCCTACCGCGGCATGGGGCGGGACCTTGAGGAAGAGGAGCTGGGCGGCCCCCAGGCGCAGGAGATGGCGCGCGGTCGCCGCCTTGGCCGGGAGCGGGCGGGCCAGGCAATGGGCGATGAGCGCGTCGATCTGGCCGAGGCGGCGCAGCGTGGTCGCCACCATGAGATGAGCGAAGGCCCGGTCGCGCGGCTCGAGGGCCGCGAAGCGGCGATCACCCTCGAGCAGCTCGGCGAAGGCGCGCCGCTTGTCGAGCACCTCGCCCAGGAGCTCGAGCGCCACCGCGCGTGCTGCGAGCACCGCGGGTGCTGCGAGCACGGCGGGTGCTGCGAGCGCCGCGGGTGCCACGGGCACAGCGTCAGATTTTGCTTCCGCGAGAGGCGGAACGGGGGTGCGGCGCTTGCGCATGCTGTCATCCTCGAGCCGAGCCGGGAGCTTAGCCGAGCGGCCGTCGTCGCGGGCGTGAGAATTTGCGGAACTTTGGCGCCGCTCAGCCCCAGGGGCCGGTGGCCCCCGCCATCTCGCGCAGGCGCCGGATGCGGCTCGCGGTCGCCGGATGGCTGGCGAAGAGAGTGTTCAGGCTCGCACCCGCGAGCGGGTTGACGATGAAGAGGTGTGCCGTCGCCGGATGGGCGGCGGCGACGGGGTTGGGTGTCGTTTGCGCGCGCGCCTCGATCTTCGCGAGGGCGGAGGCGAGCCAGAGCGGATGGCCGGAAAGGGCGGCCCCGGCCCGGTCGGCCTCGTACTCGCGGCTGCGGCTGACGGCGAGCTGCACGAGCGTCGCGGCCACGGGTGCGAGGAACGCCACCAGCAAGGTGCCCAGGCCGCCGAGGGGATTGTTGCGCTCGTCGCGTCCGCCGAAGGCGCCCAGGAAGAAGGCGAAGTTGGCGAGCATGCCGACCGCGCCCGCGATCGTCGCGGTGATCGTCATGGTGAGGGTATCGCGATGCTTGATATGGCCGAGCTCGTGCCCGAGCACGCCCGCGAGCTCCTCGTGGCTCACGATGGCGAGGAGGCCCGTGGTGACGCAGACCGCGGCATGGGCCGGATCGCGCCCGGTGGCAAAGGCGTTGGGCTGGGCCTGCTCGATGACGTAGACCCGCGGCATGGGGATCTCGGCGCGGTCGGCGAGCTGCTCGACGATGCCGTAGAGCCCGGGTGCCGCCGCCCGGTCGACCTCGCGCGCGCCATAGAGGCCGAGCACCATGCGGTCGGAGTTCCAATAGGCGAAGAGGTTCATGGCGGCGGCCGCGACGAAGGCCACGACCATGCCGCTCTCCCCGCCGACGAGGTAGCCGACGGCCATGAAAAGCGCCGTGAGGGCCGCGATCAGGAGCCCGGTGCGTAACGTGTTCATCCGCCCTAGATGGTGATTCCCCGGCCGCCATCAAGCCTTGGCAATGCGGTGCCCGCGACCTATGGTCACTGCATGAGCAAGTCCGACGCTCTCCTCCCGACGCCAGCTCCAAAACCCCTCTCCCGCGTGCGGGAGAGGGAAGGGGCCCGTCGCGTAAGCGATGGGAAGGGTGAGGGACAGCCGCCC
>DATJAC010000250.1:0-10904 GCA_035516655.1 Alphaproteobacteria bacterium | reverse complement strand
CTGGACCCCGGCTTTCGCCGGGGTGACGAAAGAGATGTTCTACTTGATCGGATTCAGCTCTAGACTTGCGCCGCCGTACGCATCCGCACAAAGCCAGAGGGGGCCTCATGATCGGCATCCTGTTCCTGCATCCGCTCGTCGCCCTGATCGCCGGCGTTCTCATCCTCATCATCCCGCGCCTGATGAACTACATCGTCGCCATCTACCTCATCATCATCGGTGCCACCGGCCTCTGGCCGCACCTGATGCACTGAGGCCGAGCTATAACGCCTCCGTGAATCGCCCAAACGATCACGGCCGCTATCACGTGCCGAACGCTGGATCGCTTGGCCTTCGGCTCGCAATGACGAGTCTTTGGGCGCCCCTCGTCATTGCGACGAGGCGAAGCCGACGAAGCAATCCAGTATGCGGATTTCACGAATGACGAGATTGAGCTCTGGAACCGGTCCGCGACGGCCGTTCCTAGATATTGAAGCTCTCGCCGCAACCGCAGCGGCTCTTCTCGTTGGGATTGCGGAAGACGAAGCCGGACTGGAGCTTGTCCTCGACGTAGTCCATCTCGGTGCCGAGGAGGAACATGACCGAGGTCGGGTCGATGAAGATCTTGACCCCCTTGTCCTCGATGACGTCCTCGAACTTCTTGGGTGCGTCGGCATATTCGGCGAAATAGCTGTGGCCCGAGCAGCCGCGCGTCTTCACCCCGATGCGCAAGCCCTTGACCGGCTTGTCGGCCTTGGCGATCAGGCTCTTGACCCGCTCGGCGGCGGCCTCGGTCAAGGTGATCAACGGTGCGGTCATGGCGGGTGCCACTCCTCAGGCTCTGCAAGGCTTGAGATATAAGGCTTCGCTCACGGAATGTCCAAGACCATGCGGGCGTCCTCGGACATCTTCTGGGGCGTCCAGGGCGGGTCCCAGACGAGCTTGACCTCGACCTCCCCCACGCCGGGCACGCCTGCGACCGTATCCGCGACCTGGCCGGGGAGCGTGCCGGCGACCGGACAGGCGGGGGCGGTAAGGGTCATGTCGATTCCGACCTTGCCGTCGCTCGCGATATCGAGGCGATAGATGAGCCCGAGCTCGAAGATGTTGACCGGGATTTCCGGGTCGTAGACGGTCCTGAGCGCGTCGGCGACGGCGTCCCAGGAGGCGGGCGCGGTCCCCGCCTCGAGCGGCTTGCCGGCGCGCGTGAGATCGCCTTCCGTGTGCGCCCCACCCGCCGCCTGCCCCGCTTCGCCGCCGCCGGAGCTTGTCTCGAGACTCGACATGGGCTCGCTCACCTTTCCCCTCGCTATTCGGTCGAGACTTCGTCGGTGCCGCTCATCGCGGCAGTCATGGTGTGCCACGGCAGGGTCGCGCACTTGACCCGCATGGGGAATTGGCGCACGCCCGCGAGCACGCGCAGCCGGTCCAGGTCGTCGGCGAGCTCCGCGGGCACGGCACCGTCGTCGCCCACCGTGCAGAGATGCCGGAAGGCCTCGAAGAGCGCCTTGACCTGGGCCTCGCTCTTGCCGCGCAGGAGCTCGGTCATCATCGAGGCCGAGGCCGTGGAGATGGCGCAGCCGCGACCCTCGAAGGCGACGTCGCGAATGACGCCCGAGTCGTCGCGCTTCACGTAGACAGTGAGCTGGTCGCCGCAGAGGGGGTTGTAGCCGTGCGCCTCGAGGTTCGCGTCCGCGGGGTGGCGGAAATTCCGCGGGTGCTTGCCGTGGTCCAGGATGACCTCCTGGTAAAGCTCGCGCAGGTCGTCCGTCATGGCCCGAAGATCTCCTTGACCGACAGAATCGCGTCCGCCAGCCGGTCGACCTCCTCGCGGGTATTGTAGAGGCCGAAGGAGGCGCGCGCGGTGCCGGCAACGCCCAGGCGCTCCATGAGCGGCTGCGCGCAATGGTGCCCGGTGCGCAACGCGACACCCTCGCGGTCGACGATGGTGCCGATGTCGTGGGCGTGCGCCGCCTCGAGGGTGAAGGAGAGGATGGCCGCCTTCTCGGGTGCGCGGCCGTAGATCGTGAGGCCGGGAATCTCCAAAAGGCGCTTCGTCGCATAGTCGAGGAGCTGCTCCTCGTGCGCCGCGATCGCGTCCTGGCCCAGTTCCGTCACGTAATCGATGGCGGCGGCAAGCCCGATCGCCTCGACGATCGCGGGCGTGCCCGCCTCGAAGCGCTCGGGCGGCTCCTTGAAGCTGGTGCCGGCAAAGCTGACCGAGCGGATCATGTCGCCTCCGCCCTGATAGGGCGGCAGCTGCGCGAGCAGCTCGTATTTGCCGTAGAGCACGCCGATCCCGGTCGGTCCGTAGAGCTTATGGCCGGTGAAGCCGTAGAAGTCCACATCGAGCGCCTTCACGTCGACGGCGCGGTGCACCACCGCCTGGGCGCCATCGAGCAGCACTTTTATTCCGCGCGCATGGGCGAGCCGCACGATCTCGGCGGCGGGGGTCACGCTGCCGAGCACGTTCGAGCAATGGGTAAGGGCGACGAGCTTGGTTCTGGGCGAGAGCAGGCTTTCGTAGACGTCCATGCGCAGATTGCCGGCGTCGTCCACGGGAACGACACGGATACGAATGCCCTTCTCCATCTCGAGAAGCTGCCAGGGCACGATGTTGGCGTGGTGCTCCATCTCGGAGACGATCACCTCGTCGCCTTTCTCGAAGAAGCGGCGGCCGAAGGTCGCGGCCACGAGGTTGATGCTTTCGGTCAGATTGCGCGTGAACACGATCTCGCGCGCCTCGGCGCCGAGGAAGCGCGCCACCGTCTCGCGCGCCGCGTCGTAGCGTTCGGTCGCGCGCTGGGAGAGGAAATGCACGCCGCGATGGACGTTGGCATAATCCTCCTCCATCACTTGGCGCATGGTGTCGATGACCCGGCGCGGCTTCTGCGCCGAGGCGCCATTGTCGAGATAGACGAGCGGACGGCCATGGACGCTCCGCGCCAGGATGGGGAAATCCCGGCGGATCCGCGACACGTCGTAGGCCGGAGTGTTCGCACCCCGCTGAGGCTTGGCGGCGGCCGCGGCCGACATCGTCATGCTCCCGTCCCTCCCACCTTGCGCGCGAGGGCGCGCGCCAGGACGCCGCGGAAGGCCTCGCGCACCGGCTCCTCGGTTATGCGCTCGACGACCTCGGCCAAGAAGGCCTCGACGAGCATGTGCCGGCTCGCCTCCTCGGGAATGCCGCGGCTTCTCAGATAGAAGAGCGCTTCCTCGTCGAGCGCACCGGCGGCCGCACCATGGCTGCACTTCACGTCGTCGGCATAGATCTCGAGTTGCGGCTTGGCGTCGATCTCGGCCCCCTCGGAGAGGAGGAGCGTGCGGCAGGTCTGCCGGCCGTCCGTCTTCTGCGCGTCGGGCCGCACCAGGATGCGGCCCTGGAAAACGCCGCGCGCATAGCCGTCGAGCACGCCCTTGTAGACCTCGTCCGAGGTGGTGTGCCCCTTGGCATGGTCGATGAAGGTGGTGTTGTCGATATGCTGGCGCGCGGACCCCAAGTAGGCACCGTCGAGCGCGCAAGCCGCACCCGGCCCGTCGAGACGCACGCGGATCTCGTTGCGCGCGAGCCGCCCGCCTTGCGTCAGCACGAAACTCTCGTAGCGGCCGCGGGCAGCCACCTCGACGTGCGCGGTTGAGATGTGGAAGCCCTGATCGGCCTCCGCGATGAGCTTGAAGTGACGCAGCTCGGCCCCCTCCCCGATGAGGATTTCGCTCGCCATGTTGGCGAGATAGGGTGCGCCACCTCGACCGATATGCTGCTCGACGACGCTGCCGCGGCTCCCCGCCTCGGCGAGGATGAAGCCGCGCGGGTGATAGGCCACGGGCTCGCCTTTCGAGAGGGCGACGAAGAGGAGCTCGAGGGGATGCTCGAGCCGGCACTCGCGTCCGAGGCGGAGAACGAAGCCGTCGGCCATCATTGCCGTATTGAGGGCGAGCATCGGCTCCTCGGCGAGCGTCCCGAGACTGCCCAAGCGACCCGCGAGGAGCTCCGGCTCGTCGGCGAGGGCCGCGGCGAGGCTCGTCAAGCCGACCCCCCGCGGGAGCGCGCCGGGCGCCGAGAGATCCTGGCGCAGCCGGCCGTTCACGAAGACGAGGCGATGGGCAGCGGACGGCCCGGGCAGGAGCCAGGGCAGGGCGGCCGCGGTGAGCCCGTTCTTGGCCGCCGTCGCGGGTACAAAGGGGAGGCGCGCGAGCGGGGCGAGGCTCGTGTATTTCCATTCCTCGCTCCGCGGCGTCGGCAGGCCCGTGGCTGTGAAGCCTGCGAGGGCTCGTCCGCGCAACGCCCCGAGCCAGCCGAGGCCGGCCGCCGGCAAGGCCCCCTTCTGGGCCTCGTAGTGCGCGATGAAGCGCTCGCTGACGTTCTGCTCGCTCGTCATCCGGCACCCGCTCTCACGCCGCCTCGACGAACTCGGCATAGCCCTTGGCCTCGAGCTCGAGGGCGAGCTCCTTACCGCCCGTGCGCACGATGCGGCCGTGGGCAAGGACGTGCACCCGGTCGGGCACGATGTGGGACAAGAGGCGCTGATAATGCGTGATCACCAGCGTGGCACGCGCGGGCGAGCGCAGCGCATTGACGCCGTCCGCCACGATGCGCAGGGCGTCGATGTCGAGGCCGCTGTCGGTCTCGTCGAGCACGGCGAGCGAGGGTTCGAGCACGGCCATCTGCAGCACTTCGTTGCGTTTCTTCTCCCCGCCCGAAAAGCCGACGTTGACCGCGCGCTTCAGCATCTCGTCGGTGATGCCGAGCGCCTTGGTCTTCTGGCGCACGAGCTTGAGGAACTGCATGGCGTCAAGCTCGCTCTCGCCGCGATACTTGCGCACGGCGTTGAGTGCCGTCTTGAGGAAATTGGTCGACGACACGCCGGGGATCTCGACCGGATACTGGAAAGCGAGAAAGAGCCCTTCCCCCGCGCGCTCCTCCGGCGACATGGCGAGGAGGTCGCGGCCCTTGTAGCTGACCGACCCCTCCGTCACCTCGTAGCCCTCGCGCCCGGCAAGCACGTAGGCGAGCGTGCTCTTGCCCGAGCCGTTCGGCCCCATGATGGCATGCAGCTCGCCCGCCCCGATGGCGAGGTCGAGGCCCTTCAAGATGGGCTTGCCGCCGACCTCTACGCGCAAATTCCTGATGTGCAGCATCGCTTCCATTGCCTGTTGTCCTTGCTCTTGCGGCACTCAGCCGACGCTGCCCTCGAGGCTGATGCCGACGAGCTTCTGCGCCTCGACCGCGAACTCCATGGGCAGCTCCTGCAGCACCTCGCGGCAGAAGCCGTTGACGATCAGCGCCACCGCGTCCTCCTCCGGAATGCCGCGCTGGCGGCAATAGAAGAGCTGATCCTCGCTGATCTTGGATGTGGTCGCCTCGTGCTCTACCCTCGCACTCCGATTGCGGCTCTCGATATAAGGCACGGTGTGCGCACCGCACTTGTCGCCGATCAGAAGCGAGTCGCATTGACTGTGGTTGCGCGCACCCGCGGCCCCATGGCCGATGCGCACCAGACCGCGGTAGGTATTCTGGCCGTGGCCGCAGGAGATGCCCTTGGAGACGATGCGCGAGCGCGTATTGCGACCGAGATGGATCATCTTGGTCCCGGTGTCGGCCTGTTGATAGTTGTTGGTGACGGCGATCGAGTAGAACTCGCCCGAGGAGTTGTCGCCCTCGAGGATGCAGCTCGGATATTTCCAGGTGATCGCCGAGCCGGTCTCGACCTGGGTCCAGGAGATCTTGGCGTTGCGCCCGCGGCAGGCGCCGCGCTTGGTCACGAAGTTGTAGATCCCGCCCTTCCCTTGCGCGTCGCCGGGATACCAGTTCTGCACGGTCGAGTACTTGATCTGGGCGTCGCCCAGGGCCACGAGCTCGACCACGGCCGCGTGGAGCTGGTTCTCGTCGCGCATCGGCGCCGTGCAGCCCTCGAGGTAGCTCACGTAAGAGCCCTCGTCGGCGATGATGAGGGTGCGCTCGAACTGGCCCGTCTTGGCGGCGTTGATGCGGAAATAGGTGGAGAGCTCCATCGGGCAACGCACGCCCTTCGGCACATAGACGAAGGAGCCGTCGGTGAAAACCGCCGAATTGAGGGTGGCGAAGAAGTTGTCCGAGGAGGGCACCACCGAGCCCAGATAGTCGCGCACGAGCCCCGCGTGCTTCTGCACCGCCTCGGAGATCGAGCAGAAGATGATGCCGACCTCCTCGAGCTTGGCCTTGAAGGTCGTCGCCACCGAGACGCTGTCGAAGACCGCATCGACGGCAACACCGGCGAGCATCTCCTGCTCGCGCAGCGGGATGCCGAGCTTCTCGTAGGTCTTGATGAGCTCGGGATCGACCTCGCCCAGGCTCTTCGGCCCTTCCTTCGTCTTGGGCGCCGAATAGTAATAGTGCTCCTGGTAGTCGATCGGCGGATAATGCACGAGCGCCCAGCTCGGCTCCTCCATGGCGAGCCAATGGCGGAAGGCCTTGAGGCGCCATTCGACGAGCCATTCGGGCTCGCTCTTCTTGGCGGCGATGAAGCGGACGGTGTCCTCGGAGAGACCCTTGGGTGCCCGGTCTTCCTCGATGTCCGTGACGAAGCCGTATTTGTACTTGGCCTCGGTGACCGAGCGGAGCTGCTCGACCGTGTTTGCCGCAACCGACATTGCATCTTGCTCCTTGGAACGATCTCGAACCGACCGAGCTCTCAGCCGACCGCGTCCGCGAGGGCGGGCTCACCCGCGCCTACGAGGGCCGCCGGCGGCGGGAAGAAGGGCGTCAGCGCCATGTCGGCCAAGGTCAGCTCCTCGAGCGCCTTGCGGATGGCGCGGTTGACCTTCTCCCAATTGCCGCGCATCGGGCAGAGGGACTCCACCTCGCAATGCGCGATCGCACCCTCGACGCAGGCCGTGAGTGCAATCGGCCCCTCGAGCGAGGCGATGATCTCGGCGACGCTGATCGCCTCGGGGGCCCGGCTCAAGACATAGCCCCCCGCCGGCCCGCGGTGCGAGAGGATAATATGGTCCGCCGCCAGGGTCTTGAGGAGCTTCGCCACCGTCGGCAACGGCACCCCTGTCTCCTGGGCGAGCTGCGGCGCCGTGCGCACGGCACCCCCCTCCTTCCCCAGCTGGGAAAGGACGACGATTGCGTAATCGGTAAGCCGGTTTAGCCGGATCATGTTGCACCGCACCCAATCAGGACCATAATGGTGCTGATTAGATAAAGCATGCGCGGAAGAAAGCAACAGGGAAGTTGGGCTTTGCCGGAGCCGCGGCGCGTTTTCCCGGCCGGCAGGCCCGATCGGCACCGCAGGCGAAGCCGATGCCATGGCCAGCGCCAAACGGTGCGACGCCAGCCGCGGCGGATGTCGCGGGGCTCGCCGCTGCACGCGGCCGGTTCGGCATGCTGTTCCCTGTGGCGCCGGGCCGTGAGCGCCCGTGACCAGGCCGACGAGGCCACGCCGATTTCGGCGGCCGGCCCGGGAACCCGGAGCACGGGTGCCGCGTTGAGCAAGGATGCTGCGGGAAACGCAACGGTGCCGCTCCCGCGTCGGAAGTCGAGCGGCATCATGGCCCTTGCATAGCGGGCCCGCGGATGACTAAAGTTGATTCGCTTGATCCTGTTCGATCGGAGATGTGTGAAATGGCCAAACATCTGACCGACAAAAGCGCGGAACTTCAGCCCCGTTCCGCCGCCGCTCCGAAGTCGGGACGCGCGCTCGTCCTGGGGATAAGTGCGGCAGCACTGGCGGCCGGATTGACGCTGCCGTCCGGCCCCGCCAAGGCGGTCGAGCCGGTGCCGTCCCTCGCCGCACGCGTGAATGCGGCCCGTGCCATGGCCCAGGCCAGCCCGGCGGTCACCGACGAATTGCTGCGCGAGAACGGCCTCATCAAGGCGCAGTGGGTCAACTGGCCGAATTGGGGAAGCGGTTATGTGCCCTGGAACAATTGGCACAATTGGCACAATTGGGGCAACGGGTTCTGGGGCAATTTCTGAGCCGGTGGGCTCGCCGCGGCAGGCAATGGAGCGCATCCAGTTCCCAGCCCTCCTGGTCCTCCAGGCGACGCCGTTCTGCAACATCAATTGCGCCTATTGCTATCTGCCCAACCGCGACTCGCGGGCCCGGATGACGACCGAGGCCGTGGGCACCATCTCGAAGAAGATCTTCGACTACTTCTCCCCGCTCCCGCCCGAGGTCAGCATCGTCTGGCATGCGGGCGAGCCGCTCGCGGCACCCGTCGCGTGGTACAGGTCCGCCTTCGCGGAGATCGCGCGCAACCTCGGCCCCGGCACCACGGTGCGCTACAGCTTCCAGACCAACGCGATCCTCCTCAACGCCGAGTGGGTGGAGCTGATCAAGGAATACGGGATCCGCGTCGGGATCAGCCTCGACGGGCCGCGGGAAATTCACGATGCCAATCGCCGCACGCGCGCCGGCAAGGGCACCTTCGATGCCGTCATGCGCGGGGTGAGGCTCCTGCAGGAGGCGGCACTGCAGCCCCACGTCATCGCCGTGCTCACGAAGCCCTCGCTCGAGGATCCGGACGCCATGTTCTGGTTCTTCGTCGACAACGGCATCCGCGAGATCGGCTTCAATATCGACGAGATCGAAGCGGAGAACAAATCCTCGACCTTGACCGACGCGGCGGCGCCCGAGCGCTTCATCCGCTTCTTCACGCGGCTCATCGAGCTGAACGAGGCGCAAGGCTGCCCCTTGACGATCCGCGAGCTGCAGCAGAGCGTGCGGCTGATCCTCTCGCGTCCGCCCGACTTCGTGTCGACCGAGAGCGACCCCTTCGCGATCATGAGCGTGGACTATCTCGGCAACTGCTCGACCTTCTCGCCCGAGCTCCTGGGCATGGAAAACGCCGAGTGGGACAACTTCACCATCGGCAATCTCTTGACCGAGGACCTCGGGACGATGCTCCGGGGCGGGCGCTATCTGCGCCTCCGGGCCGCCGTCTCGCGCGGGGTGGAAAACTGCCGCGCGACGTGCGAGTATTTCCAGGTCTGCGGCGGCGGCGCGCCGTCGAACAAGTTTTACGAGCTGGGGACCTTCGAGGGGACCGAGACGCTTCATTGCCGGCTGATGAAGAAGGCGATGACCGAGATCAGCCTCGCCTATTTAAGCGCCCGCTACGCTCAGCCGGCCGAGATCAGTGCATCCTAAGTTGGAGGAGGAGTCGACATGAGGAAATTTGCGATTGGCGCCGCGGCTGCCGGTCTGGTGACTTTGGCGGCCGCTTTTCCGCTCAGTGCCGCCACGACCATAAGCCCCTTCGCCGGGGCGTGGCACTGGAACAAGGACCAGTCCCAATTGGTCCCGGGCGTCCCGGTGCCCACGGAGATCATCTGGGAGATCAAAAATTACGCCTCAAAGGGGAGCGGCGACTACACCAAGTTGCAATCGTCGCTCACCATCACCTACCCCGACGGCACGCAGCGCGTCGAGGGCTACAACGGCGCCTTCGACGGCAAGCCCTACCCGGTCCGCGGCCGGGACGACGGGGCCACGCGCAGCTACAAGGTGTTGCCGGACGGCTCGCTGCAAAGCGAATTCATGAGCCCGAAATCCAAGGTCCCCGGGTCGGCGACCTGCGTGCTCTCGGATGAGAACAAGAAGATGACCTGCAAGGGCTCGGCGCCCGACACGCAAGGCAACGCGGCGAATTTCGTCGCGGTGTTCGACCGCCTCGCGACGACCGCCCAATCGATCAGCAAGAAGAAGCCGTAACATTTTTCGCTTCCGGCGCGCCGCCGCGACCCTGCGGCGGCGCGCTGGGACGAGCCCAACTCCGGCGATCCTCCACGCGATCCACGCCGGTCCGGGTGCTGGACTAGGTGCCGCCTCCTAATAGAGGCCGGGGATGATGCGCGCCGTCCTCCGGGCATAGGCCGCATAATCGGGAAACGCGCGCGCCAAGATGCGCTCCTCCCAGACCATGCGCTGCAGCTGGACGTAGCCTTGGATGAGCGTGATCAGCACGGTCCAGGGCGAGAGAAAATGCACGAGCACGCCGAGGCTCGCGACGTATTCCGCGACATAGAGGGGATGACGGACGAAACGGTAGGGGCCCGTCGTCACCAGCCGCCGCGCCTGCGGGGTGATGCTGAAGGAGCGCCCGAGCCAGGTGAGAATGACCACGGCCAGCCCCATGCCGACGAGACTCACGGCACTCGCGATCACGTGCAGCTCGAGGGAGAGCCATGCCGCGGGCGGAAAGAACGTCACCGCAAAGGGCAGGAAGCTGCCGACGAACGCAAGTGCGCGCGGCCAGAGCTCGGCGAGCTTGGCCACGAGCGGCAGGCGGATGAGGAAGAGGCTCGCCAGGAGCAGAATATAGACGCAGGCCGTCGCCGAGGTGAGGGCGGCCTCGAGCAGCATCGGCTCGGGCTCCTCGAAGTCGATTTCCTGCCAGACCAGGTAGAGATTCCGCGCGTGATAGCCGGCAGCCGCTGCAAGGACGAAACAAAGCAGGATGAGAAGCGCGCGCTGATACGGCCAGGGGCGGGCGGGCGCCTCCGCGCGCGGCTGGGGCGAGGCGTCACCCATCGCGGCACTTGCCGTCGCGGAAGCTCCTGCGCTTTCGGCACCCGATCGCCGTTATGGCCTGCCTCCGCTCGCTTCGCCTTGACCAAATGCCAGGCGTGCTCAAAAGAGATGCACCCGCAAGGAGGACTGCTTCCGTCGCGCAGCGCGCGCATCCCTTGGCGCTGGTGCCCGCCGAGGGACTCGAACCCCCACCCCGGTTGCCCAGGAACGGATTTTAAGTCCGTTGCGTCTACCGGTTCCGCCAGGCGGGCGCCGTGCCGGACTTCGCGAGGCGCGACCCTAGTCTCCGCCTTGGGCGCACGCAAGGCTTGCGCGCTATTCTCTGCACCCGCCCTCTGGCATAAGAGGCCCATGGCGAGGCTCCTGCTGCAGGGGATCACGTGGCGCAGCCGCCGGCTCTGGCATCCG
>DATJAC010000249.1:0-6141 GCA_035516655.1 Alphaproteobacteria bacterium | reverse complement strand
GAAGAGATGGGTCAACGGAGATCGAGCGAATCTCTGATCTACGACACTAGAGCGGATTCCCATCAAGTGAACATCTCTCTCGTCACCCCGGCGAAAGCCGGGGTCCACGTCCGAAGCCCGGCTCGAGACCGACGATGGGTTCCCGCTTTCGCGGGAACGACGACGTGGAGTGATTCCATTTGATCGGATCGCCCTCTAAAACTCCGCCAAGAGGCGCCCGAGCCCGGGCTTGCGGTCGGCGATGCCGCGCTGGCGGAGCGCGTGCCAGTAGGTGGCACCGTTGATGGCGATGACGGGCTTCCCGAGCCAGCGCTCGGCCTCGGCGGCGAGGCGGAGGGCGGGCAGGTTGGTGCCGAACTGGACGATGGCCTCGGCCTCCGCACAGTCCGCGGCTTGGAGGGCCACGCGCAGTTCGCCCTCGCTCACATGGGCGATGAGCGTCGGGCTCTCGCAGGAGAGATGCCGAGCGCCCACGAGCCGGTAGCCGATCGCCTCGACGAATTTCCGCAGGTAAGGCTCGGCACTCGGACGATAAGGGGTCACGACCGCGATACGCTCTTTGATGCCGTAGGCCTTGAGGGCCGCCGGGATCGCCTCGGCCGCCTGGGTAACGGGAAGGTCGCCCGCGAGTGCGCGCACGCGCGCGGCGATGCGGCGCGAGGGCTCGAGCCCCCCACCCCAGAAACTCTCCGCCGAGACGCCGAGGATGAGATGATCGGGCCTGGCCGTGAGCGCCCGCACGAGCGCTTCCTCGAGGGCGGAATCGATGTGCCGCACCAGCGCCTCGAGCTCGGCGTCGCTCTTGATCGGATCGTCCGGGATATGCATGCGCGCGATGTGGTTGGTGACGCCCACGGGGCGCATGTCGTCGTACTCGGGCTGCACCACGGTATTGGTCGAGGGCACGATGACCCCGAATTTGCAGCGCCAGCCGAGTTGGTCGACCATGCCGCCCCTCGTCCTCTCAGTGCAGTCCGCCGCGCGCGTGCCATCGGTCGACGAGATCGACGCCGCGCATGACGTGGGGTACCAACCAGGGATTGCCGTTATAGAGCGGCAGGGTGGGGAACGGCCGATCGTCGAAGGCGGTGGCACTTTCCTTCGAGCCCAGGATCTTGAGGGCGAGCTTGCGCCCGAAATGCGTCCCCATGGGAATGCCGGCGAAGCAGTAGCCGAGCGCGTAATGGATACCCTGATGGACGCCGATATGGGGAAAGAAATCGAAGGTCGCGGCACAGCGCCCGGTCCAGCTATGGCTGAGCTCGACGCGGGCGAGGTCGGGAAAGATGCGGGCGAGTTCGCGGACGAGGCGGCTTGCTGCGGCTTCAGGGGTGGGCAGGCGGCTCCCCGTGCGCCCGCCCATGAGAAGCCGCGTCCCGTCGGGCGAGCAGCGCACGTAGTTGAGGTTGTGGTTGGTGTCGAGGACCGTGCGGTCCTGCGGCAGGAGGCGGGCGAGGAGCTCGGGGTGGAGCGGTGCGGTCGCGATCATGTAGGCATCGAACGGCACCACCCGGCGCCGCAGCCAGCCGACCGCCGCGCCGGTGTAGCCGTTGGTCGCGACGACGACATTGCGCGCCTGCAAGCGGCCGCGGCTGGTGACGACATCGAAGGGTCCGCTATCGCTGCCGCGCACGGCTTCCACCGCAGTGTGGGCGGCGATTGCAGCACCAGCCGCGACCGCACTCTGCAACAGGCCGAGATGGTAGAGGCCGGGATGGAGCGAGGCGAAGTCGAGGATGAGAGCACCGCCGTGATAGAGCTCGCTCCCGAGCTCGCGCTGCTGGGCCGCGCGCGGCACCATCTCGAACTCGTCGCCGAGGTGCCTTTTGCGGAGCTCGAGCTCGCGCGCCAGCTCCTCATATTGTCTCGGCGAATTGGCGGCGATGAAGCGGCCGCAGACCCTGTAGGCGCACTCGATCGCCTCTTCGCGGACGGTCTCGCCGACGGCGTCGTAGGCCGCCCGCAGCTCGCGATAGATGGCCAGGGCCCGGGCCTCGCCGTGGCGGGCGATGAGGCTCGCGAGGCTGTGCATGAGCACGCGGCCGACATAGCCCGCGTTGCGCGACGAGCCGCCATAGCCGGGCTCCTGCGCTTCGAGCACGAGCACCTTGCGTCCGGCGCGCGCGAGGAGGCGTGCGGCGTTGAGGCCGGTGATGCCGGAGCCCACGACGGCGACGTCCACGCTCGCCGGCAGCGCCGTCTCGGGGAGCGAGGGCCGCGGTGCGGCCTCCCACCAATAGGGCGCCGAGGACAGTGCCTGCGGTACCGGCGGGGCCGCGACCGCGCTCACGCGGGGCCTCGCGCGCCGACCGCGATGTCGAGCCAGCCGAACTCGTTGACCTTGGCCCGGTCGGCCGGTGCGAGAAGCACGGTCGTCGTCTCCGCCTCGATGATCGCAGGGCCGGCGATCGCCTGCTCCGCCGCCAGGCGCTCCATGTCGAAGACCGGCACCTCCCGCCAGCCCTCGAGATAGACGCGCCGCCGGTGTTGTGCCTGGACCTGCGACATACCCACGGCACGACGTGCCTCCGCGGTCGTCGGCAGCTCGCCGACGACGGCCACGCGCGCGTTCACCAGCACCACCTCCTGGTCCGGGATCGAATAGGTGTAGAGCTCCTCGTGCCGGCGGTGGAAGCGCGCGATCACCTCGTCGAGCAGGCCGGCGCTCTGCCATTCCACCCCGTCGAGCGGCACGTCGATCTCGAAGATCTGCTCGCCATAGCGCATCTCGGCCGAATGCTGCGTGCGGATGGGGCCGTCGAACCAGCGGCGAAGTGCAGCGGTCCCTTCCTCGGCCATGCGCTCGAAGGTCCGCCTGAGACGCCGCGCGTCGAGACGCTTGGCATCGCCCACGTGCGTGCGGGCCAACTCGTAGCGCAGATCGGTCGACAACATGCCCCAGGCCGAGAGCACGGAGGCCATGGTCGGCACGATGACGCGGCCAAGCTCGAGCTCGCGCGCGACCTCGACCGCATGCAGGCCTGCCGCCCCGCCGAAGGCGAGGAGGGCGAAGCGCCTGGGGTCGACGCCGCGGCGCACCGTCATGAGGCGGATGCCCTCGGCCATGCGCGCGTTGACGATGCGGTAGATGCCGGCGGCAGCCGCGATCGGCTGAAGCGCGAGGGCCTCGGCGACGGCGGCGACCGCGCGCTCGGCAGCCGGCCGATCGAGGCGGCGCTCGCCCCCGAGAAAGCGCTTCCCGTCGAGATAGCCGAGCATCAAGTTGGCGTCGGTGACCGTGGCGGCGCTCCCGCCGAGCCCGTAGCAGGCCGGCCCCGGATCGGCCCCGGCGCTCTGCGGCCCGACGTGGAGCGCACGGCCGCCGTCGACGTGCGCGATCGAGCCCCCGCCCGCACCGATGCTGATGATGTCGAGGCTGCGCAGCGCTATGCGCTGGCCGGCGAGGCTGCGCTCGGCGGTGAGGGCGGGCTCGCTGCCTGCGATGAGCGAGATGTCGGTGCTCGTGCCGCCCATGTCGAAGGGGATGAGGTTGCGCTCATAAAGAAGGCCTGCCACCCGCCGCGCCCCTGCAACCCCGCCCGCCGGACCCGAGAGCACCGTCCCCGCCGCGAGCCGGGCCGCCTCCTCGACAGGCGCTATGCCGCCGTGGGAAAGGAGGATGAAGAGCGGCCCGCGGTAGCCCGCCACGGCAAGACGCCGATTGAGGGTCAGGAAATAGCCCTCGACCTTGGGGCCGACGTAGGCGTTGACGACGGTCGTGCAGACCCGCTCGTATTCCTTGATCTGCGGCAGCACCTCGCTCGAGAGCGAGACGAAGACGCCGGGCATCTCGCGTGCGAGGCGCTTGGCCGTGAGACGCTCGTGCCGCGGGTCGCGATAGGCGTGGAGGTAGCAGACCGCGACCGCCTCCACGCGCTCGCGCTTGAGCGCCGCCACGGCCCGGGCCAGCGAGCGCTCGTCGAGCGGGACGAGGATGCTGCCGTCGGGCTTGACGCGCTCGCGCACGCCGAGGCGCAGATGGCGGGGCACCAGCGGCTCGGGCGGGGGCAGGCGCAAGTTGTAGCGCTCCGCCTTCAAGCCTTCGCGCATCTCGATCACGTCGCGGTGACCCTCGGTCGTGAGGAGGCCGACCTTGACCCCTTTGCGCTCGAGGAGCGCGTTGGTGGCGATGGTGGTGCCATGCACGATGCGCTCGCAACGCGCGAGGAGCGCCTCGGTCGAGAGGCCGAGGTGGCTTGCGAGCTTGGCGAGCCCGTCGACGACGCCGAGCGAGGGATCGGCCGGGGTGGAGGCGGCCTTGGCGAAGCTGATCCCCCCGCCAGCGTCGAGCGCTACCACGTCGGTGAAGGTGCCGCCGACGTCGATCCCGATGCGCAACGTGTCGGTCGCTTGAGTCACCGCCCTCCCTCACCCTTCCCGTCGCTGCGCGACGGGCCCCTTCCCTCTCCCGCTTGCGGGAGAGGGTGGCGAGCGCAGCGAGCCGGGTGAGGGACGGCTGCGCTTTTTGCTCGTGAACCCATCGAGCTCGTCGCGCGCGCGCGCCGCGCGCGTGCGGCGGGAAGGCGGGCCCCAGCCGCCCCCGCCCGCGGAATGGACCTCGATGATGTCGCCCGGACGGATGACGATGCCGATCTCCTTGGTCTTGAGCGCGCGCGGCGGCCGGCCCTTGGAGCGCAGCACATAGTCGTGCGTGCGCCCGTCCTTGCCGCCGAAGAGCCCGCAAGCCCCATGGCGCACGCCGTCGCCCGCGGTATTGCCGAGGGCCGGCTTCGCGGTCTCGACGAGGATCTCGAGGTCGACGCCGGCCCCGCCGCGATATTGGCCGTCCCCGCCCGAATCCGGGCGGAACTCGTGCGCGCGGAAGTGAAGCGGGAAGCGCACTTCGGCGACCTCGATGCTGCCGAACTTGATCCCGCCGGCCGAATGCCACTCCCCGACCGAGGGCCAGCCGTCGCCGGCCGCGGACGCCCCCCCGCCCGGGCGCGCCTGGAAGAGATGCCAGATGAAGCCGCGGCCGTTGCGCGGATCCTCGCCCTGGATCGCGATGCGAAAGCGCCGGCTCCAGCCCGCCATGGCGCGCTCGGGGCAGGCGGGGGCGAGCGCCTTGACCACGGCCTCGACGATCTCGTTGGCGCAATGGCTGGTGCAGAGCGTCACGGGTGCCGAGCCCTCGGCCCATACCACCGTAGCGGGGCGTGCGGTCACCTTGAGCGGGCGGAAGGTGCCGTCGTTCTTCGGCACCTCGGGGTCGAGCAGATAGGCGAGCGCCATGACGACCGAGGACTGCATGTTGGCGTGGGAGGAATTGACGAAGCCCGCGACCTGCGCATCCGACTCCGTGAGGTCGACCTCGACGTCGCTGCCGCGCTTGGTCACCTTGGCGACGATGCGGATGTCCTCGCTGCCGTGGCCGTCGTCGTCGAGGATCGCCTCGCCGCGGTAGCTGCCGTCGCGCCAGCCGGCGATGATGCCGCGCGTCTGCGCCTCGGCGGCGTCGAGGATCGCCTCGACCGCGGCCTCGACGACCGCGGGCCCGCTCTCGGCGAAGAGGGTGCCCATGCGCCGCTCGCCCACTCGGGCCGCCCCCACCATGGCCGCGAGGTCGCCGCGGAAGTCGCGAGGATGACGCACGTTCGCGGCCAGCATCTCGAGCACGTCCGCGCGCAAGACACCCGCGTCGTAGAGGCGCAAGGGGGGAATGCGCACGCCCTCCTGCCAGATCTCGACCGCCGCCGGATTGTAGCCGCCGTGGGTGGCACCTCCGATGTCGCCCTGGTGCGCGCGCACGATCGTCCAGAAAACATGCTTGGCACCGTCGAAGACGGGCACGAAGGCGGTCACGTCCGGCAGATGGCTGCCGCCGTAATAGGGATCGTTCAAGAGGATGACGTCGCCCGCGCGCACCTCCTCCTTGAAGAAGTCGCGCACCGCGCGCGTGGCCCAGGGGAGGGCGCCCACATGCACCGGCACATGCTCCGCTTGTGCTATCAGCCGCCCGCCCACGTCGCAGATCGCCGTCGAGAAGTCGCGGCTCGAGTTGAGGATCTGGGAATAGGAGGTGCGCAGCATCGCTTCCCCCATCTCCTCCACGATCGAGAAGAGGCGATGCTGGATCACCGAGCGTAGAATGGGATCCGGCGCGTTCGGTAATTTGCCTGCCATCGTCGCTCCGGCCCCCTC
>DATJAC010000248.1:0-12144 GCA_035516655.1 Alphaproteobacteria bacterium | reverse complement strand
CCGGCGCGCGCGAGGGCCGCGACCGCGGCGGGCTCGAAGCGCCCCTCGAGGCGCAGCCCCGTGCGCCCGGCCCCCCAGGTCCGCCCCAGCACCCAACGCGGCGCCGTCACCGCCTCCTGGAGCGGGCGGCCGAAAAGCCCGTAGCGGCTGAAGACGGCCGCCTGGCTTTGCGGCTGGCCGTCGCCCCCCATCGCGCCATAGGCCATGACCCTGCCGTCGTCGAAACGGGCGAGGGCCGGGTTGTTGGTGTGGAACGGGCGGCGGTGCGGCAGCAATTGGTGGAGCGAGCCGGGGGTGAGCGAGAAGGCCATGCCGCGGTTCTGCCACAGGATGCCGCTCTCGCCGAGGACGACGCCTGAACCGAATTCCCAATAGATGCTGTGGATGAAGCTCACGACGAGGCCGCTCGCATCGGCCGCTCCCATCCACACGGTATCGCCGGGTGCGGGATTGAGCGTCCAGGCGCCGGCACGAGCGGGATCGATCCGGCCGGCCATCTCCGCGAGCGCGCGCTCGGCGAGGAAGTCCTCGGCACGCCCGCGCATATGGTCCGGATCGGTCACGTGCTCGTCGCGGATGCGGAAGGCCTCCTTGGTCGCCTCGACCATGGCGTGCAGATAGGCGAAGCCCTCCGCCTCCGCGATCCCGAGGCGCTCGAAGATGCCGAGGATGACGAGCGAGGCGAGGCCCTGGCTCGGCGGCGGCAGGTTGTAGAGGGTGGCGCTCGCGAGCTTGAGCGCGAGCGGGGGGACCAGGATCGCCCTCTGGGCGGCGAGATCGGCACCGGTGAGGGGGCTCCCGGCGCGCGCGAGATCGGCTGCGATCCGCCGCGCGAGCTCGCCGCGGTAGAAATCGTCGAGGCCCGCCGCGGCGAGGCGCGCCAGGCTGTCCGCAAGGGCCGGATTCTTGAAGCGCCTACCCACGGGGGGCGCGGCCCCGCGGTCGAGGAAGACCGGGGCGAAGCCCGGGACGTCCTTGAGCTCGCGGCACTTGGCTTCCGTGTTCTCGGCCTGGGTGCCCGTGACGGCGTAGCCCTCGCGCGCATAGAAGATGGCATCCGCCAGTAGCCTCGCGAGCGGCAGGCGTCCGCCCATGCGCGCACTCAGCTCGAGGGCCGCCTGCCAGCCCGAGACCGTGCCCGCGACCGTGATCGCCGCCAAGGGCCCGCGCGCGGGAATGCGGTCGAGCCCTTGCTGCTTGTAGAAGGCGAGATCGGCCGCGGCGGCGGCACGGCCGCAGGCCTCGACCGCGAGCGGGGTGCGGCCGGGCGGTGCGATCAGCATGAAGCCGTCGCCG
The DNA here is from genome assembly GCA_035516655.1 of Alphaproteobacteria bacterium. GTDB lineage: Bacteria > Pseudomonadota > Alphaproteobacteria > JACZXZ01 > JACZXZ01 > DASPPM01. Next base: position 10,848 of record DATJAC010000248.1, on the reverse strand, counting down.
CCGAGCCCGGTCATGTGCGGATAGACCACCATGGCCACGGCGGCGGCGGCCACCATCGCCTCGATCGCGTTTCCGCCCTCGCGCAGCACGGCGAGGCCGGCCTCTGCGGCGAGATGATGGGGTGCCACCACCATGCCGCGCAGTGCTCTCGGCGTATTGAGCATCGTGCCTACCCTCGCCCTCGCAGGCGCCATCCCTAAAGCCTCGGGCGCGCCCAGGCAACCGATTCCGTGCGCGAGCTCGTCGGGCATCCTCATGGTTCGAGACGTGCTGCCTGCGGCAGCGCTCCTCACCATGAGGACGTCGGCATTTCATGGGGTTGCCCTCACCCTAAGAATCTGACTCAAAATGATCCGTTCAGTTTCAATGCTCTATTCGTCACCCCGGCGAAAGCCGGGGTCCATGTCCAAAGCCCGGCTCGAGGCCGACGATGGATTCCCGCTTTCGCGGGAATGACGATCTCTGCACGGTATTGCATTGAAAATATCGCGTTCATTTTCGACCAGCCCCTAAGAGTCTGACTCAAAATGATCCGTTCAGTTTCAACGCGCTAATCGTCACCCCGGCGAAAGCCGGGGTCCATGTCCAGAGCCCGGCTCAAGGCCGACGATGGATTCCCGCTTTCGCGGGAATGACGATGTGTGGCGGGCAATGCATTGAAGATGGCGCGTTCATTTTCGGCCAGCCCCTGACGAGGCGGCGAAGCCGCCGTCTCGAAGGGCAAGGGCAACTTGCTCATCTTTTCCATGGCCTGCTACAGTGAGCAAGCTCGAGGAGCCGGCATGCGGCGCATTCTTCTCGCCCTCATCCTTCTCGCTTGGCCGCTTTCCGCCTCGGCCCAGACTGCGGAGAGCGGCACGGCCGTCGTCGGTGCGGCCGACGCCGCCGCCATCCACGCCGTGATCGAGCGCCAGCTCGCAGCCTTCCAGCGCGACGACGCGGCGGCGGCCTTCGCCTTCGCCTCCCCCGAGATCCAGAGCCACTTCGGCACGCCGGCTGCCTTCATCGCGATGGTGCGGCGTGCCTATCAGCCGGTCTACCGCCCGCGCGAGCGGGAATTCAGAGCGCTCGTCGAGGGCGAGGAGGGGCCGGTGCAGAAGGTCCTCCTCGTCGGCCCCGATGGCCGCGTGGTCATGGCGCTCTACAGCATGGAGCGCGAGGCGGACGGGAGCTGGCGCATCTCCGGCTGCGCCCTCGTCGAGGCCGACGACCGCACGAGCTGAGGCAGGCACCGGATTTGCGTAGCACCGGCCGATCCGCTTTAATCGCCGCGCCGCGTGAGAGGGGGGCCGGGCGTTGAGTGCGAGCGAGCGTTTTTCCAAGGCCTTCCCGGTCTCCTGGCAGGAGCTGCACCGCGACTCCAAGGCGCTCGCCTGGCGGCTCAACGAGGCGGGGCCGTGGATGGGCATCATCGGCATCGCGCGCGGCGGCCTGGTGCCGGCGGTGATCGTGGCGCGCGAGCTCAATCTGCGCCTGCTGTCGACCATCTGCGTCGCGAGCTACGAGCATCAGGCCCAGGCGGACGTGCGCATCCTGAGCGCTCCCCCCGGCGACGGCCGCGGCTGGGTCATCGTCGACGACCTCGTCGACACGGGTGCCACCGCCCGCGTGGTGCGCGAGCTCCTCCCGCTCGCCCACATGGCGACCGTCTACGCCAAGCCCGCGGGCCGTCCCCTCATCGACACCTTCGTGACCGAGGTGAGCCAGGACACCTGGATCCATTTCCCCTGGGATACCGACCTTCAGTACGTCCAGCCGCTCGCCGGCATGGATCGTCTGCGCTGACCTCCCGGCTCGACTTGAGCGCAGCACGGCCCCTGCCTCGCCTCGGCTGGCTCCTGCTCGCCGCGGTGTCGCTCTTCTGGGGGACCAACTGGGTCGCCCTCAAGCTCTCGCTCGTCGAGATCCCGGTCTGGCAATACCGTGCCGTCACCAGCGAGATCAGCGGTGCGGTACTCCTGCTCTTCGCCCGGCTCGGCGGCCACCCGCTCCGCGTGCCGCGCCATACCTGGGGGCCGCTCCTCCTGGGCGCGCTCTTCAACACCACCGCCTGGCAGATCCTGATCGCCTTCGGCGTCAAGCTGATCGCGGCCAGCGAGGCGGCGATCCTCGCCTACACCATGCCGATCTGGTCGACGATCCTCGCCGCCCTCTTCCTGGGCGAGCGCCTGACCTTGCGCCTCCTTGCGGCCTTGGCACTGGCGATGGCGGGGATCGGCGTTCTCCTCTCCCCCGGCGTCGCCCAGCTCGGCCAATCGCCGCTCGGGGTCGCCTTGACGCTCGGGGCCGCACTCTCCTGGGCGCTCGGCACCTTCGTGCAGAAGCGCGTGGTGTGGCCGATCCCCGTCCTCGCCGTCGCCGGCTGGCAGCTTGTCCTCGGCGGGGCGCCCTTCGTCGTCGTGACCCTCGCCTGGGAGCCGATCGTCATGCAGAACGCGAGTGCGGTGGCGCTTTGGGCCATGGTCTATACGGTCGCCCTGCCGCTGCTCTTCTGCCAATACGCCTGGCTCAAGGTGGTGAGCCTCTTCCCCGCCTCGATCGCCTCGATCGGCACGGTGCTGGTGCCGATCGTCGGTGTCTTGAGCGGTGCTCTCGTCCTCGGCGAGGCCATCGGCTGGCGCGAGATCGCGGCGCTCCTCCTGGTGCTCGCCTCGCTCGTGCTGGTGGTCCTGACCCCGGCGGCCGCTAGCGCACGGCAATCGCCTGACCGCGGACACTGAGGCTTCGCATTTCCCTTGCCCGCGAGGCATCGGCGGCTATGCTGCCGCGCCATGCCGTCCCATCCCGTCATTCGCCTGCTTCCCGGCCACCACAAGCGCGCGCGTCAGGGACACCCTTGGGTCTACTCGAACGAGATCGCCATGGATGCGGCGGCGAAGGCGCTGCCGGCGGGCGTCCTGGTGCGCCTCATTGCCGCGGACGGCGAGGCGCTCGGGCTCGCGACCTTCAATCCCCACTGCCTCGTCGCCGCGCGCATCCTCGCGCGCGATCCGGAAGCAACGATCGATGAGGCCTTTCTCGCGAGCCGGATCGCCAAGGCGCTCGAGCTGCGCACGCTCCTCTACCGCGAGCCCTATTATCGCCTCGTCCATGCCGAGGCCGATCAGCTCCCCGGTCTCGTCGTCGACCGCTACGGCGACGTGCTCGTCTGCCAGCTCAACACCGCCGGGATGGAGCGCCTGGGCGACGCCTTGGCGGCTGCCCTCGACGGCCTCCTCGCCCCGCGCGCCATTCTCTTCCGCAACGACAGCCCGGCGAGGGCACTCGAGGGGCTCAAGAGCGAGGTGCGCTGGCTCAAGGGGGCACTCGAGGGCCCGCTCGAGCTCGTCGAGGGAGGCGTGCGCTACTTGGCCGACCTTGCGGGCGGGCAGAAGACGGGCTGGTTCTATGATCAGCGCGAGAACCGCGCCTTCGTGGCCTCGCTCGCGCGCGGGCGTCGGGCCGTCGATCTCTATTGCTATAGCGGGGGCTTCGCCCTCGCCGCCGCAGTTGCGGGTGCCGCCTCCGTGCTCGCGATCGACGGCTCGGAGCCGGCCTTGGCCCTCGCCGAAGCTGCGGCCCGACTGAACGGCGTCGCAGCACGCCTCAGCTTCCGGCGCGGCCAGGCCTTCGGCGAGATGGAGCGCCTGGCGGCCGCAGGCGAGCGTTTCGAGCTCGTGATCTGCGATCCCCCCGCCTTCGTCAAATCCAAGCGCGAGCTCACACAAGGCGCCAAGGGCTATCGCAAGCTCGCCCGCCTCGCAGCATCCCTCGCCGCCCCCGAGGGCTTCGTCTTCCTCGCTTCCTGCTCCCACAACGTCGAGACGGAGCGCTTCGCCGAGGAGGTGCGCCGCGGGCTCGCCCAGGCCGGCCGCACGGGACGCATCTTGCGGAGTGCCGGTGCAGCCCCCGACCATCCCGTGCATCCCTTCCTGCCGGAGTCGGCATATCTCAAGGCGATGGTGCTGCAGCTCGATTGAGGGCGAGAGCGGGGCGGCGGCGCCGCTTCAGGCGCCCTGCGCCTCGCGCCAGCTCCTGAGCGTCGGGCCGATCTCCTCGAGCTCGTTGATCACCGTGATGGCCTCGAGGCGGCGTTTGACCCGCCTTGTCCCGGCCCCGCCGGCCCACACTTCCGTCTTCTGCGGGAGAGCCCTGCGAATATCGCGGAGCACGCCCGCGGCGTCGTCCGCGGGATAGGCCGCGCTGATCGAGAGCGCCACGACGTCGACGCGATCGCCGATCCGCGCCAGGTTGCTCACCGGCAGATCGACGCCGAGCGGGATGCAGAGCGCCAGGTTGAGGACAAGGATCGTTTCCACCATCAGAAGCCCGAGCCCATGGCGCTCCCCGGGCGGGGTCGCCAGGGCCACGACCGGTCTGCCGCCGACTTGCGTCACCGACGCGGCGGCTTCGCGGAGCACCCATTGCAGTGCTTCGGAGAACAGATGCTCCTGGAAGACGTCGAGGACGCCCTGCTCCCACGCCGAGCCGACGGCCTCTGCCAAGGGGCAGGCAATCTCGAAGACGAAGCGCTGCAGCCCCAGCGCCATCACCGCTTGCTTGAAGCTGCGCCGCAGCTCGACGACCTCGCAGTCCTTGATGAGCGCCATGAGGTTTGCGCACTGGGCCGGGCCGGCGGGTCTCCTTGCCGGCACCTTCGCCATCAGTTCCACGAGCTGAGCGCGCGACAGCGGCGCGAGGCGGCTTGGACGCATGCCGCGGTCGAGCAGGCGGCGGATGGAGCGGAGTTTGGCGAGGTCCTCGTCGCGGTAGAGGCGGTCGCCGTTGCGGTCGCGCTCCGGCTTCGGGAAACCGTAGCGGCGTTCCCAGATGCGCAGGAGCTCCTTGGAAAACCCGGTCTCGCGCGCGACGGCGGCGATGCCGAGGCGGAAGCTGCGCGATTCCTTGAGTATTGTAGTATACAATTTTGCTCACAACTCCGTGATATGTGCTTTTTGAAGCGAATATACCATACTACGTCTGATACGTTTTGTCCATTGGTGATGGCTCGAGCGGGCCATCAAAAGTGGAGACCGCAATGGGTCGCGAGGCAGTCATGAGAAAACGAGAGCCGTTGCTTGCAGAGCATCCCGGCCCGTCGGGCGGGATATTGCAGCTGCCGATGCCGCCCCCGGAAATCGAGCAGGCACGGCTGCTCGATCTGCATTCCCTGCGCCTCCTCGACACGGCGAGCGAGGATCGCTTCGACCGGTTGACCCGGCTGGTTGCCGACGCCGTCGACATCCCGATCGCATGGCTCTCGCTGGTGGACAGTAAGCGCCAATGGTTCAAGTCGGCCTACGGGGTCGAGCGCGGGGAAACCGCGCGCGAGGTTGCATTCTGCGCCCATGCCATCCTCGAGCCGGAGCTCCTCGTCGTGCCGGACGCCTGCCGCGACCCGCGCTTCGCCTCGAACCCGCTCGTGCTCGGCGAGCCCCGCATCCGCTTCTACGCGGGTGCGGTCCTTCGCGGCCCCGCCGGACACGCGGTCGGGACTTGCTGCATCATCGACCGCAAGCCGCGCGAGCTCAGCGAGCAGGAGAAGCAGCTCCTGCGCCAGGTGGCGGCCCTAGCCGAGCGCGAGCTGCATCAGACCCGGCACTTGGCCGATCTGCGCTCGGAGATCGAGCGCGAGGTCTTCCAGGATGCGGAGACCGGGCTGCCGAACGAGCGCCTGTTCACGGATCGCCTGACGCAAGGGATCGAGCGCGCGGCGGCGCGCGCCGAGCAGCTGACCGTGCTGTGCGTGAACTTCGCCAACATCGGCGCGGTCAAGGCGCTCTCAGGCTCGGCCAGCGATCGCGCCCTCTTGATCGAGGCCGCCCGCCGCGTCGCGCGGAGCGCAGGCGGCGGCGGCGCCACGACGGCGCGCCGCGGGCACCAACTCGCCGTACTTCTTCCGGGCGGTCCGCAGGAAAAAGGGGAAACCGTCCGCCTCATCGCGAAGACGTTGGCGGAGCCGTTCGAGATGGGGGGGGTGAGCCATTATCCGGGCGCTCTCGTCGGCGCGAGCGTCTTTCCCGCGGATGGCGGCAGTGCCGAGGCATTGATTGCGGCCTCGGAGGCGGCCCTCGCCGCCGATGCTTCGGCCAGCCAGTTGCGTTGCCGCTACTACAATCCCGCGATCGGGGCTGCGCTCGCCTCGCGTCACGACTTGGAAAACCGCCTGCACCGCGCGCTCGGCGACGATGCCGTCCATTTGGCCTATCAGCCCAAGATCGACGCCCGCTCCGGCGCCCTATGCGGGGCCGAGGCGCTGCTGCGCTGGACCGACCCGGAGCGCGGCGTCGTTTCGCCGCTCGACATCGTCGAGGTCGCCGAGCGCTCGGAGCTCATCCACGAGCTCGGCGCCTGGGTCTTGCGCCGCGTGTGCCGCCAGATCCGGGCCTGGCACGACAAGGGACTCCGCATCGGGCCCGTCGCCGCCAATCTGAGCGGCGCCGAACTGCTGAGCCCGGCGCTCCGCTCGCGGGTTGAGAGTGCGATCGGAGAGGCCGCCATTCCGCCCGGCTCGCTCGAGCTCGAGATCACGGAGAGCACCTTGATCGCGGACCTCGCCGGGGCGGCCGAGCGCATCGGCGAGCTGGCGGAAGCAGGCATCGCCTTCGCCATCGACGATTTCGGGACCGGCTACTCCTCGCTGTCCTATCTCAAGCGCCTGCCGGTCGCATACCTCAAGATCGACCGCGCCTTCGTGAAGGACATCGCGGTCAGTGCCGACGATGCGGCCATGGCGCAAGGTATCATCGGCATCGCCCGCTCGCTGCGGCTCAAGGTGATCGCCGAAGGGGTCGAGACAGCGGCGCAGGCGACGCAGCTGCGGGCCTCCGGGTGCGACCAGCTGCAAGGCTATCTCTTTGCCCGGCCGCTGCCGCCCGACGAGTTCGAGGCGTGGGTCCTCCGGAGCAGGTCGAATGTCTTGAGCCGCGAAGGCGGGATGCCCGCTACCCCGCACGCGTGATGAGCGCCCGCCGCCGCGGGCGGCCGCGTCGCGGGTTGGCCTCGACGTAGAGATAGGCCGCCTCCACGGTTTCCCGGCCGAGATAGGGATAGTCATCGAGAACGGAGTCGAGCGTCTCCCCGCCCTTGAGCTTGGCATGAAGCGTACGCGCCGGAATCCGCGTCCCTTTGACGACGGGCAGGCCGCCCATCACGGCCGGGTCGGAGACGATGCACGCGCGCGCCACTTCGTAGAGCTTCACCTTGCGCATCACGGGGGCGAGAAGCCGCGGCGCGTCGATGGTGACGGCCTCCGTCACGGCGACGGGCCCGCGCGGCAGCCCGCTCTTGCGGAACGCCTTGTAGAGGGCCTTGGGCTCGATCCTGACCTTGCCGAGGCGGTCGACCGCTGCAAAGGTCAGAACCGCCGGCAGGTCAATGCGCCGGCGGCCGTCCCGCGCGCGCCTGCACGCGCCGCCGATCACCCCATCGGTAATCGCGTTCTGAATGCGCTGGAGACGGACGCCGGAAAGGGCGGCGGCCTCCTGCGGGGTGTAGCGGCGATCGGCTTGGGAAACGGCCGTTAATCATACTCCTCAAAGTATGATTATGTCGCGTCTTCCATCTCCGTCAATCTTCTTACCACCGATCCGCTCGGTTCGGGGTACGGGACTCGATGGTCCCAATACATCCCGATCGATCTTACGAGTAGCCTCGTAGCGTCGGAATGCACGTTCTCGCCGTTCGATGGACGTGTCATAAGGAGTGTCGGATGAACGCGAGGGCACCATGAGACGCTTACTCGTAAGCGCCACAATAGTCACCGTTGTGCTATCGTGCGTGAGCGCGAATTTTGCCGTCTCCGCGGGGTCATACGACGGCAAATGGTCCGGGCAAGGAGCGGAAAAAGGCGACTGTGGCGTCTTGACCGTCACTTTAGTCATCAGCGACAGCAGGATTACCGGCACCGTAAGCGGGAAGCACGGCAGTCCGCAAATCGATTCAGGGGCAGTTAATCCCGATGGAAGGGCCAAAGTTTATTATGCACCTAAGCAAGGATTCCAAGGCACCATCAACTTCACTGGCGATAAGTTCGTCGGGCAGTTCGCAACGTTCTGCGGTGTACGCGAAGTGAATGGCACGCGCGAATAATAATGGGCGCCATGGGTCCGACCAAGCGGGCCGATTTCTTAATTCGAGCCGCGGCCGTTTTGATCTTCTGAATCTGTCGAGCTAATATTGCCGCAGCCCAATGCCCTCCATGCCGCACTTTAACCGCGGCACCCCCTACCCTGCACTCGCAATAAGCGCCACGCCGCCCGCGATAAGGGCGATGCCCGCAAGCTCGAGGCGGCCGATGCGCTCCTTGAAGATGCGGCGCGAGACGGCGTAGCTGAAGAAGATCTCGACGAGGCCGAGCGTGCGCACGTGGGCCACGGGCTCGAGCGCCATGGCGGTCAACCAGCCGGCCGAGCCCGCGGCCCCCGCAAGCCCCGCGGCGAGGGAGAGCCGCCAGGCGCGCAGGACGGCCGTGACCACCTCCGGCTCGCGCAGCAGAAGCCAGCCGCCGAGGAGCAGAACCTGAAGGGCCAACGCCGCCACGAGCACGTAGCCCGCCGCCATGAAGAGCGAGCCCGCGTGGAGCGCCAAGGCCGCCCCGCGGTAGCCCACGGTCGAGATCGCGAAGGCGGCACCCGAGCCGAGCCCGAAACGCGCCGCAGGCGAGCTCCAGGCGCGCATGAGCGAAGCCGCAGCCGCAGGCGCGCCCGTGAGCGAGACGAGGACGAGCCCCACGGTCACGAGCAGGATCGCCGTGGCCGCGGTGAGCGAGAGGGGATCGCCCAGAAGCACGATGGCGAAGACGGCGATCTGCACGATCTCGGTCTTCGAGTAGATCACTCCGACCGCGAAGTTGCGCTCCTCCATCGTGCGCAGGAGAAGGGCCGTCGCCACGAGCTGACCGACTGCCCCCACGACCGTCCAGCCCGCGGCAATCCAGTTGGGAGTGGGAATGGCGAGGCCGAGGCCGGTGCGAAGCACGAGGAGCCAGAGGAGGGCGAAGGGCAGGCCGTAGAGAAAGCGCACCAAGGTGGCGCCGAGCGTGCCGAGGTCCCTGGTGAGATGGCGTTGGGCGGCGTTGCGGAAGGTCTGGGCCAGGGCCGCCCAGATGGTGATCGGGATCCACGCCCAGCTCAAACCGCGCGCCTCACGTCGGCTTCGGCGACGGCACAGCGCTCGGGGAGCGTCAACTCGAACCGCGTCAGGCCTATGCGGCTCTCCGCCAGCCAGAGGTCGCCGCCATGGGCGCGCATGAGCTCGCGCGAGATGGCGAGGCCGAGGCCCGTACCCCCCGACTTGGCCGTGCCGGCGAAGGGCTGGAAGAGCTTCTCGCGCGCGGCCGCCGCGATGCCCTGGCCGTTGTCGGCGATCGTGAGCGTCAAGCCGTCGCCGTTGCGCGCCGCCGAGACGGCCACGCGCGTGGCGCCCGCCTCGTAGGCGTTGCGCCCGAGGTTGAGGAGCACGCGGAACATCTGGTCGCGGTCGGCGCGGATCCAGAAATCGCGCGGCACCACGTTCGTCCAGCGGCTGCCTTCGGGGAGCGGCAGGCGCAAGGTGGCCCCTACGTCATCGACGAGGAGACCGAGCGAGAAGCGCGTCATCTCCACGCTCGGCCGCTCCTCCCGCGCGAAGCGCAGCGTGTTGACGCAGAGCGCTATCGCGCGGTCGAGCGAGCCCAAGAGGGTGGGCGTCACGCGCTTGACCGTGGGATCGTTGCTGTCGCTCAAGCGGTCGGAGACGAGCTGCGCCGTCGAGAGGATGTTGCGCAGGTCATGGGTGACCTTGGTGACCGCGGCCCCGAGCTCGGCGAGCCGCGTCTTGGCATGAAGGGCCAGGCGCAGGTCGCTCTGCATGCGCCGCAGCTCGCGCTGGGCGATGCCGATCTCGTCGCGGCGCTGGCTCGGGCTGATCATGCTGCTCTCGTCCTCGGGTGCGGTGCGGAAGCGATTCATGGCCTCGGTGATGCGGCGCATGGGCTGCACCAGGAGCCACTGCAGGCTGAAATAGAGGAGGACCGCGGTGATGAGCGAGATCACCATCGAGAGCGAGAGCATGCGCCAGGCGAAGGCGTACATGGCGCGGCGCATCGGCCCCTCGTCGATCACGAGATCGACGAGGATGCCGGGGTTCTTGGGCGAGGGCCCCAGCACGCGGAGCACGCGGTTCTCCGTCTGCGCCAAGGTGGAGATCGCGTTCGCGATGAGCGAGAAGAAGGTCGCCTTGCGCAAGTCGTAGGTCTTGTCGATGACGGGCGGCATGTCGCGGTTCATCACCAGCATGCGCGAGTTGCCGTGCATGTCGAGGGCGACCGAATAGGCGTCGACGTACTGCAGGAGCTCGATCTCGAGCTGCGGGCTCAGCATGTGGCCGGGGGCGGCCTCGAGGGCGAGGGCCGCGATGTGGGCGGAGCCGATCTTCTCCTCGAGATAATCGACCCGGAAGCGCGCGATCGAGGGCGCGAAGATCAAGACCTCGGCCACCATCGCGAACAGCACGGCGAAGACCAACAGCTTGGCCGAAAGGCTGTGCCGGAGCGCCGGAAGATTCGGAAGATTCGTAGGTGTATCGGCCATCGCGTTACAATATAGCCCAAGTGAAGGTGGGCCGCATCATGAGCCTCGCCCCGATATTGGGTCAGCTCGGCCGCATCCCCATCCTTCGAGACGCGTCGCTTACGCGACGCTCCTCAGAGTCTGACTCAAAATGATCCGTTCACTTTCAATGCTCTATTCGTCGCCCCGGCGAAAGCCGGGGCCCATGTCCGAAGCCCGGCTCAAGGCCGACCATGGATTCCCGCTTTCGCGGGAATGACGACCTGTGGCAGGTCACGCATTGAAGGTAGCGCGTTCATTTCCGGCCAGCCTCTCAGGA
>DATJAC010000247.1:0-3277 GCA_035516655.1 Alphaproteobacteria bacterium | reverse complement strand
CCAGCCGGTGACTTCGGGGCCGAAGAATTCCGCGTTGACCGCCTTGAACCCCGCCTCGGGTGCCGGCAGCTCGTCCTCCTCGTAGATCGCCTGCACCGGACAGACCGAGAGACAGATACCGCAGCTGATGCACTCCTCGGGCTGGATGTACATCATGCGCCCGCCCTCGTAGATGCACTCGACCGGGCACACTTTCTGGCACGCACCGTCCTTTACGTCGATACAGGCAGACGCGATGACGTAGGTCATCCTCAGGCCCCGCGCCAATGCGGTGCGCGCTTCTCCTGGAAGGCCCGCACGCCTTCCTCCTGATCGGCCGATTTGAGGGCCGCGATGAGGGCCGGCAGGCGCAGGGATTGCGCCTCCTGTGCGGTGAGCCGGCTCCCCGCCCGTACCATTTGCTTGACCGCCTTGAGCGAGAGGGGTGCACAGGCAAGGATGTCGGCGACCCAGCGCTCGACCGCCCGGTCGAGCTCGGCGGCCGGGACCACCTCGTTGACGAGTCCGAGCCGCTGCGCCTCGAGAGCCGTGATGCGCCGTCCGGTCAAGAGCAGCCCCATGGCCCAAACATGGGGAATGCGGCGCGGCAGAAGGGCGATGCCGCCGTCCAGGGCGAGCCGGCCGACCCTCGGCTCGGGCAGGCCGAAGCTGGCATGCTCGGCGGCGACCACGATGTCGCAGCCGAGCACCATCTCGAAGCCGCCGCCGAGCGCGTGGCCATTGACCCGCGCGATCACCGGCACGTCGAGGCTCTCGCGCAGGGCAATGCCGCCGAACCCGCCCGGACGCGGCTTCGCCCAGTATTCGAGGCCCGAGACCCCGTTCGCGGCCTTCATGTCGGCACCTGTCGAGAAGGCGCGCTCGCCGGCCCCCGTCAGCACGACGGCACGGACGGCACGGTCCTTCTCGATCTCGTCCCAGAGCCGCATCAGCTCGGCCTCCGTCGCCTCGTCGACGGCGTTGAGCCGGTCAAGCCGATCGATGGTGACGCGGGCGACGCCGTTCTCAAGCGCCATGCGCACGTTCATGACACCACCTTCTCGCTCCGCAGCCGGCCGATCCTGGCCTCGTCGTAACCGAGCTCGTGGAGGACTGCCAGGCTGTGCTCGCCCAAAGCCGGCGGGGCATGGCGCAGGCGGAAAGCGGAGGCGTCCATCTTGAGCGGCGTTCCGATCAGGCGCATCGGCTCGTTGACGCCGCCGCGCGCGGGACCGTCGAGGGCGACGACCATGCCGTTCGCGGCCGTCTGCTCCGAGGCGAGCGCCTCGGCGAGGGTCTGGACGGGTGCACACAGCAGGTCCTGCTCCTCGAGCCGGGCCAGCCAGTAGGCGGTGGTATTGCCCGCAAAGCGCTCGGCGAAGCGGCCCTGCAGCTCGGCCTTGTTGGTCATCTGCGCCGCGAAGGTGGCAAAGCGAGGGTCGGCAGAGAGGTCCGGCAGATCGAGGGCGGTCGAGATGTCGCGGAGCGGATTGGCCTTGAAGGCTCCCACCAGCACGAGTGCGCCGTCGCTCGTCCGGAACACCCCGCTCAAGGGGAAAGCACCCCAGTTGAGCTCGCGACGGCGCTGCAGCCACATGGCGGCCTCCTGCATCTGCATCGCCAGCATCGAATCGTAGAGCGAGACCGAGATCTGCTGACCCCGCCCCGTCTTCTCGCGCTGGAGGAGGGCAAGCAGGACCGCCTGCACCAGATGCATGCCGGCCGAATAGTCGGCAAGGGCCGTGCAATAGACCGAGTAGGGCTCGCCCGCGTTGGAGCGCCGCGCCATGACGCCCGAGAGGGCTTGAGCGAGCACGTCCTGACCGCCCTTGTGCGAAAGGGGGCCGCTCTGTCCGAAGCCCGAGCCGAAGGCCGAGATGATGCGCGGATTGAGCTTGGCGAGCTCGGCATAGCCGAAGCCCATGCGCTCCATCACGCCGGCGCGGAAGTTGTTCACCACCACGTCGGCGGTCTTGACGAGATCGTAAATGACGGTCTTGCCCGCCTCGCTTCTGAGGTCGATCGCGAGCGAGCGCTTGTTGCGGTTGAGGCTGCGGAAGACGGGGTTGTCGAGCCCGTCCGGGTCCTCGGCGATCGAGCTGCGCGAGAGATCGCCAGCCCCCGGCCGCTCGATCTTGATGACGTCAGCACCATAGTCGGCGAGCATCTGGGTCGCGCAGGGCCCCAGCATCACCTGGGTGAAGTCGATGATGCGGATGCCGGCGAGCGGCTGCGCGGCACCGTTCTCGGCGGGCATGCTCATGCTGCCCTCTCGCGACCGTCGATGGTCGCATTGGGTGCCGGCACGTCGCCCGGATCGGCCCCCTGCGCGCGCAGACGCTGCTGCAGGGCCGCGATGTCCACCTTCTCGACCCCGACCCCGGCCGCGAGCGACAGGGCGGCGGCGAGCCCGGCCGCCTCGCCCATCGCCATGCAGGGCGGAATTTCGCGCGACATGCGCTGGGCCGAGGAGGTCGCCGAGTAGTGCCGCCCGGCGACGAGGAGCTGGCCCACCTCGCGCGGCAGAAGCGAGCGGTAGGGATAGTAATAGTCCCGGCCGCGCGCGACGCTGTCGCGGAAATGGCGGCGCGTCATGACGTCTTCCTTCGTCATCACGTAGACCCCATCGAGGAGCCGCGTCTGGCGCACGCCGAGCTGCGGTGCCACGTCGACGACGTAGGCTTGCCGGAAGCCGGGTAGCTTGGCGCGCACGAACTCGACGAGCTGGGCGATACGGCGGCGCCCCTCGAAATCCGCGCGCGTGAGGTCGGCGATCTTGAGGCCGTCGTAGCCGGCCATGTGCGGACAGTTGCACCACACGATCCCTGGGAGCGGCGTCTTGAGCCACCACTTCTCCCACGACCCGCCCATGATCTTCTTCGCCTCGCGGTCGATCGCGGCGAACGCCTCCGGCTGCTCGTATTCGAAGCTCTCGGCCGCCTCGCAGTCGACCCCACCCAGGCGGAACACGGTGGTGACGATGTAGCTCCCTTCGGAAAAAGGGGCACCGGCGGAGGCCGCGACGTCGAGATCGCCGGTCGCGTCGACGACGACCTGGCCGAGGAGCGCCTGGCGGCCCTCCTTGCCCTCGACGATCACGCCGGCGGCTCGGCCGTCCTCGACGATGGTCTTGGCGAACCAGCTGTGCAGGCGGAGGTTGATCTTCGCCTCGGCCACCATGTCGTTCGAGACGCGCTTGAAGGCGTCGGGATCGAAGGCGACGGAATAGCAGATCGGCTGCGGCTTCACGTGTGCCGTGAAATCGAAGACCCCCCAGCGCGACCATTTGCGCCACATC
>DATJAC010000246.1:0-3713 GCA_035516655.1 Alphaproteobacteria bacterium | reverse complement strand
AAGGGCATGACGCCGATCCCCTACAAGCTCATTACCATCGCGAGCGGTGCGCTCAAGTTCGACCTCGCGACCTTCACCCTCGCCTCGCTCGTCTCGCGCAGCCTGCGCTTTTTTCTGGTGGCGGCCCTCCTCTGGCGCTTCGGCGAGCCGATCCGCCTTTTCATCGAGAAGCGGCTCATGCTGCTGACGAGCCTCTTCGCCGCCGCCCTCGTCGGCGGATTCATCGTGCTGCGCTATCTCTAGGAGCGCTCGCTTGCCCGCATCCGCCCGGCCGTCCCGCTACGCTCGCCTCGCCTCCGGACGCTACGTGCCGGCTGTCGTCATCCTCGCTGCCTCGGCGGCAACCCTTGGCGTCGCCTTCCTCTTCCAATATGCAGGCGGCTTCGCACCCTGCGTGCTCTGCATCTACGAGCGCTACCCCTATGGCGTCGCGATGGCACTCTCGCTCCTCGCCTTCGGCCTCGGCGACGGTCGGGCGCGGGGTGCGGTTCTCGCCCTCTCCGCCCTCGCCTTCGCGGTCGGTGCCGGCATCGGCGGCTTCCACGTCGGCGTCGAGCGGCATTGGTGGGAGGGAAGTGCTGCCTGCACCGGCAGCGTGGTCACGGGCGGGGTGCACTCGCTCGAGGCCTTGCGCCAGCAGATCCTGAACGCCCCCGTGGCGCGCTGCGACCGCATTCCCTGGTCGCTGTTCGGCATCTCGCTCGCCGGCTATAATGCGCTGATCGCCCTCGCCCTTGCCGCCTTCGCGCTCGACGCGGCGCGGCGGTGCTTGAGCCGGAGCAGACGATGACCGAGCCGCCTTCCCATCCAAAGCGCACCGCCGCGCGGCGCCGGCCGGGCGATCCCGACCGCGAGGAGCTCGTCCGGCGCATGATCAGGGTCGACCATGCGGGCGAATACGGCGCCAAGCGCATCTACGCGGGACAGCTCGCCGTCCTCGGCCGCAGCCTCGAGGCCCCCACCATCGCCAAGATGGCGGAGGAGGAGGAGCGTCACCTCGCCGCCTTCGAGCGGCTCATCGCGGCACGGCGCGTACGGCCGACCTTTCTCCACCCGCTCTGGCACGTGGCCGGCTTCGCGCTCGGAGCCGGGACGGCCCTTCTCGGCCCGCGCGCGGCCATGGCCTGCACGGTCGCGGTCGAGGAGGTGATCGACGAGCATTACGCGCGCCAGGCCGCCGCCTTGGGCGACGACGAGGCCGAGCTGCGGGATCAGCTCGAGGAGTTCCGCGCGCGCGAGATCGAGCACAAGGAGACCGGCCTCGCCCATGGGGCCGCCGAGGCCCCCGGCTATGCGCTCCTCACCGGCGCCGTCAAGGCCGCCTCGCGCCTCGCCATCTGGCTCTCGACGCGGCTTTAGCTAAGGCCCTCGCCCGCAAGCGGGAGAGGGGCTTATCGTGATTGACGCCGGTGCAAAGATGCGTGAATCCCGAAGGTGAGGGGCGATTGCGCACCAGCCGTCTTGCCTCGAGACGCCTCTTTGGCGGACAATCCGCAGCGGACACGCTCTTGAGCAAGTGCCAGAGGAGGGCGGCATGCAGCTCGACGCTGCGCAGATCGAGGCCTTCGAGCGCCAGGGCTTTCTCGTGCTGCCGGGCCTGTTCTCGGCCCGCGAGGTCGAGGTGCTCAGCACTGCCCTGCCGCCCGTCTTCGCCGAGGAGAGCCCCGCCAACGTGCGCGAGAAACGGAGTGGCGAGGTGCGCACCGCCATGGGGCTCCATGTGCGCAGCCCGATCTATGCCCGCCTCGTGCGCCATCCGCGCCTTCTCGGTCCCGCCCAGCAGCTCCTCGGCGACCGGCTCTACGCCCAGCAGGTCAAGGTCAACGTCAAAGCCGCCTTCGAGGGCGAGGCCTGGCAATGGCACTACGACTTCGCCACCCACCACAACGAGGACGGCGTGCCGGCACCCTTGGCCCTCAACCTCCACGTCTTCCTCGACGAGGTGAACGAGTTCAACGGGCCGCTCTACTTCATCCCCGGCTCGCACCGGGAGGGCTCGGCCCCTTGCGAGCTCGACACCGTCTCGACGAGCTATCCGCTCTGGGTGGTCGAGCGCGACGCCGTCGCCCGCCTGGTCGAGGCCCACGGCATCGTCTCAGCTGTCGGACCGGCGGGGACAGCGCTCATCTTCGGCGACTGCCTCGTGCATGCCTCCCCGCCCAACCTCTCGCCCTGGAGCCGCCGCATCTTCTCCCTCATCGCCAACCCGGTCGCCAACGCCCAGCGCAGCTTCGCGCGCCCGGACTACAAGCACCACCGCGATTTCACCCCGCTCGCCCTTCTCGGCGACGATTGCCTCGTCGCGGCGGCGGCGGCATGACGGAGACGGGAACGCGCAAACGCGCCCCGCTCGTGCATGCGGGCTACTTCACCGCACGTCTCGCGGCGATCGATCCCACCATCGCCCATGCCATCGCCGAGGAATATCGCCGCCAATCCGACGTGATCGAACTCATCGCGTCGGAGAACATCGTGAGCCGTGCGGTGCTCGAGGCGCAGGGCTCGCTCCTCACCAACAAGACGGTCGAGGGCCTGCCGGGGCGGCGCTACCACGGCGGGGCCGTCAACGTCGACGTGGTCGAGCGCGTCGCCATCGAGCGCGCCACCGCCCTCTTCGGCTGCCGCTTCGCCAACGTGCAGCCCCATTCGGGGAGCCAGGCCAACCAGGCCGTGTTCCTGGCCCTGCTCGAGCCGGGCGAGACGGTGCTTGCGATGGCGCTCTCGGCGGGCGGGCATCTGAGCCACGGGGCCGCGGTCAATCAGAGCGGCAAGCACTATCGCGCAATACCCTACGGCGTGCGGCGCCAGGATGGGCTCATCGACTACGACGCCGTCGAGGCGCTCGCGCGCGAGCATCGCCCCAAGCTCGTCGTCGCCGGCGGATCGTCCTATCCGCGCGCGATCGATTTCGCGCGCATGCGCCGCATCGCGGACGGGGTCGGCGCACGCCTCCTCGTCGACATGGCGCATTTTGCCGGCCTCGTGGCAGGCGGGGTCCACCCGAGCCCCATTCCCCACGCCCATGTCGTGACCACGACGACTTACAAGTCGTTGCGCGGGGCCCGCGGCGGCATCGTCCTCACGAACGACGAGGCGATCGCGAGGCTGATCAATGCCGCGGTCTTCCCCGGCATGCAGGGAAGCCCCCTCCTCCAGGTCCTCGCCGCCAAGGCCGTCTGCCTCGCCGAGGCGCTTCGGCCCGAGTTCCGCCTCTACGCCCACGCCGTGCTGGAGAACGCTCGCACGCTCGCCGAGACGCTGCAGAAGCGCGGCTATGATCTCGTGAGCGGAGGGACCGACACCCCGCTCATGCTGATCGACCTGCGCCGGCAGGGCTTGAAGGGCCTGGCTGCCTCCGAGAGCCTCGATCGCGCCGGCATCACCTGCAACAAGAACGCGGTCCCCTTCGACGAGGAGAAGCCGACCGTCACCTCGGGCATCCGCTTGGGCGTCTCGGCCTGTACGACGCGCGGCTTCGGGGTCGAAGAGTTCCGCAGGATCGGCGGCTTCATCGCCGAAGTCCTCGACGGCCACGCCCGCGACCCCGGCGGCAACGACGCGGTCGAGGGCAAGATCTACGCCGAGGTGAAGAAACTCACCCGCCGCTTCCCGATCTATCCGCCAGACGCGGTCGCGTAGCACTCACGTGAAGAAAGCAATTGCACCATGGCGCCTCGGACCGAGTACGGCGGTCCTTCGAGACGCTCGCTGCG
>DATJAC010000245.1:0-4487 GCA_035516655.1 Alphaproteobacteria bacterium | reverse complement strand
CGCCAAACACGGCATCTTCAGCTTCGGCGCCTCGGCGCGCGAGGCCTATGCGCGCATGATCGAGCTCGTGAGCCTGGCCGAGGCGCGGCTCGCGCGCGGCACCAACCGGGTCATGAGCGTTGCTGCCTTGCCCGCGGCGGTTGCCTCCCCTGCGGCGATCGCCCCCCTCTTGCGCGGCTTAGCCGCGGTGGCGACCGAGCCCGCAGCGCAGCGCTTCACCCGTTTCGTGATGAGCCATCGCAACTCCAAGGACGTCCTCGCCTACGTCAACGGAGCCGAGCTCGCGCGTTACGGCCAGGCGGGGGTGGTCACCCCCGATCACGTGATCCGCACCAAGCGCCTTCCCCTCATCCTCCCGGCCCCCGATGCCTCCGACCTCGAAGGCTTCGCGCGTGCGGCGCGCGACGCCTTCGCCGCCTACAAGGCCGTCTATCACGACTACTTCGCGCGCAACAATGCGGCCTCGCCCGTCAAGAAGAAGGAGCTCGATCCCGTCCCGCGCGTGATCCTCGTCCCCGGCGTCGGCCTCTTCGCCTTAGGCGCTTCCGCGAAGGAGGCGCGGGTCGCGGGCGACGTTGCCGAGACAGCCCTGCAGGTGATCGCTGAAGCCGAGCGCATCGGCCGTTTCGAGAGCATCTCGGAGCGCGACACGTTCGATATGGAATATTGGTCGCTCGAGCAGGCGAAGCTCGGCAAGGCCGCCGAGAAGGCGCTCGCGCGCCAGATCGTGGCCGTGACCGGCGGGGGGAGCGGCATCGGGGCCGCGGCCGCCGCCGCCTTCGCAGCCGAAGGGGCCGAGGTGGCGGTCCTCGATCGCGACCTCGCCCTCGCAGAAGCCGTCGCCAAGAAAATCGGCGGCCTGGCCCTTGCCTGCGACGTGACCGACGCCGGCCAAGTGGCGGCGGCCTTCGCGCGCATCTGCGAAAGCTACGGCGGGGTCGACATCGTGGTCTCCAACGCAGGGGCCGCCTGGCAGGGCCGCATCGGGGAGGTCGCCGACGCGACCTTGCGCGAGAGCTTCGAGCTCAATTTCTTCGCCCACCAGAGCGTTGCGCGCGAGGCGGTCGCGATCATGCGCGCGCAAGGGACAGGCGGTTGCCTCCTCTTCAACACCTCCAAGCAGGCGGTCAATCCCGGCCCCGACTTCGGGCCCTACGGCCTGCCCAAGGCTGCGACCCTCTTCCTCATGCGCCAGTACGCCATCGACTACGGCAAGGACGGCATCCGCTCGAACGCGGTCAATGCCGACCGCATCCGCTCGGGCCTCTTGAGCGAGGCGATGATCCGCTCGCGCGCGGCAGCGCGCGGGCTCTCGGAAGAGGAATATATGGCGGGCAACCTGCTCGGGCGCGAGGTGACGGCTGCGGACGTGGCAGCCGCGTTCGTGGCCCTCGCGCGCGCCGAGAAGACGACGGGGGCGGTGCTCACCTGCGACGGCGGCAACATCGCGGCGGCGTTGAGGTAGGGGTGGGGATGAGCGGCAGCGTCGCACCATTCGAGCTTCGTCTGCCTGAGGGCGCCGCCCTCCCGCTCGTCTTCGATTCGCCCCACAGCGGGCGCTTCTATCCCGCGGACTGGCGCGTGAAGCCGACCCTCGAGACCCTGCGCCAGGGCGAGGATGCCTATGTCGACGAGCTCGTGGCCGACGCCCCCGAGCTCGGCGTCACCTTGCTCCATGCCACTTATCCGCGCTGTTACATCGACGCCAACCGCGAGCCCGACGATCTCGATCACGAGCTCCTTGCCGAGCCCTGGCCGGCACCACTCAAGCCCACGATGAAGACGCGGCGGGGGCTCGGCCTGGTACGGCGCTATCTGACGCCGGGGGTCGAGGTCCATGCCGACAAACTCTCCGTCGCCGAGGTGCGCCACCGTCTCGATACGATCTATTGGCCCTATCACCGCGCCCTCGATACGGCCCTCGACGCACTCCAGCGCCGCTTCGGCTTTGCCTGGCACATCGACTGGCATTCGATGAAGTCCTTCGGCAACGCCATGACCCCGGACAGCGGCAAGCGCCGTGCCGACTTCGTGCTCGGCGACCTCGAGGGCCAGAGCTGCGACGAGACCCTCACGACCCTCATCCGCGAATGCCTGGAAGCCCTCGGCTACAGCGTCGCCTTGAACGATCCCTACAAGGGGGCCGCCATCGTGCGCCGCCACGGCCGCCCTGCCGAGGGCCGCCATTCCGTGCAGATCGAGATCAACCGCGCCCTCTACCTCGACGAGACCGCGGTCGCGAAGAACGGCGGCTTCGCCAAGCTCAAAGGCGACATCGCGGAGCTCACGCGGCGGGTGGTCGCGGCGGTCAAGGCGAAAGCTGCGAGATAGCCCCGCCTCCGCAGTTGGAAAGAATACGAGTGTCCTGAATCTGAAATTTACGACGTCAGGAAAACCCTCGTCATTGCGAGGCGCCCGAAGGGCGCCGAAGCAATCCATAAAGGGTGAGCACGCTGGATTGCTTGGCTGGGCTCGCAATGACGGCTATTTTTGGGTGAGACGAGCTTCCGAAGCGAAGCCCTAAGCCCCCGCGCGGGCGAGGCGCGCGGCGCGCGCTTCCATGAACCAGCCGGCCAAGCGGGCGAGGGCGCGGCTGAGCCTGCCGCGCGGGTTGAGGCCGACCGCCTTCATCGTCATGGCGACCGCGCGCTCGACGTGGACGGGGCGGAAGAAGCGATAGGCGCGGCGCGCGTAGGCGGAGCTGTAGCGCTTGCGCTCGTAGGGGCCGTCCTTCGCATGGTTGGCCGCGTAATAGGCGAAGGCGAGCTCGTCGTCCTCGCTCTCGGTGAGCCGTCCGAGGGCGACGAGGACGCGGCGCAACGGGCCGATGCGCTCGCGCGCGAGGTAGTCCGTGAGGTGGGTGTAGAAGAGCTTGTAATGGCGCACCTCGTCGGCGGCGATGTGCCTGCAGATCTCGTGCAGCACCGGCTCCTCAGCTGCCGAGGCGAGGGCGGTATAGTAGGAGCTGGTGCCGACCTCGACGACGCAGCGCGCCACGAGCTCGCCCGCGCGCGTGCCGCGCACGGAGCGCTCGGTACCGACCGGCAGCTTGATCTTGGCGGCGAAGAGGGCGAAGGCGGCCGCGAAATCGAAGGACGGATCGGCGAGGGTCGCCCAGCGCGCGAGGGCATCGCCGTGCTGGACCTCCTCGCGCGCCCAGCGCCAGGCCACCGTCTGAAACTCCGGGTCGTCGCCGAAGACCTGCTCGAGGTAGCGCGCATAGGCGTAGCCGTTATGCTCGACGAGGCTCGCCGCCTTCACGATCTTGAGGATTTCCGGATCGACTTGGGACGCATCGAAGCGCTCCCACGGGATGTCGTCCAGCGTCCAATGCGCCATGGGGGACCTTGCAACGCCTTCGGTGACCCGACCCGAAATCATTATATCGCCTCTCCGCGCCCGGCGGGCAAAGACCCTTCTATCACGTTTAGCGCATGAATCTCAAAGGCTTATGCGCTGGCGAGGGCCTTGAGCTTGGCCTCGGCGAGAGCGATCTTGAGCTTGATCGAGCGGCGCTGGGCGGCGTCCGTGGCGTCCTCCAGGTCCTCGCCGAGCTCCCTGAGGGTGGTCTCGAGCGCGCCGCGGTCGATCTCGCCGAGGGCCATCGCCTCGTCCGCGAGCACGGTGCAGCGCTCGGGCGTCACCTCGGCGTAGCCGCCCGCCACGAAGTAGCGTGCGGTGACCGTCCGGTTCTCGTAGAGGTCGAGGGTGCCGGGCCTGAGGAGCGAGAGGAGCGGAGCGTGCCGCGGGAGAGCGGCGAAATTGCCCTGGGCCCCGGGGACGACCACCATCTCGACCTCCGCCGAGCGCAGCAGGCGCTCGGGGCTCACGAGCTCGAATTTGAGCGTCTCCGCCATTCCTACTCACCCCCACCCTACCCTCCCCCCCTCAAGGGGGAGGGGAATTATTGAGCTCAGGCCGCCTCGGCCGCGAGCTTCTTCGCCTTCTCGACGGCCTCCTCGATGGTGCCGACCATGTAGAAGGCGGCCTCGGGCAGGTCGTCGTAATTGCCCTCGACGATGCCCTTGAAGCCCTTGATCGTATCCTCCAGGGCGACCAGCTTGCCCGGCGAGCCAGTGAACACCTCGGCAACGTGGAACGGCTGCGACAGGAACCGCTGGATCTTGCGTGCCCGCGCCACGGTGAGCCGATCTTCTTCCGATAGCTCGTCCATGCCCAGGATGGCGATGATGTCCTGCAGCGACTTGTAGGTCTGGAGAATCCGCTGCACGTCGCGCGCCACTTTGTAGTGGTCCTCGCCGACCACCTGGGGGTCCAGAATGCGCGAGGTCGAGTCGAGCGGATCGACCGCCGGATAGATGCCCAGCTCGGCGATCTGGCGCGACAGCACGGTGGTGGCGTCGAGGTGGGCGAACGACGTGGCCGGCGCCGGGTCGGTGAGGTCGTCGGCCGGCACGTAGATCGCCTGCACCGAGGTGATCGAGCCCTTCTTGGTCGACGTGATCCGCTCCTGCAACGCGCCCATG
>DATJAC010000244.1:0-29598 GCA_035516655.1 Alphaproteobacteria bacterium | reverse complement strand
GCGAGCGGCTCAAGGTCGAGTTGCTCTGGCAGGGCTTCGGCACGCTCGCCCCCAATCTCCTCGCCCATCCGAGTGCGGACCCTGCCGCCCTCGACCGTCTTCTCGAGGACCTCGGCGCCGCCGAGCGCGTCCTGGTGATGGAGGCCGAATCTGCGCCGGGGACGACGGCCTCCGTGCGCTCGGCCCTCGTGCGCCGCGCCTGGGACTTGGAGCGCCTGGCACGCGCCTATCGCGATTTTCTCGTCCGCTTCCGTGCTGTCGGGGAGGCCCTCGAGGGGCGCGCGGTCCTCGATCCCCCCACCGCCTTGCTCGTCCGCGTGCTGCTGATCCACGAGTTCCGCCGCGTGCTGCTGCGCGACCCGCTGCTTCCCAAGGAGCTGCTGCCGGACGACTGGCCGGGGCTCGCGGCACGGCGGCTCGCTCGCACGCTCTATCGCAGCACCTCGGAGCCGGCCGAGCGGCATCTCATGGCCTTGCTGGAGACGGCCGAGGGGCGGCTTCCTTCCGCCGCTCCATATTTCTACGCGCGCTTCGGCGGCCTCGCGCGGCAGCCGCGCGCGCGGGAGCACGCGGCGGAGTGAGCGTCTCGGTCGTCATCGTCGGCAGCGGCCCCGCAGGGTTCTACGCAGCCGACGCGCTCCTGCGCAGGATCGAGGGCTGCCGCATCGACATCGTCGACCGCCTGCCCACGCCCTATGGTCTCGTGCGCGGCGGGGTGGCACCGGATCACCAAAGTACGAAAGCCGTGCAGCGCGTCTTCGAGCGCACGGCAACGCGTCCGGGCGTGCGCTTCCTGGGCGGGATCGAGGTCGGCAGTAGGGTGAGCTACGACGAGCTCAAGGCCGCCTACGACGCGGTCGTCATCGCGATCGGCGCCCCGCGCGACCGCCGGCTCGGCATCCCCGGCGAGACGCTCCCCGGGGTCTGCGGCTCCTGGTCCTTCGTGGGCTGGCTCAACGGCCACCCGGACTTTCGCGATCTCGCCCCCGACCTCTCGGGCCCGGCGCTTGCCGTGATCGGCAACGGCAATGTGGCGATCGACTGCGTGCGCGTGCTCGCCAAGAGCGCGGCCGAGTTGGCGCGATCCGACCTCTGCCGCCATGCGGCTGAAGCGATCGCAGCCGCCCCCCTCGAGCGGCTCCATCTCATCGGCCGGCGCGGCCCGGTCGAGGCGAGCTTCACTCCCCTCGAGCTTGCCGAGCTCGGCGAGCTCGAGCGCTGCGTGCCCCTCCTCGACGGCGCCGCGCTCGAACGCGACATCGCGGCGGCCGATCCCGAGCAGGTCAAGGTGAAGGAGAAGCTCCTCGCCATCTTCCGCCGCTTTGCCGGGAACAAGCCGGGGGCGAAGCCGCTCGAGCTTCATTTCCTCTTCTGGTCGACCCCGCTTGCCGTCCTCGGCCGCGAGCGCGTGGCGGGCCTCAAGCTCGGGCGCACGCGGCCCGCCGGGGGCGCTCCCGGTGCTGCCGATGCCGCCGTCGAGCTTGCCGTCTCGAGCGTGATCACCGCGATCGGCTACGCCACGGCCCCCTTTCCCGGCCTCCCGTTCGATGAGCGCCACGGCATCGTCAGGAACGAAGGCGGCAGAGTCGAGCCCGGGGTCTATGTGGTGGGCTGGGCCAAGCGCGGACCGTCCGGGACCATACCGACGAACCGGGCCGACTCGATGGCGGTCGCCGAGCTGATGGCCGGGGACCTGGCGCTACCGCACCCGGAGAAGCCGGGCCCCGCAGCCCTCGACGCCCTTCTCGCCGCGCGCGGTATCGAGCCCGTGAGCTTCGCGGAATGGCAGCGCATCGACGCCGCCGAGATTGCGCGCGCGGCACCGGGCCGGCCGCGCGAGAAGTTCACCCGCATCGCGGAGATGCTCGCCGCCGCGGGGCACGCGACGATGCCCGTCAACCGAGAGGTGCCATGAAACCCGTCGCCGTGGGACAGAGCCACCGGCTCCGCATCGAGACCAACGACAGCCACACCGCGGCCCACTACGGCAACGAGGGGGTAGCTGTGATCGCGACCCCGGTCCTCATCGGCTTCCTCGAGACCGCAGCGCACGAATGCCTGCGCCCGAGCTACGATCCGGGCGAAGGCTCGGTCGGCATCCACGTCAACGTGCGCCATCTCGCGGCGGCGCTCCCGGGAGCCGCCGTCGAGGTGCTGGCGACGGTGACCGCCGTGAAGGGCCGCCAGATCGAGTTTGCGGTCGAGGCCCGCGCGGGCGAGACCCTCCTCATGGCAGGCAGCCACGGCCGCGCCGTCGTCAACCTGGCGGCGTTCTTCGCGCGGCTCGGGGTCAAGCCGCCCGCGGGGGCGTGAGGCAGGACCGAAATTTATATGAAAAGGAATAGAGTTTCGCGATAATCGGCCCGTTTGCGGCCTCGGGTCGGACGGGCGGTTGGAGCGATGAGCGAGAGCAAGCCGGGCATCGACAAGCGCGCCTTCCGCACCGCCCTTGGCCGCTTCCCGACCGGGGTCACGGTGGTGACGACCCTCGGGCCCGGCGGGCGGCGCATCGGGCTGACCGCGAATTCCTTCAGCTCGGTCTCCCTCGACCCCCCCCTCGTGCTGTGGAGCCTCGCCAAGGCCGCGCGCAGCCTCGCCTTCTTCGTGAAGGCGCCGCATTACGCGATCAACGTGCTCGCAGCGGACCAGATCGGGCTCTCGCGCCAGTTCGCCGACGCGCGCGAGGATCGCTTCGCCGACGTGGTCTGCCGCACGGGCTTGGGCGGCGTGCCGCTCATCGAAGGCTGTGCCGCCTGGTTCGAATGCCACAACGTGGCCCAGTACGAAGGCGGGGACCACGTCATCCTCCTCGGCCGGGTCGAGCGCTTCGCGGACGCGGACCGCACCGCACTCGCCTTCCATCTCGGCGGCTACAAGGTCACCTCCCACCACCCCGAGAGCCACGCGGGCGGAGGCACCCGCGCGCGCTTCATCGACGACTACCTGCTCTATCTCCTGGCCCGGGCCTCGAGCCAGGCGAGTGCCGAGTTCCACGCCCGCCTCAAGGAGCTCCCGGTGCCCGTGCACCATTGGCGCGTGCTCGCGGCACTCTCGGACGGGGAGGTGCAGTCGATCTCGACCTTGGCCCGCATCGTGCTCCTCAAGCAGCCGACCTTGACCAAGGTCATCAACCGCATGGAGCGGCTCGGCCTGGTCGAGCGGCGGATGAGCGCGAGCGACGGACGCCAGGTGCTGGTGCGCATCACGCGGCCGGGCCGCAGCGTGGCGCGCGGCCTCATGCGGCGCGCCAAGGCGCACGAGACCGAGGTCCTCGCCGGCTACGACGCGTTCGAGCAGGCACAGCTCAAGGCGGCCCTGCGCACGCTCATCGAGCGTCTGGCCGACGGCAAGGGCGGGCGCGTGCCGCGGAATCCCTAGAGCGGAAAGCGATCAAGCTCAATCGGCGAGCATATCGGCATTCCCGCGAAAGCGGGACCAAAGCGGCGCCATGGACCCCCGCGTGCGCGGGGGCGACGATCCGATCAGCCCCTTTCCCGCTTCGCGGGAGAGGGGCTTAGCGTGATCGGCACCTCCCTAAAACTGTGTGCATCCCCTAGCGCGTGCGCGGGGGTGGCGATTGTGATGCTTCAACTTGATTGCATCCTGCCCTGCGGGCGAGGACCCCGCCCGGCTATTGCTTCTCGGTGAAGAAGCGCTGGCCGAGGGCGAAGCGGTTGGGCTTCATGAACATCGAGAGCAGAATGGCGCCCTCGGGGGCCTTTGCGATGTGGCGGCTGCCGGCGGGGCGCCAGACGAAATTCCCCGGCGTGCATTCGCCCTCGTGGTCGACGAGGCGGCCTTCGATCATGTAGGTCTGCTCGAGGGCGGTGTGCTCGTGGAGCGGCACCTCGGCCCCCGGCGCGAGGCGGAACAGGATGGTCGAGAGCCCGCTCTCGGGGTCTGTGTAGAGCACTTTCATCTCGATGCCGGGGAATTTCGTCGTCTCCCACTTCATGCCGACGACATCGATGTAATGCGAGCGCGTGGCCTCGTCGTTCTCCGGCCGCATCAGGGTATCCACAGTCGCCATCGGGTTCTCCTTTCCACATGCGCCGAGCCCTGCCGAACTTGGGCAGGGCGGGCGTCCTTCACAATGCCACCTCGTGCGCCTTGAAGCTCACCTTGAGCGAGCGCATGCCGCGGAACACGAGCGAGTCGAGCCACTCGAGCCGGCTCTCCGCCAGGGTCAGCTCCGGCAGGCGTCCCACCAGGCGCGATAGGGCGATCTTCGCCTCGAGTCGAGCCAACGGTGCCCCCAGGCAGAAATGGATGCCGTAGCCGAAGGCGATGTGCCGGTTGGGCTCGCGCGCGAGATCGAGGCGGTCGGGGGCGGGGAATTGCGCCGGATCGCGATTGGCGGCGTTGAGGATGAGGACGAGCCGCTCGCCCGCGCCGATGCGTTGCCCGCCGAGCTCGACCTCGCTGCGCGCGATGCGGGTGAGCGCCTGCACCGGCCCGTCGTAGCGCAGGAACTCCTCGACCGCGCTCGCGATGAGCTCCGGTGCCCGCACGAGAGTGCGAAGGGCCGCCGGATTGCGCACGAGTGCCAGCGTGGCGTTCGCGATCAGGTTGGTCGTCGTCTCGTGTCCGGCGAAGAGCAGGAGTACCGCGTTCGCCACGAGCTCGGCGTCGTCGAGGCGCTCCTCCTCGTGGCGCGCCCGGATCATGTCGCCGAGCGCGTCCTGGGGCGGAGCACTCCGGCGCGCCTCGATGAGGGCAGCGAAATAGTCGCGCATCGTGCGCCAGCTCCGTGCCGCGCGCTCGTGCTTGTCGGGCATGTCGAGCGAGGTGCCGACCACGGTCGCGAGCTCGTCGGACCACGCCTTGAGCCGGACGAAGTCCGCGGCCGGCACGCCGAGCAGGGTCCCGATCACGGCCACGGGGAGCGGGTTGGCCAGATCCGCGATCACCTCCATCTCGCCGCGCCCCGCCACCCTCGCGATGAAGCGGTCGACGAGCTGCTCGATCGCCGGGCCGAGGCGCTCGACCCTGCCGGGGACGAAAGCCCGGCCCATGGCGGCACGCAGGCGCGTATGGTCGGGCGGATCGCGGAAGACGGCCCAGAGGCCGAGGGCGCGCGCGAGATCGCCGACGGGTGCCGCCGCGGTCCCGGCCAGGTGATCGACGAAGGGAGTGATGCGGTCCGCCGAGAGCCGCGGATCGTTGAGGGCCGCGCGCACGTCGGCGTAGCGCGTCAGCACCCAGCCGCTCAAGCGCTCGCTCCAATGGACCGGCTCCTCCTCGCGCAAGCGGCGGAAGAGTGGATAGGGATCGGCGCGCACCTCGGGGTGGCTGAGATCCAAGTCGATGGCCATCGCGTCCGTCCCGCCTCGCTCCTTGGCAGCACTCACGATCCGGTCCGGCGATCCTATATGATGCACGCGGAAAAGGCAGCCCCGCTTGATCCTCATCCTTCGAGACGCGTCGCAAGCGCGACGCTCCCCAGGATGAGGACGCCGTGCTTAGGGTTTCACCGCATCCTGAGGAGCCGCCGTAGGCGGCGTCTCGAAGGATGGGGTGAAACTGACGCGCTATCCGAGCTTGGCAGGGGACCGAGCGCCGCGCTAGAAAACCGGACTTGGCGGCTCGAGGGAGACGACGGTGGCGCAGCATTTCGACGTCGTGATCGTGGGCGGGGGGGCCATCGGCAGCTCGATCGCCGCCTTCCTCGCCATGAGCCCGGACTTTCGCGGCCGGCTCGCCGTGGTCGAGCGCGATCCGAGCTACGAGCGCGCCTCCACGACCCGCTCGGCCGGCGGGGTGCGCCAGCAGTTCTCCACGCCCGGCAACATCGAGATGTCGAAATTCGGCGCCCATTTCATCAAGAACATCGCCCGCTATCTCGCGGTCGACGGCGAGGTGCCGCAGGTGAGCTTCCGCGAAGGCGGCTATCTCTTCCTCGCGAGCGCATCGGGACGCAGCGCGCTCGAGGCCAATCACGAGATCCAGCGCGCGCATGGTGCGGACAACGCGCTCTTAGCACCCCCGGCACTTGTCGAGCGCTTTCCCTGGCTCAACGCGGAGGGGATCGCCCTCGGTTCGCTCGGCCTGTCGAACGAGGGCTGGTTCGATCCCCATGCGCTGCTCCAGGGCTTCAAGCGCAAGGCGCGCGCGCAGGGTGCCGTCTACATCACGGACGAGGCGGTGGCGGTCGAACGCTCGGGCGGGCGCATCGCGGGCGTGACCCTCGCCTCGGGCGCCAGGCTCGCCTGCGGGGCCATGATCGATGCGGCCGGGCCCCATGCCGGCGCGCTCGCCGCCCTAGCAGGGGTGGAGCTGCCGGTGCGGCCGCGCAAGCGCTACGTCTATGTCATCGATTGCCGCACGGCGGTCGCGGGCTGCCCTCTCATCATCGATCCGAGCGGGGTCTGGGTGCGCCCGGAGGGGCGCCAATTCATCTGCGGGGTCTCGCCCGAGGCGGACGACGACCCCGATTGCGAGGATCTCGAGCTCGATTACCGGCTTTGGGAGGACGTCGTCTGGCCCACGCTCGCCCATCGCATTCCGGCCTTCGAGGCGGTCAAGCTCGCCTCCGCCTGGGCCGGGCACTACGACTACAATACCGTCGACCAGAATGCCATCCTCGGACGTCATCCCGAGATCGACAACCTCTACTTCGCCAACGGCTTCAGCGGCCACGGCATCCAGCAATCCCCGGCCGCCGGGCGGGCCATTGCCGAGCTCATCCTTTACGGCGCATACCGCAGTCTCGATCTCTCGGAGTTCGCCTATGGGCGCCTCGCGGCGGGACGGCCTCTGCGCGAGCTCAATGTGGTGTGACTTCGGAGGCCGGCCGAGCTTCCGGGGGAGGGCTGCACAGGCGAACGCCAGCACCGCCCCTGGGCGGAGCGGGCGCGAGGACGCGGGGCCGGCGCCTTACGGGCCGACGATCGCGTAATAGGCGCCGCCGTTTCCCACCTCGGTGAAGAAGACCCAGTAGTTGACCTGGCTGCCGCAACGGTCGAGCGTCCACATCTCGCGCCACTTCTTCTCGGTGACGGAGCCGACCGAGCGAAACGCGGGTGCCTCGGCCGGGCTCGCTTTGACGAAATGCTTGCTCTGGCAGCTCGGGGCCAGCTGGTCGTCCTGTCCGAGAATGGTGATCTGCGTCTTGCTTTGCAGGAACGGCGTCGCGAGCGAGCCGATGTCGTAACTGCCGCTGCCGGCACTGCCCGCGTTCGCACCGCTCGCCGCGACGATGGCGGCAAATGCGGCTGCCGCGACCGCGATGCCAAGCCGGCACCCCTGCGTCCTCGTGCGCATACGATCCCTCTCTTTGCCATCCGGTCGGGTTTTCTTGTTGGCGGCGAGACTAGCGGGTTTAGCTCGGGCCGCCAATCCCTTTCCGCGAGGGCGCCGGAAGGGCCGGGAAGCGCCGGGGGCCCCCGAGTCGGGCAGGCCGCCCGGGCCAAAAGAAAACGGCGCCGGCCAAGGGCCGGCGCCGCAGTCTTAGGATCGCTGCTCGAGCTTACTGGAGCTCGATATGGACGTTCCGGTTCTCCTGCTCGCGGACCTGGTCCGGAGTCTTCACGCGGAGATCGGTCTTGCCCTTGCCGATGGTCGTGATCTCGGCCGCGGGCACGCCGTGCTGGACCAAGTAGTTCTTGGCAGAACGGGCACGCTCCTGCGAGAGGCGCAGGTTATACGGCACCGTACCGACGGTATCCGTATGGCCGGTCATCATGACCTTTGCCGCGCCGATCTTGCGGATCGATTCGATGACGCTGTTGAGAATCTGCGCGGCATCGGCGCGGACGTTGTAGCGGTTGAAGTCGAAGTAGATCCAGAAGTCGCGCGCCGGCGGCTCCATGACCATGGGCTTCGGCTTCTCGAGCTTCGCCATCGCGGCCTCGAAGCGCGCGCGGCAGCCGTCGAGCACGGCCTTGTAGATCGGGTCGCACCAGTCGCGGATCATGCAGTCGAAGGCGACCTGGGCGACCGCAAGGTCGGCCGGATCGGAGGTCTTGGCCCCGGCCGCGATCACGGCATTGAGCCTGCTTTCATTCCTCTTCGCCTCCGCCAGCTTCGGCGGCGGCAGGCCCTGGGTATCGACGTTCTCCCAGGGCACTTCCTGGCCGGCTCCGGCCGCGGCCGACTTATGGCCCCAGAAGAGCGCTTCGCTCAGGAACCGGTTGTGCTGGAAGTCGCGCGCAAGGACCATGTATTCCTTGTGCAAGGATTGAGCGTAAGGCGAACCCTGTCCGGGGCTCTGCTCGATCGGGCCTAGCTGCGCATTGATATCGTCAGGATAACAGGCGCCGAGCAGCAACAGCCCGACCACCGCACCGAGCGCTCTCGTGAGTTTCATTGTTCAACCCCCTGTGGAGTTCATCCTTGGCGTCGTCGTTGTCGTCACAATCTGTTGCGCCGCAGCCCGTCGCGAACACGATCGCAACGTCACCTCCCCATTCCGACCCGAGCCAGTCCCGAGCCTAGGTAAGGGGCTAATCGCTGCGACGCTCCAATAGCATAGGACATACATAGTCCTCTGCCAAATCAACAGTGACATTGCTCTTGTGAGAAATCTAGGCGCGGGGTGTGGCAAAAATGCGACGCTCAGTCCTGGCTTAGATCAAATGATCTCGAAGCGGCTGTAGCGGGAAAGATTCCCTCCGCTCGGCCAACTCCGCTCAGTGGAGCCGCCCAGGGACCGGGGCGGCGGGCTCCGGCGGCTCGGGCGGGGCGACGGCGAGCGCTCCGGCCTGATGATGGACGAGCTTCCAATCACCCGCCTCGGCGATGAAAAGATTGGTCGCAATCAAATAGTTGCGCTCGATCGCCTCGTAGCAGACCACGACGCCGACGGTGCCGTAGACGCTCGCCTGCGCCTTGAGGCAGCGGATGTTGGGAGCATCCGGATTGGCGAGAATGCCCGTCCAGCTTGCCATGACCGCCGTGCGCCCAAGGCAAGGGATCCAGCCGGGGTGGATGCAGGCAACCTCCGCCGCGCGCGCCCAGAGGCGATCCATGGCCGCCAAATCGCGCGTGGCAAAGGCACGATAGAAGGCCTCGTTCGCGGCGAGAACGGCCGCTTGCTCGGCGCTCGGCTGCATCGCTCGTTCCTGCATCGGCCGAGCTTAGTCCAGCCGCCGGGCGGGATGTACCGATTTCACCGTGCCGTCGTGCGCTTATGCCCGTACGAGACCATCGAGCGGCTTGACCTGAGCGCTCTCGGGAAACACCACGCGGTCAAGGGCCTCGCCCGGCAACTCGAGATGGTCGCGCAGCACCGCCTTGAGGGCAGCGCGCAGATCGAGCGTGGGGGCGAGGTCGCGGCCCTGGTAGAGCTGGCCGGACGCGAGGCCGGGCCAGCGTGCCACGACCCGTCCGCCGTGGACCGCACCCCCGATCACGAAGGCCGCGGTCGCCGTACCGTGATCGGTGCCGCCGGTGCCGTTGGCATGCACGGTGCGGCCGAACTCGGTGGCGGCGACGACGACCGTGTTCTTCCAGCTCGGTCCGAGCGACTGGGCCAAGCCGGCGACCCCGGTGGCAAAGGCCCGGAGCGTGTCGGCCATGCGCCCGGATGCGGTCCCCTGGCCCTGGTGGGTGTCCCAGCCGAGACATTCCATCACCGCGACCCGGGGCCCGCGAGCGGCTGCGAGGAGCTTGCCGGCCTCGGGGGCGAGCTTGGCAAAGGCATTCGGCTGCGGCCCCTGCGGCCCCATCGCGCGCTGATCGCCGATCGTTTCGTCCGCGAGCGCTTCCGACTGCACGCCTTCCTCGAGCGCCATCGCGAAGAGCCGGTCGCCGCGGTAAAGCGCGCGCAGCTCGGCGATCATCGCCGGCGGCAGGCCCGGCAGCGGGGAGGGTGCCCAGGACTGCACCGGCACGCTGCCGCGCAAGGCCAGCGGTACCCCTTGCCCGACAGCTAAGCCGCTGCGCGCCGCGTCCGCACCATGGAGTGCCAACGCGCGATTGAGCCAGCCGCTGGCATTCGCATGCGGCGTGGCGGTGCCGTTCTCGAGGACGTCCTGGCCGTCGAAGTGCGAGCGCTCGCGGTAAGGTGTCGCGACGGCGTGAAGGGCGAGCGCCTCGCCCGACTTGAAGAAGGGCGCGATCGGCTCGAGGGCCGCATTCAGGCCGTAGAGGCGGTCGAGCGGGATGATGCCGCCCGCCTCCCCGGGAGCTGCGAGGGCGAGGGGTCCGCGTACCTCGCGATAGCCGGGGTCGCCATAGGGGGGTACTGCCGCCAAGCCGTCCATGCCGCCGCGCAGGATGACGAACACCAAGCGGCGCTCGCTCTCGATGCGGGCAAAGGCAACCCCCGGCAAGCCGAGGGCCATGCTGCCGCAGCCCAAGGCCATGCCGTAGATGAGATCGCGTCGTGAGAGCATGGCTTATCTCCTTTGGAACTCCCGGCTCGCAAAGACGAGGGCCAGCTTCGGCGCCGGCCCGTCCGCGGACGCGATCGCCTTGAGCGTGGCAGGTGCCGCCACGGGTGCGATCGTCTCTTGCGCGAGTGCTTCCGCGGAAACGGTGCCCGCGAGCTTCTGTGCTGCGCGATCGGCCCACTCGATGCGATGCATGAGGGCCTCGGGCGAGAGCCAATCGGAGGCACGGTCGGGCCAGCCGGCGGGCGAGGGGGCGGCGAAGGGCGTCTGGCCGAGAAGGCGCAGCGACTGCACCAGCACGCGGGCGTCGGGTGGTGCCGCACCGGTCGCGCGCATGAGGGAGACGACGAGATCCTGCGGCGCCTTCACCTTGGCGAGCGGATCGCGCCACGCCTCGGGGGCCTCGATGAGGGCGCGCGCCAAGGCCGCGAGGTCGCCGTCGCTCTGCCGGTAGACGGCGGCGAGGCGCTGCACGGCCGCGGGGGGCGGATCGTCGGCGATGAAGTGGCATGCGAGCTTCGCCGCGATGTGGTGGGCCGTGGCAGGATGACGGGCAAGGGCGGTGATGGCGGCCTCGGTCTCGGCCATTCCCGCCTCGCGGTAGGTGACGCCGAGAAGCGTCTTCGGTCCGGGCTCGTGGATGCGCGGCTCGAAGCGGAAATTCCCGCCCCCGGGCCGGGCGGGCGGTACGATGCTCCAGCCCGTGAGCATGCGCGCCATCGCCTCCACGTCCTTCTGGCCATAGCCGCCGCCCACTCCGAGGGTGTGGAGCTCGAGGAGCTCGCGCCCGAGGTTCTCGTTGATGCCCTTG
The DNA here is from genome assembly GCA_035516655.1 of Alphaproteobacteria bacterium. Classification (GTDB taxonomy): domain Bacteria; phylum Pseudomonadota; class Alphaproteobacteria; order JACZXZ01; family JACZXZ01; genus DASPPM01. The sequence goes on along the minus strand of DATJAC010000244.1, from coordinate 18,453 downwards.
TCGCGCTGGCGCTGGCCGGCGAGCGAGTTGGGCCCGATCGAGCGCGCGTTGTCGAGATAGACGAGCATCGCCGGATGGCTGAGCACGGCGGCGAGCATTTGCGAGAAGCGGCCGAGCACATGGGGTCGGATCGCCTCGCGCTCGAAGGGACCGCAGAGGCCGGCGATGGCGCCGCGCTGGATCGAGACCGTGAAATGATTCGACCAGAAGGCGACGAGACGCTCGACGAGCGGGGTCCGGCTGTCGATCGCGGCCTCGGTGCGCGCGATCGCCTCGGAGAGATAGAGCTCCCGCACCGGGGCCGCGAGGGCGGCCACGGGCGCTTTCTGGGGTGCCGCCTCCATTTCCGGATCGGCCATCGTGCCGGGCCGCGCAAGCGCCATCTGAGCACCGCGCGCGAGCGCCTTGCGCTCCTCCTGGATTTGCAGGCGCAAGGCGAAGAAGCGCTCGACCTGCTGGCGCGGCGGCGGCAAGTCGGCGAGGGCCGCCGGACGCTCCGGATGAACGAGCTGCTGCTGCAGCCAGCCGCGCGGATCGGCCGCGATGCGCCGATAGTCGCCGGGGCGCGGCCCGAGGCCGAAGCGGTTTGCCGCGATGAACGCCTGCTCAAGCGCCATGAACGCTCCTTGCCCTAGCACGTTGGCTTGCGTCCCAAGATACGCAGTCTAGTCGAACATCCTGCGGCCCGCAGCCGCGCGTCGAGATGTCTTGCATTTGATCGAATCAGTCGAGCCGCAGCACCCGGCCGCCCGCCGCGTCCGCATCGGCCTGGTCGTGGGTGACGAGAAGGGCCGGCAGGCCGCGCGCTCTGATGTGGTCGAAGACGAAGCGCCGGAACTCCTCGCGCAATGCGGCGTCGAGCTTGCCGAACGGCTCGTCGAGGAGGAGGGCCAGCGGCTCGGCGAGCAGGATGCGCAGGAGGGCCACGCGCGCGCGTTGACCGCCCGAGAGCGTTGCCGGATCGCGGGGTGCGAAGCCGGCGAGCCCGGCACTCGCGAGCGCTGCCGCGATGCGCTCCTCCCGCGCTCTCCGGCCGCGCACGGCGGCGGCAAGCCCGAAGGCGAGATTGCCGCCGACCGAGAGATGGGGAAAGAGAAGATCGTCCTGGAAGAGGATGCCGAGCCGCCGGCGCTCGGGGGCCAGGCCGGTGAGCTCGCGCGTTCCGACATGGACGCGGCCGACGGCGCGGAAGGCGGGAGCCAGGGTGCCGCAGATGAAGGCGAGGAGGGTCGACTTGCCGACCCCGCTCGGGCCCATCACGGTCACCACCTCGCCCGCTGCGACCGCGAGATCGAGGGCGGGGATCAAGGCGCGCTCGCCGAGGGCGATCTCGACTCCGCTAAGGCGCAAATCGGCACTCATCCGGGCCGCGCGAGCCCGCGCCGGTTGGCATAGAGCGCAGCCGGCAGCAGGAGTGCCAGCGCGTAGACCACAAGGGGCAGGAGCGATTGCAGGAAGGTATAGACGCCGATCACGCGACGATCAGCCCCCGCGGCGAGCGTCACCGCCTCGGTCGTGAGGGTGGTGAGCCGGCCGGCACCCGCGAAGAGCGTGGGCAGGTACTGGCCGACGCTGACCGCGAAGCCGACGGCGGCGGCGATGAGCAGCGGACGCAGCAGCATGGGGAGCTTGACGCGCAGGAGCACCGTGGCGGGCGAGGCGCCCAGGCACGCCGCCGCGCGCGCGTAGCGCGGATCGAGCGCGCGCCAAGGGTCGGCGAGGGAGAGGAAGACGTAGGGCAGCACGAAGAGCACGTGGGACCACACGACGGCGAGATAGCCGCCCTCGAGGCCAAGGCGGAGGAGCAGCACCTGGGTGCCGAAGAGGAAGGCGATCTGGGGTACCAAGAGCGGGAGGTAGAGCAGCCAGAGCGCCTTCGCGCCCGCTCGCGCGCCGTTCCTTTGCTCGTTCTCGAGGCAGGCGAGGGTGAGCACGAGAGCTGTCGCCGTCGCAAATGCGCCCACGAGACAGGTCGTCGAGGCCGGCCACCACAGCCGCGCCAACGCCTGCTGCCAGTTGGCGAGCGTCCAGCCGCTCGGCAACGCCGCCGGAAAGCGCCAGGCCGAGGCGAGCGACCAGAGCGCCATCGCGAGCATGCCGCCCGCACCCAGCGCCGTGGTGAATCCGGCCGCCCATGCTGCGAGCCGCAGGAGCGGCTCGGCACCGCGCCCGCGTCCGCCGTGCTGGATCCAGCGTCGCCCCAGGGCGGCCGCAGCACACTCGGCCGCGCGCCAAAGCAGGATGGCGCAAGCCACGAGGACGAGGAGGAGGCAGCCTGCGGCGGCGGCGGGGAAATAGCGCTCGACGTCCGGATCGGAGAACCATTGCATCGCCAGCACGGCGAGGGGCGGGGGATTGCCCGGTCCGAGGATGAGGGCCACGTCGACGACCGAGAGCGAGAAGGCGAGCACGGCATAGACGGGAAGGCGGATCTGCGGATAGAGCTGCGGCAGCACGAGCTTGAGCCACGCGGTGGCCCGGCCGTAGCCCAGGGCGGACGCAATCTCGAGATGGGCGCGCGCCGGTACCTGGTTGAGGGCAGCGAGCATCATGAGGAGGAGGTAGGGTACCTCCTTGACGAGAAGGCCGAGCACGAGGGCCGCACCCCAGGGATCGCCCACGCTCATCGCGTCTGGCGGGCTCGTCCAGCCGGTGAGCCAAGGCGAGACGAGGCGGACGAGCCAGCCGCTCGGCGCGATGAGGAAGGCAAGCCCGATCGCCATCGCCGAGTGGGGGGCTGCGAGGATGGGTGCGAGGAGGAGCTCGACGCGGCGAAAGCCGCTCCGACCGAGGAAGAACGCAGCGAGCCCGCTCGCGAGCAGCAATGACGCGGCCGTGGTCACGAGCCCGGTCACGAGCGTCAAGCGCAGGGCCGTCCAGAATCCCGGCTGGTCGACGAGGGCCTGCCACGGTGCGAGCCCGAAGCGCTCGCCGCCCAAGGCCGGCAGATAGCCGAAGGCCGGCAGCAAGGTGCCGAGAAGGCCGGCCGCGATCGGCCCTAGGAAGACGGCTACCGTCAGGCCCGGCGCATAAGCCAGGAGCCCGCCGCCGCGCGCGGTCCTCGCTCCTGCCGCTATCGCGTGTAGCGCTTCGCCCATTCGGCGACGATCCCTGTCATCCAGCTCGGGTGGGGCTCGAGCAGCATGGTGCCGAGGTCGGCACTCGTCGGCAGTGCCGGGCTCGTCGGCAGCGCCGTGAAAAGGGCGCGCTCCTCCGGCGCGAGCTTCGCCGGATCGAGCACGCTGATGTTGCCCATCTGGCGGATGTCCTCCGCGTGCGCCTGGGCGAGCGGCGAGAGGAGGAAGTTGGCCACCGCCATGGCACCCTCCTTGTGGGGAGAGTTATAGGGAATGGCGACGAAGCTCGTGTTTCCGATCGTGCCGCGCCTGAGCACGAAGCTGCGCACGCTCGCCGGCAGGAGCCCGGCTTCGATCGCGACCGCCGCTTCCGCGGGATTGAACGACATCATCATGTCGATCTCGCCGTCGTCGAGGAGCTGGCGCGTGGCAGGGCCGTTCTCGGGGAAGGCCTGCCCTTTGCGCCAAAGCAGCGGACGCAGCTCGTCGTACCAGGCCCAGAGCGGGGCCGTGACGCGCGCGAAATTCGCCGCGCTCGCCGGTTGCTGCAATACGGCCGGATCGGGCGCGAGCTCGCAAAGTGCCTGCTTGAGAAAGCTCGCACCCAGGAAATTGTGCGGGTTCGCATGGGTGAAGCGTCCGGGATGGGCTCTCGCCCAGGCGAGGAAGCCGGGGATCGAGCGCGGCACCTCCCCCACGCGCGCACTGTCGTAGACGAAGACGATCTGCGCCATGCGCCAGGGCGATTCCATGCCGGCGACCGGGACGGTGAAGTCGACCGTGGTCGAGGGCTTGTGCAGGGTGTCGAGGAGGCGGATGTTGGGCAGGAGCTGGCTGAAGGGTCCATAGAGGAGATGCTGCTCCTTGAGGGCCAGGAAGTTCGGGCCGTTGATCCAGATGAGATCGACGGCCCCGTCGCTGTCGCGCCCGGCCGCTTTCTCCGCGACCACGCGGGTGACCGCCTCGGCGGTGTCGCGCAAGGGGACGTGGCGCAGCGTCACTCCGTAGCGCTGCGCCACCTCCTCGCCCACCCAGGCGATGAAGGCGTTCGTCTTCTCATCGCCCGCCCAAGCGTTCCAGTAGACGCTCTCCCCGCGCGCCTTGGCGAGGATCTCCCTCCAGCTCGGCTCGCCTGCCGCCCGCGCGTGGGTGCCCGCGAAGAGGGCGGCGGCGAGCAGGGCCAGCGCGCGGCCGGCGCCGGGGACGCTCACCCCGACCGCTCCCTCGCCGCGCGGCGCCGCTCGCGTGCCGCGCTGAGGACGGGGCCGAGCATCGCTTCGTGGAAGCGGTCGCAGCCGATGCAGAGATTGGCGTAAGGGCGGCCGGCCGGGGTCGTCGTCGACGACCGCGAGAGGAATTCCGCCTCGCTCCAGCCCTGGGCGATGCCCATGCGCTCGGGATGGCCCATCGAGATCGCCTCGAAGGCGGGCACGCCCACGAGCGAGTCGAGAATCGCGATCAAGTCCTCCTCGACGAGGTTGCCGAGCGGCAATTTGGTCTTGATGCAGCAGGGGTAGAGGCTGCCGTCGGGCTCGACGGAGACCTCGGAGCCGCTGTAGCGGTGGCGGAGGAAATTGAGCCCGCCCGACCAGCGGTTGCAGAAATTGTCGGCGATCGTGGCGCGGCTCAGGTCGTTCTGCCAGGCGCGCCCGCGCGGCCACAGCTTGCCGATCCAGGACTCGGGCGTGGCGCCGAAAAAATTGTAGCGCGGTCCCGCCTCCTCGAGCCACGTGCGGCTCTGGAACGAGGGCCCGGAGGGGGCCATGCCGTGGCGCTCGAAGAGGCGGCTCAGCTTCTCTTTGAACGCGGCCTGCGCCACCTCGCCCTCCATGCCGACATGATAATCGTCGACCCCTGCGACCGAGATCATCCACACGCCGCGCGCGAGGAGGTCATCGACGATGGCGTCGCTCACGAGGTCGCCCGTGGTCTGCACCACGATCTTGACCCCGCCGCGTGCCGAGTAGCGCCGCGTGAGGCGCTCGATCACGGGATAGGTGACGCGCTCGCGCAACGGGTCGAGGAGGGATTCCCCGCCCGAGAGGACCACGCGGCCGACCTTCTCGGGAAGCGTGCCGTCGCTTCGCGGGTCCTCGAGGTCGAGATAGGTCATGCGCTCGGGGAAATGGTCGACGATGCGCGGGAAATTGGCGGCCGCTTCGGCGAGCACCGCGTCGAGCTCGCCGTGCGCATAGGGGCGAAAGCGCTCCTCGTAGCAATGCCGGCAGCGCCGGTGGCAGGCCCACGCCATGACGTAATAGATCGACTCCACGCTGCTCCGCTCCCGTTGGCCGCACGACCGCAATGCATGAGCTTCTACGATCGGGCCGGGCTTGTCGACCGCCCGCCGCGCCGGCCAGGAATCCCTCGCTTCGCGGATCGGAAGTTCGTCCAATCTCCGTCGGCCGTTCTCCGCCCCGCCCTACCGGCGAAAGCCGGCATCCATGGCGGGAACGGATCCGGGCCCGGATCCAGTCCGGCTTTCGCCGGGATACGAGATGTGATGGCCGGTTGACCGGCGGGCGGCGATGTGGCTGTCATAGCCGAAAGTTGCAAGGAGAGCGTCCCGGTGGCGAACGACGGCGGCGGCAAACGGCAGCAAGGGCTCACCCACGGCCTCACCCAATACGGCGATCCCGGCTTTGCCGCCTACCTGCGGCGCTCCTTCGCGCGCTCGATGGGCTATTCGAATGCCCTCCTCGCGCGTCCGATCGTGGGCATCGCGAACTCGGCGAGCGGGTTCAACAACTGTCACCGCCATTTCCCCGAGCTCGTCGAGGCGGTGAAGCGCGGCGTGCTGGCGGCGGGCGGGCTGCCGCTCGAGTTCCCCACCATCTCGCTCGGCGAGCCCTTCCTCGCCCCCACCAGCATGATGTTCCGCAATCTCATGGCCATCGACGTCGAGGAGATGGTGCGGGCACAACCCCTCGATGCGGTCGTGCTCGTGGGGGGGTGCGACAAGACGGTCCCTGCCCAGCTCATGGGTGCCGCCTCCGCCGGCGTTCCCGCCATCCAGCTCCTCGCCGGCCCGATGATGACCGGGCGCTACCGCGGCCAGCGGCTCGGCGCCTGCACCGACTGCCGCCGCTTCTGGGCGCAATATCGCGCGGGCCAGCTCGGCTCGGAAGAGATCGATCTCATCGAGGGCCAGCTCGCCACCACGGCGGGGACTTGTGCCGTCATGGGGACGGCCAGCACCATGGCCTGCATTGCCGAGACGCTCGGCATGATCCTCCCCGGCACGGCGGCGATCCCCGCGGTCCATGCCGACCGGCTGCGCGCGGCCGAGGCGAGCGGGCGGCGCGCCGTCGAGCTCGCGGGCTCGAACCTGACCCCTGACAAGATCATCACGCCGCACGCGGTCGAGAACGCGCTCCGCGTGCTCCTGGCCTTGGGCGGGTCGACCAACGCGATCATCCATCTGACCGCCGTCGCCGGCCGGCTCGGCATCGAGGTTCCGCTCTCCCGCTTGAACGAGCTCAGCGATTCGACCCCGGTGCTGGTCGATCTGAAGCCGGTCGGCGAGCATTACATGGAGGATTTCTTCGCCGCCGGCGGCATGGGGGCGGTCCTCGCGGAGCTCAAGGACCTCCTCCATCTCGATTGCCTGAGTGTCACCGGCGAACGCCTCGAGGAGCGTCTCGCCGCCGACCCTCCCTGGGTCGACCGCCGCATCATCCGCACCTGTACCGAGCCCTTCCAGCCGCAGGGCGGCCTCGTCGCCCTCTTCGGCAGCCTCGCACCCCGCGGGGCGATCCTGAAGCGTGCCGCGGCCTCGCCCGAGCTCTTCGAGGTGGAAGGGCGCGCGGTCGTCTTCAACTCGCTCGAGGATCTCGCAGCCCGCATCGACGATCCCGAGCTCGACGTGACGAAAGAGGATTTCCTCGTGCTGCAGAACGCCGGGCCCAAGAGTGCCGCCGCCATGCCGGAGGCGGGCTATCTCCCCATCCCGGGCAAGCTCGCGCGCCAAGGGGTCAAGGACATGGTGCGCATCTCGGACGCGCGCATGAGCGGGACGGCCTTCGGCACCATCGTGCTCCACGTCGCCCCGGAAGCGGCGGACGGCGGCCCGCTCGGCCTGGTGCGGAGCGGCGACCGCCTGCGCCTCAGCGTCGCCGAGCGCCGACTCGATCTTCTCGCGGGCAAGGCCGAGCTCGCCGAGCGCCGCCGTGTGCAGGTGCGAAGAAGCCCGCCAACGCGCGGCTATGCCAAGCTTTTTCATGATCACGTGCTGCAGGCGGACGACGGCTGCGACTTCGACTTCCTGCGCGGGCCGCGGATCGCTCAGCACGCGCCGCGCGGGAGTCGAGGCCGCGCGTAAATATTGCCGAGTGCGGCCGGCTTGTGCTACAAGTCCTCTATCGATTTCAGAAGCCGTTCCTAGCGGACAGCCGCCACGCGGATGGTTGGACGAGGACCATGAAGGCACGGGATCTGACGGTTACATTTTTCCTGGCTACGGCGTGGCTGCTCGGCCTCACCATGTACTCGATGCTGAAAGGGCCGGCGGTTGCGACGGAAGAGGCCGGCATCCTGAACCTCCTGGCCCCGCTGCCGGTCAGCGCCACCGCGCTCTCGGATGAGGGCATCTCCAAGCACAGCAAGCTCCCGATCCACTGGGCCCATCAGCGCTGGGGCGCGGTCTAGCCGGCCAACCCGCAAAATAATTGTTCCGGCCGTTCGCACTATTGCGCTGTGTAAGGGCGCCTCGGACCGGGTGCGGCGGGTCCTTCGAGACGCTCGCTGCGCTCGCTCCTCAGAATGAGGCAAGTCTTTCTGCCACACCCAAATTTGCCCCGGCGTACGCCGGGGAGCGCCCCGAAGGGGCGCGTCTCGAAGGACCCACGGTGGCGCTGCAAGAGTCCTGGGGATAAAACCCGACCGCACGCGGCTTCTTCGCTCCCGTTGCCGGGCACTTTGCATTATCGTGCAGCTCGACGCTCGTTCGGGGAGACAGCGCGCCATGAAATTCTACGACTGCAAGCCGGCACCCAGCCCGCGCCGCGTACGCATCTTCATGGCCGAGAAGGGCATCGAGATCCCGACGGTGCAAGTCGACCTGCGCGGCGGGGAGCAATTCACTCCCGCCTTCCGCGCGATCAACCCCCAGTGCGCCGTCCCCTTCCTCGTGCTCGACGACGGCACCGGGATCGCCGAGGCGCCGGCGATCTGGCGCTATCTCGAGGAGATCCACCCCACCCCGCCCTTGATGGGCATCGACGCCAAGGACAAGGCCCTCGTCGCCATGTGGGAGCGCCGCGCCGAGCTCGAGGGCTTCGCAGCCGTAGGCGAGGCGTTCCGCAATTCGACCCCCGCCTTCAAGGGCCGGGCACTCTCCGGTCCCACGGGCTACGCGCAGAACCCGGCCCTCGTCGAGCGCGGCAAGGCGCGCACGCTCGAGTTCTACGCGGAGCTCGACCGCTGGCTCAGAGAGCGTCCCTTCGTCGCGGGCGAGCGCTACACCATCGCCGACATCACCGCTCTCGTCGCCGTCGACTTCGCCGGCTGGATGAAGCTCGCGGTACCGCAGGAGTGCGGGAATGTGAAACGCTGGTACGCCGCCGTCTCGGCGCGGCCGAGTGCGAAAGCGTAACCGCACGAAGGATTCTTCACCACGGAGGCACGGAGGGCACGGAGAAGGTGAAAGAGCGAAAGCCGCCGTCGAAATGCGGAACGACAAAATCAATCTTCCGCGCGCGGCGCTTCAACACTCTTCCGTGTCCTCATCCTTCTTCTCCGTGTCCTCCGTGTCTCCGTGGTGAAACTTGAGAATTCCGCGAGACGCGGGAGAGGATCGCCGATGAAGCTGCCCAGGGAGCGCATCGCTTACTCCGCGATCGTCGACCGCGCGCGGTTGCTCCTGCCGGGCAAGGCGCGGCTCGTCGTCTGGCCGATCGTCAACCTCGAGGTGTGGGAGATCACGCGGGCGATGGCGCGCCAGGTGCTGCCTGCGCCGAGCGGGGTCGGCGTGGTGCCGGACGTCCCCAACTGGGCCTGGCACGAGTACGGCATGCGGGTCGGCTTCTGGCGCCTGAAGGCGGCCCTCGAGCGCTACGCCATCACTCCCACCCTCTCGATCAACGCCGCAGTGACGCTCGAATATCCGAGGGTGGCGGGGGCGGCCAAGGAAGCCGGCTGGGAGTTCATGGGCCACAGCTTCGTGCAGATGCCGATCCACCAGCTCGACGACCAGAAGGCGGTGATCGCGAAATCCCTCGACACGCTCGCGGCCTTCACCGGCAAGCGCCCGCGCGGCTGGCTCGGCCCCGGCCTGACCGAGACCTACGAGACGCTCGATCTCCTCGCCGCCCAGGGGGTCGAATATGTCGGCGACTGGGTGTTCGACGACCAGCCGGCGGTGCTCAAGACCGCCCACGGCCCCATCGTGGCCCTCCCCTACACGGTCGAGCAGAACGACATCCCGATGATGATCGTGCAGCATCACCGCGCGGACGAGCTCTTCTCGCGCACGCGCGACGCCTTCGACCGGCTCTATGCCGAGGGCGCAGGCACCGCGCGCGTGCTGGCCCTCGCGGTGCATCCCTACATCAGCGGCGTGCCGCACCGCATCAAGTACTTCGAGGCCATCCTCGATTACATGAAGGGGCACAAGGGCGTCCTGTTCTGGACGGGCGAGCAGATTCTCGACTGGTATCTCGCGGCGGCCAAGGCGCCTGCGACAAAGAAGAAGGCAAGGGGATGAGACCATGAGTGCGGAGATCCTGGCTCCCGGCTTCAAGGAAGCACCCTTCTGGTGGGAGGCGGCCCCCATCGTGCCGCGGCCGGCGCGCGAGCTCCCGAAGCACGTCGAGGTGGCCGTGATCGGGGCCGGCTATTCCGGCCTTTCGGCCGCCTTGACGCTCGCGCGCGCCGGGCGCTCGGTGGTGGTGCTCGAGGCGGGGGTCCCCGGCGAGGGGGCGAGCTCGCGCAACGGCGGGATGTGCGGCGACGCGCTCAAGCCCTCCCTTGGCGAGCTCACCAAGCGCTACGGCGGGCATCTCGCCATCGCCCTGCTCAAGGAGGCGCGCGAGGCCCTCGATTTCCTGGCCGACTTCATCCGACAGGAAGGCATCGAGTGCCATTTCTCGCGCATGGGACGCTTCACCGGTGCGCTCAAGCCGGGCCAGTACGAGGAGATGGCGCGCACCTCCGAGACGCTCAAGAAGGCGATCGGCTACGAATTCGACATGGTGGAGCGAAGCGAGGTGCGCCAGGAGCTCGGCAGCGACCTCTATGTCGGCGGCCGGGTCACCCATCAGCACGGCGGGCTCCATCCCGCCCTCTATCACCGCGGCCTCCTGCAGCGCGCCCTGGCGGCGGGTGCCCAGGTCGCGGGCGAGACGCCGATGACGGGTTTGCGGCGCGAGATGCGCGGCTTCACCGTCGCGACCCCGCAAGGCGAGATCGAGGCGAGCCACGTGATCGTCACCACCAACGGCTATACCGGGCCCGAGAGCGGCTGGCTGCGCCGGCGCGTGATACCGGTCACGAGCTACATCATCGCGACCGAGGAGCTCTCCGACAACCTCATGCGCCAGCTCATGCCCAAGGGGCGCATGGTGACCGACACCAATCGCCTCCTCGTCTATTACCGCCCCTCGCACGACGGCAAGCGCATCCTCTTCGGCGGCCGCGCGCACTACCGCCCGGCGGATCTCAAGGAGGCGGGGGCCGTCCTGCGCCGCTACATGATCCGCCTCTTCCCCGAGCTCTCGGAGGTGCGGCTCAGCCATAGCTGGTTCGGCTTCATCGCCTATAGCTTCGACCGCCTCCCCCACACCGGCATTCACGACGGCGTGCATTATGCGCTCGGCTATTGCGGCTCGGGCGTGGTGATGTCGACCTGGCTCGGCCGCAAGGCGGCCCTGAGCGTGCTCGGCTCGCTCGAGGGCAGGAGTGCCTTCGCCGAGATCCCCCACCCGTCGCTGCCGCTCTATCGTGGCGTGCCGTGGTTCCTCCCGCTCGTCAAGGCGTATTACCACGCGGCGGATGTGATGAGCCGGTGAGGGCATGTCCCGACGAGGTTAAGGCGCCTCGCTCGTCACCCCCGCGAAGGCGGGGGTCCAGAGCCGCTGGATTCCCGCTTTCGCGGGAATGACGATCGGAGCGGCGATTCCGCTCGAGCGAGAATCGGTCCAAGGGGATGGCATAAGCCCAAGTCGAGGCCTCAAGACCGGCTGTGCGGCCGGTAGCGTCGCATGACCTCCTGCAGACGGTCGAGCGGCAGGGCATGGACCACGCGGCCGTCCCTACCGGTCATGGTTTCCGCCATGCAAAGCGCGTTGAGGATCGCTTCCTCGGTCGCCTCGGCTGCAGCACGGAAGAGATCGGTCATGGCGTCGGGGGCGAGCATGCGGACGCTGGCGATGCGCTCGTTCTGGCCGATGTGGTTGGCGGTCGAGAAGGCGATGAAGATGTCGCCGCTGCCGTTGGCGCCGATGCCGCCGGCCCAGGCAAGGCCGGTCGTCGCCCGGCGCGCGAGACGCTGGCACTGGATCGGGAGGAGGGGCGCATCCGTGGCGAGGACGACGATGATCGAGCTGCCGCCCTCCTTGGGGCCCGCCGAGCGGGCACCGGAGCGGTGTGCGGGCACGATCTCCGGGCCGATCTCGCGGCCGACCGGCACGCCGTCGACCCGCAGGAGCTCGCGCAAGCCGTAGTTCGCCTGGACGAGGGCGCCCACGGTGTAGGACACCCCGCTCTCGCTCACCAGCCGCGAGGCGGTGCCCGTGCCGCCCTTGAACTCGTGGCAGGTCATGCCGGTGCCGCCGCCGACGTTGCCCTCGGCGATCGGGCCCCCGCCCACGGCCGCATCGAACGCGGCGAAGGCATGCTCCTCTTTCAGCGCAAAGCTCTGGATGTCGCTGAGCCAGCCGTCATAGGTCTCGGCCACGACCGGCAGATGGAAGAGCTGCGAGGCGCCGTCGCGCACGGCGAGCGCACAGATCGCGTCGCGCACGAGGCCGACCTGGTAGGTGTTGGTGATGCCGATGGGAGCACCCAAGGTGCCCTGCTCGGCGAGCCACGGCAGGCCGGTCATCTCGCCGTTGCCGTTGAAGGAGAAGGTGCCGGCAAAGACGTAGTCGGTCCAGATCTCGGGCCCGCGGGGCCAGATGGCCGTGATCCCCGTGCGGACGGTTCGAGGCGTGTCGCGGATCAAGGTGCAGTAGCCGACCTTGACGCCGGCCACGTCGGTGATGGCGTTGAATGCTCCGGTCGGCAATGCGCCGACCGTGATGCCGAGCTCGCGCAGCCGCACACGCGCCATGATGCTCCTCCTTCAACCGGCGATCGCGCTTGTCAGCTCATCCAGTAGGATCTCGCGCAGGCGAACGACCGCTGGAGGCGGATTCCTTTCCGCCGCATAAATGGAGAGGGCGATCTCGGGCAGCTTCGGCAACCCGCTCGATTTGTCCAACACCGCAAGCGGGACCGGCAGGCCAAGCCGCGTGCGCACCGTCACGCCGAGGCCCGCCGCGGCCGCGGCCCACAGCCCGGCGAGGCTGGGAGAGGTGAACGCGAGGCGCCATGGTCGATGCGAGCGCTCGAGGGCTGCGATCCCCGGCTGACGGAAGACGCACGGCGGATCGAAGAGCGCGAGCGGGATTTCTTCCCCCCGTGCGCAGGCATAGCCCTTCGGACCGATCCAAGCCATCGGCAACCGCCTTACCACGCTCGCGTGGGAAAGCGGGGGGCTGCCCCAGAGGAGTGCCAGGTCGAGCCCGCCCTGCGCGATGCGCTCGCGGAGCTTGTTGGTCCGATCGACCCGCGCTTCGACCATCACCGCGGGATGCGCCCGGGTGAAATGCCTCAGCACATTCGGCAGCCAGGCATCGCCCAAATCCTGCGGCACGCCGAAGCGCACCGCGCCCTCGATCGCGGTCCCGCGCGCCGCCGCCAGCGCCTCGTCATTGAGCTCGAGGATGCGCCGCGCATAGCCCAGCACCACGTCGCCTGCATCGGTGAGACCGAGCCCGCGCCCCTGCCGGCGGAACAACGGCCGGCCGACGCGCTCCTCGAGCTTGCGCATCTGCAGGCTCACGGCCGATTGCGAGCGGCCCAGGCGCTCGCCCGCCTTGGCGAAGCCGCCGAGATCCATGGCGACGGCGAGCGTGCGCAGCACGTCCATGTCGAGATTGGCCAGAATCATAGTTGAGTTCCACAAATGTATTTCTTTTAAACTATCAATTTTTCTCATGTAAAACAAGGCCCCATATCGAGCCTCGGAACGGCCGCGAGGGCGGCCCGACGATGGAGGATGTCATGCCCCTGATCCGGATTTCGCTTGCGGCGGGCAAGCCCGCCGACTACCGCAGGACCATTGCCGAAAACGTCTACGAGGCGCTGCGCGAAACCTTCGACGTGCCGGCCAACGACTTCTTCGCGACCGTGACCGAGCACAAGCGGGAGGATTTCATCTACGACCGGCGCTATTTCGGCATCGAGCGCTCGGACGAGCTGGCGGTCATCCAGCTCACGGTGAGCAACACCCGCACGGTCGAGCAGAAGAAGGCGCTTTACCGACGCATCGTCGAACGGCTCGGACGGAGCCCCGGCCTGCGTCCCGAGGACGTCTTCGTCAATCTTGTCGAAGTCGCCAAAGAGAACTGGTCCTTCGGCAACGGGCAGGCGCAGTACGCCTTGACTTCCAGCCCGGCCACGCCGTCGGCCAGCACCCGTGCGGCCGGTCGTACCATTGCCGCGGTGCTCGCGGCGGCGGTGCTCGTCACGGCGGCATTCTTCGCACTCCAGCCCGTGGTCCGTGCCGTACCATCCGACGTCCTGGATGGGCTGACGCCGCCGGCGGTCGGCGGTCAAGGAACGACGTGAACGGCCGCGACAACGGGCTTGGCTCGGTCATGGCGATCGAGATACCGGCGCAGGCGGCGGCGCGGCCGAGGATCAAGTCGCGCCTGCCCGGCCCGCTCGGGTGCAGTCCCTAAAACCGCTTGCCCTGAGTCTGCGCCGCCGCCCTGCCTGTCGCTAGCTTCACCATTTGAGCCGATTGCACGCAATGAGCGGTCCCGGCATCGGCCCGAGTGAGCAATCCGCTATTCCGGTCCACGCTCCAATGATCTTTGAGCGTATTGCCGTCCGGATAGCGGATGACGTTGGTCCATTTTATCGTTGCGTCCGAGATCTCAGCGGGCAGCCAAACGGTGCTGGTGCTGAAAACGTTTCTGGCGGTCTTGTCGCTGTAGTTGACGGTCACGGTGAACGCGGGGTGTGGTCCAAAGGTGCCGGGCCGGTAGGGAACGCATAGATAAGTGACGGTCTCGGCCACGGCCGCGGCTGGGAATTCCAGCGCGAAGGCCGAGCAAATCGTCAAGCCGGCGAGCAGCCGGCGCAAATAATGTGGCTTCCTCATGATTTCCCCTGATGCCTGTTGCCCGCCCATGAGCCGCGCCGGCGGCACGGCTTATCTCGTCATCCGCGTTGATACGCCGGCGAGCGGCCGGGGGCGCCGCGACAAAAAAAGGCGGGCGATGACAATTTTGGGGCACGTCCGTCCGAGCGCCGCGAGGCCGGCCGGCTCGGGAAGCGCTCGGCCGCTATGGCGCTGTTGCCTCGGTGGTGGCGATCCAGATCCCGGCGAAGACGGCGGCGAGGCCGAGGACCAGGTTGAGCGTGATCGGCTCGCTCACGAGCTCGGCCGCAAGCAGCGCTGCCGCGACCGGATTGACGGTCATGGTGATGGCAACCCGGGTCGGGGTGGCGCGCTCGAGGGCCAGGACCCAGAGGATGAAGGCGAGTGCCCCGCCGCCCACGCCCAAATAGACGGCGGCGGTCCACTGTGCCGCACCGAAGGAGGCGAGGACCGCAGCGCGGCCGCTCAAGAGGCCGAAGAGGATGAGCGTGGCGGCCCCGCTTCCCATGCCGAGTGCGAGGAAGCCGAGGGCACTCGAGCGCTGGATGAAGGGGCGGGACCAGACATTGTAGAAGGCCATGCACAGCACGGCAGCGAGCATGATGAGCTCGCCCCGCCAGGCGCCCGGCGGTGCCGTGGCGAGGCCCGAGGCGAGGGCTGCTGAGACGCCGAGCACGGCGATGCCGACTCCGGCCGATTTGCGCGCGGTCAGGCGCTCGATGCCGAGGACAGCCCCCACGACCATGGTCTGGAGCGGCAGGGTCGAAAGCGCCAAACTGGCGCGCGCCGCGGTCGTGTAGCCAAGCGCGGTATTGTAGAGCACGAAGAAGAGGCCGAAGAACGCGAGCCCCAAAGCGGCGACGGCCGGCCGATCGCCGCGCGGCGGCCATTTCACCTTGAGGACGAGGGCTGCGGGGAGGACGCAGAGGAAGCCGATGCCCCAGCGCAGCATGGCAAGTGTCACCGGATCGGCATTGCCGACGAGGTAGCGCGTGACGGCTGCCGCCGTGCCGCCGAGGCAGCTCGAGATCACCGCCAAGAGAACGCCGACCCCCTCGCCCATGCCAGGCTCCTTTGCTTTGGCTAGTGCCTTGCCTAGCCGCGCCGTGCCATCTTGTCGAGCGCGGTCATCGGAGCAACTACCTGGCAGGTCATCATGGCGAGCGGAGCGAATTTCGCGTCGAAGCTGCGCTGGTGGCGCGCGCAGCGGGGACTGTCGCAGCTCGAGTTGTCCGGCCGAGCCGAGATCTCGCAGCGCCACCTGAGCTTCCTCGAGCTTGGCCGCGCGCAGCCCAGCCGTGCCATGGTGATGCGGCTGGCGAGCGCGCTCGCGGTCCCTTTGCGCCAGCAGAATGCCTTGATGCTGGCGGCGGGTTTTGCACCCGCCTGGCGCGAGAGCGCCCTTGCAGCCCCCGAGCTTGCCCAGGTCATGAAGGCGCTCGACTACATCCTCGCCCAGCAGGAGCCCTTTCCCGCGGTCGTGGTCGACCGGCACTGGAACCTGCTCAAGGGCAACGCCGGGGCGGGGCGCCTCGTCGAGTTCCTGGTCGGGCCCCCGGCACCGGACGCGGCCGTCAACCTGGCCGATGCCTTGGTGGCGCCGGACGTGCTCAGGCCCTTCCTCGTGAATTGGGCGGAGGTCGTGTGCTATTTCATCCGCAGCGTGGAGGCCGACGCGGCGGCCGACGGGATGCCCGGGACCGCGGCCCTCTTGGAACGGCTGATGAGCTACGCGGGCGTGCGAACGGCACTCGGCCAGGCGGCAGCGGAGCCGCCGGCCGTTCCGGTGCTGCCGATGCATTTCCGCAAGGGCGAGACCTCGTTGCGGCTGTTCACCACCATCGCGACGCTCGGCACGCCCCAGGACGTGACACTCGAGGAGCTGCGCATCGAGAGCTTCTTTCCCATGGACGAGGAGACCGCCGGCATCCTGCGCGGCTGGGCAGCCGCGGCAAAAAAGCAAGGTGCCAGAAAGGCGGTTGTCCGGCGGCGCTGAGGACGGCTTTGCCTCGACAACCGCCGCCAACAACCGGTTTGACCCCGGCGAGGGCCCGTCCTACGCTCGCCGGTCAAGAAGAGCCGCAGCAGCGGCGCCCGCCGCCGCGTGGCACGCGCCGCGCGCTCACGGGAAACACCGAGGGGGGACCGCCATGACAACGGGACGAATTGCCGCCGCAGCACTCATCGCGGTTACGCTCGCGCTTGCGACCGGCGCTTGGAGCGACGAGCCGCCCAAGCCCGCGCGCATCGTGGTCAACGATTCGGGCGGAGCCATGGGCAGCTGGATGCGCAAGGCCTATTTCGATCCCTTCGAGAAGCTCTACGGCATCCCGGTGGTGGAGACGAGCCCGACCGATTTCGGCAAGCTGCGCGCCATGGTGGAATCGGGCAACGTCGAATGGACGGTGACCGAGATCGGCGGCCAGGACGCGGTGCGCGCCGCCAAGATGGGCCTCGTCGAGAAGATCGACGACAGCATCGTCGACCGCTCCAAGTTCCCCAAGGAGAAGCACTCGCCCTCCTACTTCTCGGCCTCGGTCTATTCGACCGTGCTCGGCTACCGCAAGGATGCCTTCAAGGACGGGCATCCCACGAGCTGGGCCGAGTTCTGGGACGTGAAGCGCTTCCCCGGCCCGCGCTCGATGCGCAACCATCCGGTCGACAATCTGGAGTTCGCCCTCCTCGCCGACGGGGTGGCGCCCGATCAGCTCTATCCCATCGACATGGACCGCGCCTTCAAGAAGCTCGACGAGATCAAATCCGCCGTCACCGTGTGGTGGACGACGGGGGCGCAGCCGGCCCAGCTTCTCCTCGACAAGGAAGTGGTGCTGGCGACGGGCTGGAACGGGCGCTTCTTCGATCTCATCCTCAAGGACGCCCCCATCGACATCGAGTGGGGCCAGGGGGCGCTCAAGAGCGGCACCTTCGTCATCCCCAAGGGGGCCAAGGACGCCTATTGGGGCCAGAAGTTCCTCGCCTTCCTGACCGATGCGAAGGCGGAGGCGATCTATGCCAATGCGCTCGCCTATCCCGGCCTCAACCCGGATTCGCTCCAATATGTGGATGCGAAGGTGCTCCCCTACCTCCCGACCGAGCCCACGAACCTCAAGCGCCAGTTCTGGATCAGCGACGAGTGGTGGGCCGAGAACGGCACGGCAGCACAGGAGCGCTGGAATCAGTGGCTGCTCAAGAAGTAGCCGCGACCGATCTGGCGCTCGAGGGCGTCCGCAAGAGCTTCGGTTCCGTCGCGGCCCTCGACGGCGTCGAGCTCGCCCTCGAGCCCGGGGAGTTCCTCACCATCCTCGGCCCGAGCGGGTCGGGCAAGACCACGCTCCTCAAGGTGGTGGCGGGCTTCGAGCTGCCCGAGGCGGGCCGCGTGCTGGTGGGGGGCGAGGACGTCACCCTGGCCCCGCCCGCCAAGCGCAACCTCGGCATGGTGTTCCAGCATTACGCCCTCTTCCCCCACATGACCGCACGCGAGAACGTGGCCTTTCCGCTCGAGATGCGGCGGCTGCCGCGCGGCGAGATCGCGCGGCGGACCGCGGAGGCGCTGGCGCTTGTCGATCTCGCGGGGCTCGAGGGACGCCTGCCGCGCCAGCTCTCGGGCGGCCAGCAGCAGCGCGTGGCGCTTGCCCGCGCCCTCGTCTTCAATCCGCGCCTGCTTCTCCTCGACGAGCCCTTCGGTGCCCTCGACCGCAAACTGCGCGATGCGATGCAGCTCGAGGTGCGCCGCCTGCAGAAGCGCCTCGCGGTCACCACCCTCTTCATCACCCACGATCAGGACGAGGCTTTGGTCCTTTCCGACCGAGTTGCTGTGATGCGCCGCGGCCGCATCGAGCAGGTCGGACGCCCGCGCGAGATCTACGAGCGCCCCGCCAATGCCTTCGTCGCGGATTTCGTCGGCGAATCGAACCTCCTTTTCGGCACCGTCACGGGCACCGGCGAGGGCCGGCTCGAGCTGGCACTCGCGGACGGCCTCCGGCTCCTTGCCGCGGGCGAGGCAACGAG
>DATJAC010000243.1:0-6617 GCA_035516655.1 Alphaproteobacteria bacterium | reverse complement strand
GCGACGAACGCGGCCGTCGCGTGCTCCTCGAAGGCGGTCTCGGGGTGGGCGTGGAGGTGATGGCGCCAGGCGGTCATGTCCGCGTGGAACTCGGCGATGCGGTTGAGGACGGGCATGGGGGCTCCGGGGGCTCGAGGGGTGGCAGAACCGAAGTCTAGCCGCGGCGAGGCGGGGCGTCGAGCGCGACCCGCCCGTGCTTAAGCCATTGACCCCGCGCGAGAACGACCAGGCCGCATTTGGCCCCAAAATAATCGCATCGATGTCGCACCCAATGCGGCGGCCGGCGCTTAGATTGAAGCTGTGCCAGAACGCCCAACCCCTGCATCCGCAGCCGCACTGCCGCAGCGCCAAGGAGGTTGCCATGTCGAGGCGCAATGAACTCACGCACGATGACGAGGATCGAGGCGGCCGCTGGGATCGCGACGGCGACGCGATCTGGATTCTCTATGCGGTGATCGGTTGGGCGGTCGCCTATCTCTTTTATCTCTCGGGCTCGATCAGCTTCCAGCTGGGGCTCTAGCGCGCTCGTCCCGGCATTGCCCTAGGGCAGCGCGCAGCTCCAGGCCTGGATCTCGCACTTGCCGCCGCCAGCACCCCCGCAAGCGGCCAAGGCCTTGGTCTCGGCGTCTGCGCGGTTGCGCCCCAGTCCGGTCGCGAAATGATCGTCGTCCGCCGCCACGGCACCGCAGCTGTTCCAGAAGTGGACGACGACCTTGCAGCCATCCCCGTGCTCGGCACAGTTCTTGAGGGCGAATTGTTCGGCTGCCGTCGAATCGTCGAAGTCGTAGGACCAGCCGACGGCACCGCTCTCCGCATCATAGGCGATGGCGCCATAGGAGTCGGCGTGCTCGCTGCATCTCTTCACGCACAGGTCCCGCAGTGCCGTGTGTCCCGGCGCATCGCCGACCCCGTTGAAGCAGCTGTCTATACAGCCGTTGACGTTTTTGGCCTGCGCCGGCGCCATGAGCACCGCCAAGGCAAACGAGACGATCAAGACCGAGACCCCCGATTTCCCCATGTCCCGCTTCCATCGCCAGTTTCTCCCCAGGCTGATCCTAACATGAAATCGCGGGTCGTCATGTCGCGGGGCCGAGCCGCGGCAGTGCCTCCTCGATCTCGGCGGCCGTGGGCAGGGCGGCTTGCGCGCCCAACTTGAGGCAGGCCAGGGCACCGGCGACGCTCGCGCGGCGCATGGCGTCCTCGAGCGTATGGCCGCGGTCGAGGGCGGCCGCAAGCACGCCCACGAAGGCGTCCCCGGCCCCGGTGGTGTCGACGGGTGTGACGGCAAGCGCGCCCACGCGGAGGCTGGAGCCATCGGGGCGATAGGCTGCCGCACCCGCGGCACCGAGCGTCACGACGAGGGTGAGGCCGTGGTGCGCGGCGAAGGCGGCGGCCTCGCGCTCCGTGGCACCGGCACCCGGCAGCAGCACCACCTCATGCTCGTTGACGACGAGGACGTCGAGGCTGGCGAGGAGTGCCGCGGGCACCGAGCCCATGGGGGCGAGGTTGAGGATGACGCGCCCACCCCTGGCTTTCGCGCGCGCGGCGAGAGCGGCACTTTCCTCCGCGGGAACCTCGCGCTCCAGGAGAAGCGTGGTGCGCGGGCCGAGGAACGCCTCGGGGACGTCCGCGGCGCGGGCGAGCGCATTGGCCCCGGCGGCGACCAGGATCTGGTTCTCGCCCCCGGCATCGACGGCGACGGCGGCAGTGCCGGTCGGCTCGGCGACGCTCCGCACGAGGTGCTGATCCACGCCGGCTTCGGCGAGGGCGGCGCGTAGGCTGCGGCCGAAAGCGTCGTCGCCGACGGCCCCCGCCATTGCCACCTCGCCGCCGGCGCGCGCGGCAGCGACCGCCTGATTGGCGCCCTTGCCGCCGGGAAGGGTCGCGAGGCTGCCGGCACTGACGGTCTCGCCCGCGCGCGGCAGGGCCGCCACCTTGAAGACGAGGTCGATGTTGAGCGAGCCGAAGACGAGGATCACGGCCGCAAGGTCACGCTGCCGCACGCAGAGGGGGCAAAGATGCCGGCAGGCGGCACCGCCCCGCTCAATGCGACATGAGGACGGGTACCGTCATGTGCGCCAGGATCTCGCGCGTGGCCCCGCCGAGCACGATCTCGCGCAGCCTCGCGTGGCCGTAGGCCCCCATGACGATGAGGTCGGCCCCCATGTCCGCGGCGCGCGAGAGGATCATGTCGCTCACCTCGATGTCGTCGGCCTCGATGTGGCTCGCCTCCGCCTTGATGCCGTGGCGTGCCAGGTGGAGTGCGATATCGGCCCCCGGCACCTCGCCGTGGCCGCCCGACCCGCCCTTGGGGTTGACGGCGAGGATGGTCGCCTTCTTGGCTTTCGCCATGAGGGGGAGCGCGTCGTTGACCGCGCGCGTCGCCGCTGCACTCGCGTTCCAGGCGACGAGCACGCGCTCGCCGAGGCGCTGGAACTCGCCCGCATAGGGGACGATGAGCGTGGGCCGGCCCGATTCGAGGACGACCCGCTCCGCCACGTCGAAATCTCCCGCCGCCAGCTCCTCGTCGGGATCGTTCTGGCCGACGACGGCGAGATCGACATAGCGGGCATGAAGAGCCGCCATCTCGCCCGGCTCGCCCTCGGCCTCGCGCCATTCGAACGCGACCCCGCTCTTGCGCAGGCGCTCATCGAAGGCGGCCTTGGCCTTGCGGCAGGCAGCTTCGGTGACCTCGCGCTGGACGGTCACGATCTCGGCGGGGATTTGCGCCGCGACGTAGATCGGCATGGCGAACTCGGGGATGACGTAGAGCCCCACGAGATGGGCATCGTGGGCCTGGGCCAGCCGGATGGCGAGCTCGATGCGCTTGGCCGCATGCTTGGAGGCATTGACGTGAACGAGCAGGTCGTTGAGCGCCATGGCGGTTCTCCCCTCGCTTCAAGCGAACGATAGGCACCCCGAACGCCGCCCGTCAACGGCACCTTCGCGGCGATTTGCCCTCAAGCCGTCATTGTCCCGGCAGGCTTGTCGAAGTAAGGTGGGGGCAGGAAAAGGGAACGTCCAGACGCGGGGCCGCCATGAGCGAACGATTGAACTCCAACCAGGCGCGCGACATCGCCTATTACCTCCACCCCTATACCAACTTGAGCGTGCACGAGAAGGAAGGCCCGCTCATCATCACCCGCGGCGACGGCATCTACGTCTTCGACGACGCCGGCAAGCGCTATATCGAGGGGCTGGGAGGCCTGTGGTGCGCCTCGCTCGGCTTCAGCGAGGAGCGCTTGATCGAGGCCGCGATCCGCCAGATGCGCAAGCTGCCCTTCTACCACACCTTCGGCCACAAATCCTCGGAGGTCGGCATCGAGCTCGCCGAGCGTCTCCTCGGCATGGCGCCGGTACCCATGTCGAAGGTGTTCTTCACCAACTCGGGTTCGGAGGCGAACGATAGCGCCGTCAAGTTCATCTGGTACTACCACAACGCCATCGGCAAGCCCGCGAAGAAGAAGATCATCGCGCGCCTGCGCGGCTATCACGGCGTCACCGTGGCTGCGGCGAGCCTCACGGGCCTGCCCAACAACCACCGCGATTTCGATCTGCCGATCGCGCGCATCCTCCATACCGACTGCCCGCATCACTACCGCTACGCCCGGACGGGCGAAAGCGAGGAGGCCTTTGCCACGCGCTGCGCCGAATCGCTCGAGGCCCTCATCCTCAAGGAGGGGCCCGAGACGGTCGCCGCCTTCTTCGCCGAGCCGGTGATGGGGGCTGGCGGGGTCATCACACCGCCCAAGACCTATTTCGAGAAGATCCAGAAGGTGCTCAAGAAATACGACGTGCTCTTCGTCGTCGACGAGGTGATCTGCGGCTTCGGGCGCACCGGCAACATGTTCGCGACCACGACCTACGCGCTCGAGCCCGACATGATCACCATCGCCAAGCAGCTCTCGGCCGCCTACCTGCCGATCGCGGGGCTCATGATCAGCGAGCGCATCTACCGCGGCATGGTCACCGAGAGCGAGAAGGTCGGCATCTTCGCCCACGGCTTCACCTACGGCGGCCATCCCGTGCCGGCGGCGGTGGCGCTCGAGACCCTCAAGATCTACGAGGAGCGCCAGATCGTGAGCCACGTGCAGCGCGTGGCCCCGCAGTTCCAGCGCCGGCTCCAGGCCCTAGGCCAGCATCCGCTCGTGGGCGAGGCGCGCGGGGTGGGGCTCATCGGCGGTCTCGAGCTCGTCAAGAACAAGACGACCCGCGAGGCCTTCGCGCCGAGCGACGGGGTCGGCGTCTACGCCTCCAAGCTGGCCCAGGCCAACGGCGTCATCACCCGCGGCATGGGCGACACGCTCGGCTTCTGTCCCCCCCTCATCATCAAGGAGCGCGAGATCGACGAGCTCTTCGATGCGGTCAAGACGGCGTTGGACGAGACCCATGCCGGCTTGCGCCAGCGCCAGCTCGTGGCCGCCTGAGGAGCGAATGCGGGCGTTTGGCGCGGCCCGCGTGCCGCCCGCCCGGTGCGGATCGAGAGTGCGGGGAACGTGGCAATATGCCACATTTGCCCGGAAACCCCTCTGAGGCTAAGCACGCTCATGGATTATGAGCGCCATTTTCGCGAGGCACTCGGGACGCTCGAGGCGGAAGGGCGCTATCGCGTCTTCGCCGACCTCGAGCGCCGCGCCGGCACCTTCCCGGCGGCCTTCCACCACGCCCCGGACGGCAGGGTGCGCGAGGTGGTGGTGTGGTGCAGCAACGACTATCTCGGCATGGGCCAGCACGCGGCCGTGCTGGAGGCCATGAAGGCGGCCCTCGAGCGCTACGGCGCCGGGGCCGGGGGTACGCGCAACATCTCGGGTACCAACCACTGTCACGTGCTGCTCGAGCGCGAGCTCGCCGAGCTCCACGGCAAGGAGGCGGCCCTCCTCTTCACCTCGGGCTACATCGCCAACGAGGCAGCGCTCTCCATCCTCAGCCGGCTGCTGCCGGGCTGCGTGGTCTTCTCCGACGCGCTCAACCACGCCTCCATGATCGAAGGCATCCGTCACGGCGGGCGCGAGAAGCGCATCTTCAGGCACAACGATGCGGCGGACCTCGAGCGTCTCCTGGCCGCGGCCGATCCTGCGGTCCCCAAGCTCGTCGCCTTCGAGAGCGTCTATTCGATGGACGGCGACATCGCCCCCATCGCCGAGCTCTGCACGGTGGCCGAGCGCTACGGTGCGCTCACCTATCTCGACGAGGTGCATGCCGTCGGCCTCTATGGCGCCCGCGGCGGCGGCATCGCCGAGCGCGACGGCCAGGCGCACCGCCTCTCGGTGATCGAGGGCACGCTCGCCAAGGCCTTCGGCGTCATGGGCGGCTACATCGCGGGCTCGGCCGCCCTCGTCGACGCCGTGCGCAGCCATGCCGCGGGCTTCATCTTCACGACCGCACTTCCCCCGCACTTGGCTGCAGGAGCGCTTGCCAGCGTGCGGCACCTCAAGGAAAGCTCCCTCGAGCGCGCGCGGCACCAGGAGCGTGCTCAGAGCCTGAAGCGCCGCCTGGCAGCTGCCGGACTTCCCGTCATGTGGAACGAGAGCCACGTCGTCCCGCTTCTCGTCGGCGACGCGCGGCTCTGCAAGGCGGCGTGCGACGAGCTCCTGGCGCGCCATGCGATCTATGTGCAGCCGATCAACTATCCGACCGTGCCGCGCGGCAGCGAGCGGCTGCGCCTGACGCCGAGCCCGCACCATAGCGATGCGCACATGGACCGGCTGATCGAGGCCCTCCTCGAGGTCTGGTCTCGGCTGGGCTTGAAGCGCGCGGCATAGGCGCACGGGAGTTTCGCCCCATGTATCGCGACAAGACGCTGATCCCGACCGAGGCGATCCGGCTCGCGGCCCTGGGCTTCCTGACCGAGCGGCAGCAAGGCTACGGCGAGCTCGCGGCGGAGGTGCGCCATTTCGCGAGCCGGGTGACGGGGCCCTCGCTCGATATCCTGGGCAGCTCGATCGAGCTCCTGCGCCTCGAGGGACTGGTCGAGCCGGTCGCAGGTGGCGACGTCGCCGACAATGCGCTGCTCCGCGTCACCGACGCCGGTTGCGCCGAGCTCGCGACCCTGCTCAAGAGCCGCGTGCGCTCGCCGGTCGACGACCTCAACAAGCTCGTCGTCGCCCTCAAGATGCGCTTCTTCCATCTCCTCGACGCGGACGACAAGCGCCGCCAGCTCGACCTGCTCATCGAATCGGTCGAGGGCGAGATCACCCGTCTCGCGGATTTGCGCGCGCAGCAGCCGCCCGGCCTGCTTGCCGATTGGCTCGCCCACGACATCGCCCAGCTCGAGGCGCGCAAGCGCTGGTTCGAAGGCCGGATGACAGAGGTCGGATGACGGACGACGGACAAGAGATTCTCGTCCGTCCGCTGTCGTCCGTCCCCCGTCGTCCGCTCGCTAGAGCAAGTGCTGCCCGCCGGTGATGAAGATCTCGGTGCCGGTGACGTAGCCGAAATCGGGGGTCGAGAGCTGGAAGACCACACCGGCCACCTCCTCGGGCGTGCCCAGGCGGTGGAGCGGGATGCGCGGGATGAGGCTGTCGTACTCGGGTCCCACCATCGCGGTCTCGATCTCGCCGGGGGCTACCGCATTGACCCTCACGCCGAGCCCCGCGAATTCGACCGCCAGCTCGCGC
>DATJAC010000242.1:0-11552 GCA_035516655.1 Alphaproteobacteria bacterium | reverse complement strand
CGGCAGCTACGACATCGGTGGCCTCGTCGGCTTGAACGACGGCACGAGCACCGTCGACGGAAGCACGGCCTCGGGCTCGGTCTCGGGCGGCAGCGCCGTCGCCGCCATCAGCAGCAGCACGGCGTCCGGCTCCGTCACGGGCGGGAGCGGCAGCTACAACATCGGCGGCCTGGTCGGATACAACGACGGGACCGTCAGGGCCGGCTCCGCCAGCGGCTCGGTCCGCGGCAGCAGCGGCAGCTACGACATCGGCGGGCTGGTGGGGTTGAACGACGTGGACGGCACCGTCAGCAACAGCTCCGCCGGCGGAACGGTCGGCGGCGTTTCCTCCGCCAACTACGGCTACGTCAACATCGGCGGGCTGGTGGGGCTGAATAACGGCAGCGTCAGCAACGGCAGCGCCTCCGGCACGGTCGACGGCGGCCTCGGCGGCTGGAACATCGGCGGGCTGGTGGGCCAAAACGCCGGCACGGTGAGCAACGGCACCGCGAGCGGCCCGGTCGACGGCTTGAGCGGCAGCTACGACATCGGTGGCCTCGTCGGCTTGAACGACGGCACGAGCACCGTCGACGGAAGCACGGCCTCGGGCTCGGTCTCGGGCGGCAGCGCCAGCTACAATATCGGCGGGCTCGTCGGACTGAATTCCGGCAGCATCGCCTTCGGCTCGGCCAGCGGCAACGTGAGCGGCGATAGCGGCACCACGGCGATCGGCGGGCTCGTCGGCATCAACGCCCCCTCCGCCACGATCTCGTCGAGCAGCGCGTCGGGCTCGGTGGGCGCCGGCAGCAGCGAGGCGATCGGCGGGCTCGTCGGCCAGAACGCCGGCACCATCAGCGCGAGCTTCGCCTCGGGCTCGGTCTCGGGGGGCAACGACAGCTCCTATATCGGCGGGCTCGTCGGCTGGAACGACTTCTTCCCCGGCGGCAGCGCCGTCATCGCGTTCGGCTCCGCCAGCGGCAATGTGAGCGTCGGCAATAACAGCTCCTATATCGGCGGGCTCGTCGGCATCAACGACAGCGGCGACGTCATCTCCGCAAGCTCCGCCATCGGCTCGGTCTTTGCGCGCAGCGCCAGCACCAACGTCGGCGGCCTCGTCGGCCTGAACGCCGGCACGATCACGGCGAGCTTCGCCTCGGGCTCGGTCTCGGCGGACAGCAACAGCACGAACGTGGGCGGCCTCGTCGGCTGGAACGACACGCCCACCGTCGGCACCGGGCTCATCGCCGCGAGCTATGCCACGGGCCCGGTCACCGTCGTTGCCTTTGGCTCGGCGGTCGGCGGGCTCGTGGGGCGCAACGACAGCGGCGACACGATCAGCGCCAGCTACGCCACCGGCTCGGTCATCGTCGGCGCTTTCGGCACGGCTGTCGGCGGGCTCGCGGGTTATAGCGACGGCCTCATCATTGGCGGTAGCGCTTCCGGCTCGGTCGGCGTCGGCAGCTCGAGTACCCAGATCGGCGGGTTGGTGGGGTGGAACGACAGCGGCGGCAGCATCAGCTTGAGCTGCTACGACTGCATCGTGGTGAGCGGTGGCTCGATCACCTTCGGCAGCGGCAGCGTCACCGTTGCCAGCGGCAGCTCGAGGATCGGCGGGCTCGTGGGCGAGAACGACGGGCACGTGATCAATACCTATTCGCTCGGCTCGGTCATCGTGGCGCCGGTGAGCGCTTCGATCGGCGGGCTGGTGGGCGACAACCCCGGAACGGTCACCACGAGCTATTCAGCTGGGCTCGTCAGCGCCTCCGGCAGCCTCGGCGTGGGCGGGCTGACCGGCAGCCCGATCATGCTGACGGTCGGGAGCTTCTGGGACACCACCACCTCCGGACAGGCGACCGACGGCGATCCCAACAGCATGGGCCTCCCCACCGCCAAGCTGATGACCGAGGCGACCTACCTCGCCGCCGGCTGGGATTTCAGCGGCGTTTGGCAGAT
Source organism: Alphaproteobacteria bacterium (assembly GCA_035516655.1). GTDB lineage: Bacteria > Pseudomonadota > Alphaproteobacteria > JACZXZ01 > JACZXZ01 > DASPPM01. Next base: position 9,620 of record DATJAC010000242.1, on the reverse strand, counting down.
CGGTGCCGGCGGCAGCCCGAGCTATCCCTATTTCATCGTCGGCACGGGGGGAGCTGTCGCACCCGCCGTCTCGCCCCCGCCCTCGCCCCCGACCGTGCCGCCCGTCTCGCCGCCGCCCCCGCCCTTGGGCGGAACGTCGCCGCCTCCGCCCCCGCCGCCGCCGCCGGGCACGGCGCCGGAGGAGACCTCCACGCTCGACACCGGCCTCATCGACACGGGCGACCTTCTGACCCCCGGTGGCCCGTTCGTCGAGAGCGCGAGCAACGGCACGGTCGCGACCTCGCCGAAGCTCGGCCTCTTCGAGGGTGCGATCGAGCCGGTGCTCGAGGTGCGGAACTCGGCGGGGGCGGTGCAGGCGGTCTGCCTGAGCCGGGACGGCAATCTCCTCGGTGTCGCCCTCGCCGACAATTCGGTCCGGCTCTTCGACCTGCGCTCGGGCACCGAACGCTTCCATATCTCCGGCGGGGCGGGGGGTGCGCCGACCGGTGCCATCGTCTGCGGCAACCCCTATCTCGCGGGCGGCCGGGCGGACGGCACGATCACGGTGTGGAACGCGCTCACCGGCGCCAAGATGCTCGGCCTCTCGGGCCACAGCGGGGCGGTCGATGCGCTCGCCCTCGCACCCGACGAGAGCGTGCTGGCGAGTGGGGGGGCCGACGGCACGGTGCGGCTTTGGGATCCGAAGAGCGGCAAGGCGCTCGCCGTGCTCTACGGCCATACCGCGGCCGTGGTCTCGCTCGCGATCAGCGCCGACGGCCAGTCGATCCTGAGCGGCGGGGCGGACGGCAAGGCCATCCTGTGGAGCCGTGCCGAGAAGCGTGCCGTGGCCGTTCTCGGCGGCCATAGCGGCAAGGTCATCGCCGTCGGCTTCAACGAGGCGGGCGAGCCGGTGACGACCGAGGATACCGGGCTCATGCGGGTGTGGCCGAAGGACGGGAGGGGTCAGCCCCGCGTCTTCGCCGGCAGCCCCAATCCGCCGGCGGCCGAGGTCGCCCCCGGCGGGCGCTACGTGGCACTCGCCGGCACGCAAGGCCAGGCCAGCCTCTACGACACCGCGAGCGGCCGGCTCGCGCGCGGCTTCGCCGGGCCCGCGGGCTCGGCGCAATTCGTCCTCGTCGATGCGGCACACCAGCGCCTGCTGACCGGCGGGACGGACGGCATCATCCGCGTCTGGGGCCTCTCCGACGGCACCGACATGGCGCGCATGATCTCGACCTTGAAGGGCTGGGCCGTGCTCGACCAGCAGGGACGCTTCGACGGCTCGCAGCAGGGGGTCGACGACGTCTCGTGGGTCGCGGAGGCGAACCTGCCGATCGACAATTTCTCCGAGAAATATTACGAGCCGGGCCTCCTGGCGAAGGTGTTCGCGGAGCAGCCGGTCTACGTGGCGGATGCCGCCGCACCGCTCTCGGCGGGGGTGTTCCCGACGCCCAAGAGCACGCTCGCGCTCAGCCCCGGCCCCTATAAGGCGGGCCAGGAGATCGAGATCACCGTCACCGCGACGGACCGCGGCGGCGGGATCGCGGCGCAGCATCTCTTCCACAACGGCAAGCTGGTGCCGCCCGACCGGCTCGTCTCCGATACGCTCGACAATCCGAAGGACCCCAAGGTGCGCACCAGCGTCTATCGCAGCGTGCTCCTTGCGGGTGCGAACGGCTTCGAGGCCGTCAGCACCAGCACGCAGGGCGTGGACGGCGATGCGGCCACGGCGCAGATCGCCACCGTCGGCGCGGGTGCGCCGCCGACGCTTCACGTGGTGACGATCGGCATCAACACCTACTACGACGCGCGGCTCGACCTCGACTACGGCGCGCCCGACGCGTTGGCGATGCTCGGCTCGCTCGCGCGCGCGGGCACTTCAGGCTTCGCCAAGGTCGAGGAGCACCGGCTCACCAACGAGCAGGCGACGAAGGCGAACATCGTTCAGCTGCTCAAGAGCCTGCGCACGACCAAGCCGGAGGACGAGGTCGTCATCTACTACGCCGGGCACGGCGAGATCGTCGGCAAGCAGTGGTACATGCTGCCGTACGACGCCACGCTCGCGAGCGAGGCGGAGGAGGTCAAGAGTGCGATTTCGGCGGCCGATCTGCGCGACGCCGTGGTCGGCATCGGCGCCAACCAGATCCTGCTCTTCATCGACGCCTGCAAGTCGGGCGGCAGCATCGCGACGCTGACCGGTGCGCTCGACCGCAAGGTGCTGCGGCAAGTGGCGCGCGATTCGGGCGTCGCCGTCATCGCCGCCTCGCGCCCCGACCAGGTCGCGGCCGAATTGCCCACGCTCGGGCACGGTGCTTTCACCTACGTCATGCTGGAGGGGCTCGCCGGGCAGGCCGACCGCGACCCGGGCGACGGCCGCATCACCGTGAGCAAGCTCCTGAAGTACTCGCTCGAGACGCTCCCCGTCGTCACCGAGAAGCTCGGCACGCAGCCGCAGGTGCCGGTCGGCTACCGCCGCGGCACCGACTTCCTGATCAAGACCGACGTGGAGAGCACCTCGTCCAATTAGCGGGCGCTGCGCGCGGGACGCCTTCCGCTGTCATTGCGAGCCGAAGGCGAAGCAATCCAGGCAACCTTCATGAAGCGACCAGCCGTCTATATCATGGCGAGCGAACGCAATGGCACGCTTTACACCGGCGTCACCTCCAATCTGTTGCAACCTGTATACCAGCATAGGGAGTCGCTCGTCCCTGGCTTCACTTCGCGCTACGGCCGCAAGCTTCTGGTCCGGTACGAGCCGCACCACAGCATGGAACATGCCATTCTGCGCGAGAAGCAACTCAAGGGAACCTCGCGCAAGAAGAAGCCGGCGCCGATCGAGGCAACAAACGCGGCTTGGCGCGACCTCTACAAGGATCTGGTGTGATCTGAGCAGCGCCTGGATTGCTTCGCTACGCTCGCAATGACGACTCCGAGGTCATTGCAAGGAGGCGATCCCGGATTGAATCCGGGAGAGGAAGCAACCCAGAACCCCTCTCCCGCTCACGCGGGAGAGGGGCTTGACATGATCGGCGGTATCTAAAGCTGCACGAGCCTGCCGGGAAGCGAGGCGGGCTCCGCCGCGGCGCCGGGATCGATCTTGAAGACCACGCTGCGGCGATTGGCGGTGGCGCGATAGACGGCCCCCGGCAGCAGGCGCTCGCCGTGCTGGGCGAAGTCGTAGAAACGGCCCTGCACGAGGTCCTTCGCGGAGAGGCGCAGATCGATGCGCCGGCCGGGTTTGTCGATTTCCTCGACGACCAGCCGGGTCGTGGGTCCGCCCAAATCGAAGATCGGGCTCAAATTGAAGAGCGTGCGCTCGATCGGCTCCGGCTGCCCGGCCTTGGGCGCTTCCCGGAACACCACGGTGCCGCTCTGCATCGACTGGGCCAACGTGAGCTTGAGCTGGCCGCCGTCGCAGACGACGGTCTCGCTCGACATCGCCCCGCCCGCCACCTCGCTGCCGTCGTTGCCGACCGTGACGGTGCCGCCGGTGATCGTCTCCCGCGCGCAGGAGTGGAAGTAATCCAGCACCAGCTTGTCCGCGGGTCCCAGCTTGATCACCGTGCCGGGCTGGAGATATTGCATGAAGCTCACTCCGGCCGCGGTGCCCGTGACACCCTCGACCATGGCGACGGGTGCCTCCGCCAGCGCCGGCGGTGCCAGGAGTGCCAACCCGGCGACAACACCCAATGCGAACGCAGATCTCGATTTCATTTCGCACCTTCCCGATGGATGACAGTTAGCGCGAATGGGGCAGCCATGGTGCACCCTCTTGGCGGCGTTCGCAAGACGGGGCGCGGCCCGGTACCGGGTCGGCTTCACCCCATCCTTCGAGACGCCGCCTGCGGCGGCTCCTCAGAGTCTGACTCAAAACGATCCGTTCACTTTCAATGCTCTATTCGTCACCCCGGCGAAAGCCGAGGTCCATGTCCGAAGCCCGGCTCAAGGCCGACGATGGATTCCCGCTTTCGCGGGAATGACGACGTGTGGCAGGGAATGCACCGAAGATTGCGCGTTCATTTCCGGTCAGCCTCTCAGGATGAGGCTTCCCCGCGTCCCCGGAGCCGCGAGCTCAGAAGACGTAGCTGAGCTGGAGCCAGAAGCGGTTCTTGGAGTGCTTGCCGTCGCTGTCGTTGCCGTTGATGTCGTGGCCCGGATTGTCGCCGATCGCGCGCGCATAGGTGGCCTTGGCGAGCAACCCCTCGATCGGCGCCCAGCTCGCCCCGACGCCCACACCCTGCAGGAGGTAGAGGTCCGGCTGGCCCGGCACGGTCTGCCAGCCTTTCCAGGTGCTCTCGTGCAGCTCGATCCCGCCCACGTCGTAGAAGCCGATCAGCTGCAGGCCCTCGATGATGCGCCGGCGCAGCTCGAGCGTGCCGATCGCACCGTTGTCGCCGCTCGCCTCGGTGACCGGGTAGGCGCGCACCCCGTCGGGACCGCCGAGGGAGAATTGCTCCGAGCTCTCCAGGTTCTTGAAGGCGAGCTGGCCGGAGAAGGCCAGGTAGAGCTCGGTGCGGTCGAAGAGCGCCTGGACGCGCGAGAGATTGCCGCTGAGCTTGCCATAGGTGCCGTTGGTGCGCGCGGTCACGCGGTCGGCGGCGAGATCGGCGGCCACCGCACTGCGGTCGAGCGTGCCGAGGGTGCCGCCGATGCCGAAGTTGTTGAGGCCGCCGCCGAGGAACTGGTCGGGCCAGAGCCCGACGAGGCGCAAGTTGCCGACCTCGATCGCGTGATTGGAGGTGTCGGTGCCGAGCGCCCAATCGACCAGCCGCTTGTGGTCGAAGCTGGCGAGGGCCGTGAGGGCCAGATCGGGCGTCCGGCGGATCGGATAGGCCGCGGTGAGGCCGCCGGTGTAGGCATAGCCGCCCTCGCTCAGCATGTCGAAGGGCACGCCGAGATGGAAGAGCAGGCCCGAGCCGTCGATCCCGAGCGTCAACCCCGACGTCCCGACCGGCAGTGCGAAGGCGAAGCGGCTATAGGTGCTGCCCGTCGTCTGGAGCGCCGTGAGGGTCGCCTGCTCGCCGAGCCCGAAGGGATCGTTGGCCGAAACGCTCTCGATCAGCCGGTGGGCGCCGGCAAAGCGCTGACCCTCGTTGTCGGTCTGCACCAAGCCCGAGAACAGCGGCCGGTCCGCGAGCTTGAGATCGGCGTTGGTCTCGCCCGGATTGGCGCCCGGCACCAGCGTCGCAGCGGCGGCGACGCCGGGAATCTCGTTCAGGATCGCCACCCCCTCCTGGATGTCCCTGGGATGCAGGATCTGGCCCACCGGCGCGCGCGCGCCGACGATCCCGGTCGCGAGCGACGGATCGAGGCGCGTGACGCTCGCCGGATCGACCGTGATGGCGCCCAGCGTGCCCTCGAGCACGATGATCTCGACCACGCCGTTCTCGATCTTCTGTTGCGGAACATAAGCGCGAGCGAGGATATCGTGCGCGCGGTAATATTCGCTGATCTTGCCGGCCGCCTCCTGCAGGTCGGCCAAGGTCAGCCGGCGGCCGACGTAGTCCTTGAGCAGCGCCTTGAGGGCGGCCTCGGGGAACTGCTTTGCGACGATGTGGAAGTCCGTGACCAGCGTCGTCGCCCCGCCCTGGATGGGGACCGCCTCGGGCGGAGCCGCGAGCGGCGGGGGGAGGGTCTGCGGCAAGGGCGGCTGCACCGTGGGGCCGAGCTCCTTGAGCAAGGTACCCGAGCTGGGCGGCTGCTGGGCGAGCGCCGATGACGCCGAAATTGCAAGAGCGACGGCGGCCGCGGCGAGGAGCGCTCGCGCGCGCCAACCGCCGCCGCCCGCGGCGGCTGCCGCCGCTCGCGGCGTTCCAGACCCCGGCGTTGACGTAACTACCGAGCCTTCGCCCATCCCCCGTTCCATCGATTGAGCGCGGCGGCGCAAGCGTTTTGCTGGCGTCGCAGGCGACGCTAGCGACGACCCTTGCGTCTGTCAATTGCGGCGGCCCGCGGCTGGCGCGAGGTCAGGCCGCGAGCGAAGCTAGGTTGGGAGCGTCTTCTGCGAGCGCTGAGGGACGCGCTCCGTGAGCGCCCGCAGCACGTCGGCGAGCACGCTGTCCCAATCGCCGATCGTGGGCTGGCGGAAGAGACGCATGGTCGGATACCACGGGCTGTCGCTGCGCCCCTGCAGCCAGCGCCAATCGGCGACGGCGGGCAGCAGGACCCACACTGTCTTGCCGAGGGCCGCACCGAGATGTGCCACCGCGGTGTCGACGGCGATCACCAGGTCGAGCTCGCTGATCGCGGCTGCCGTGTCGGCGAAGTCCTTGAAGTGGGGTGCGAGGTCGACGAGCGGGAGGTTGGTCTCGGCGATTTGGGCGCTCGCCGGGCCCACCTGGAGCGAGTACCAGTTGATGCCCTCGAGGAGAAAGAGCGCGCGCAGCCGCTCGAGCCGGAGCGAGCGCTTGCGGTCCTCGGCGTGGGTCGGACGGCCGGCCCAGGCGAGCCCGATCCGCTCCCCCTTGGCCGCGGCGAAGCGCTTCGCCCATGCGGCGTGGGCGGCCACCTGCGGTGCGATGTAGGGGCCGCACAGGGGCAGCTCGCCGAGGGAAAGCGAGAGCCGCGCGGGCAGGCTCATGAGCGGCACCACGTAGTGATAGGGCTTTGGCGTGGCGATGATATCGGCGTTCCGCGTGCGCTCGACCACGTGAAGATTGCCGCCCGCGAAGCCCTCCTTGAAGAGGCGGACCTGGGGTGTCGTGACCTCGAGCAGCACCTCGCCGGCCTGCTCGGCCAGGCGGCGCGCGAGGGGGGCGAATTGAATGGTGTCGCCGTAGCCTTGCTCGGCATAGACCACGATGGTCTTGCCCGCGAGCGGCTCGCCGCGCCATTCGGGTACGGGCAGGCGGCGGTGCGGATCGGGGAACTTGTCCCAGCGCCAGCGCCACTCGTATTCGCGCCAGCCATTGGCGAAGTCGCCTTCGCTCAGCAAGGCGAGCGAGAGGTTCCAATGCGCGAGCGGCAGGCCCGGCTCGGTCTCGACCGCCATGCGGTAGCACTTGACCGCCTCCTCGTGGTAGCCGAGCTCGGTGAGCGCCTTGCCGACGCTCGCGAGCGCGTGCTCGATCATCTCGACCCGTCCCGTGGGCGGTCCGGGTGGGGTGGCGATGTCGGGCGGCACGGCCCCGCCGGCGATGAGGTTCGGCAGAAGTCGGGCGAGAAAGAGCTTGAGCTCGGGCTTCACTTCGCCGTAAAGCACCGCACCGCGCAGGAGGGCGGGCACGGCGTTCTGCGTGTCGCCCAGCCAGGCGAGACCCGTACCCATGTTGACGTAGGCGGCATAGCGGCAGGGATCGGCCTCGAGGATGCGCCGGTAGACCGGGATCGCCTGATCGTGCATCTCGCTCTTCTGCAAGGCGCAGCCGAGATCGATGAGCGCGTCGAGGGCGGCTGGCTTGTTGCCCATGCGCTCCAGGCTGACGGAGAGATTCTGGTAGAACATGGGCTGGCCGGGATCGATGCGGATGGCGCGCTGGAAGAGCTCGGCGGCGCGCTTGTGGTCGCCCTGCTGGCCCGCGACCACGCCGAGCTGGTGCAGGCACACCGCGGTGACGTTGGGCTGGTCCATGAGCTCGAGATAGGCCGAGCGCGCCCGCGAAAGCTGGCCCTGGCGATGGGCCTCGAGGGCCGCGGCGAAGAGCGGCACCGTCGCGGCCACGAGGTCGAGGAAGCTGCCCTGGGCTTGTGCCGCGGCTTGCGGTTGGGCTTGCGCCGAAGGCTGGGCCTGCGTCGGAGCGCGGGCTTGACCTTGGGGCCGGGTAGGGGCCGTTGCTTTCGCCATCGCGTTCTATCGCTCTCGAGGCTCGAGGCGGCACCGATGCCATGCCGCGAGCGGCGCGCCGTTGCGAACCGCAGAGCGCATCATGCCAAAATCCGATTCAGCAGGGCATCGAATTCGGCACGGAAAGCCGGGAGTATGTGGGAAAGTGCCGTCTCGCGCGCGGTGCGGCCGAGGCGCTCCCCGAGCGGATTGCTTCCAGCCAGAGCCGCTGATCCGTGCGCCAGCATCTCGACATCGCCCGTGGGAAAAAGCCGACAATTGCCGCCGTCCCTGAAACTCCCTTCATAGACCAGGAGGCTCGAAAGCACCAGGGTGCGACCATGAGCCTCGCCCCCGATTGATGGCATGGTCGGGGCGCCGTTTTCGAGCGAGAAAGCAGTGCGGCGATCGATGCGGGGCTCGGCGGCGTGCCGCGGGAGGGGAATCCGGTCACCTAGAAGATCTCCCGCGTCACCCCGGCCTAAGCCGGGGTCCAGGGGCATCGACCCGTCGCCCGGTCCTGGGTTCCCCCTTCCGCGGGAACGACGAGGTGGATTGAGTCCGCTTGATCGGACGGTGCCGCGAGCCCGCCGCGATGACGGGGAAATTGCGGCGTCCGGAGCTTGCCGGACGCCGTGCTTCAGGCGGCGGGGCGAGGGGCTTCGAGGGCCGCCATCTCGACGCGCACCGCCTTGCCGAGCTTGGCCAAGGCGCGCGCCTCGAGCTGGCGCACGCGCTCGCGCGAGACGCCGAAGTGGTTGCCGAGATCCTCGAGCGTGGGCGGCTCGTCGTTGAGCTGGCGCTCGACCACGATCTGACGCTCGCGCGGAGAGAGCGTCTTGAGTGCCGTCTCGAGCACGCCGCGCCGCTTCGCCATCTCGTCGGCGTGGACGAGCTCGGCTTCCTGATCGGGGCGGTCGTCGACGAGGAAGTCCTGGCGCTCCGCCTCGCCGTCCGTGTCGATGCGCTCGTTCAAGGAGGCGTCGCGTCCGCTCATGCGGCGGCTCATCTCGATCACCTCGGACTGGCGCACGCCGAGCTCGCGCGCGATCTTCTCGACCGCCTCGGGCGAGAGATCCCCGCCCTTGATCTCGCCGTGGGCCGCCGCCGTGCGGCGCAGATTGAAGAAGAGCCGCTTCTGAGCGGCGGTCGTGCCCATGCGCACGAGCGAGCTCGCGCGCATGACGTAATCCTGCAGTTGCGCGCGGATCCACCAGATCGCATAGGTGCTGAGACGAAAGCCGCGCGCGGGATCGAAACGCTCGATCGCCTGCATCAGGCCGAGGTTGCCTTCGGCGACGAGATCGTCGAGCGGCAGGCCGTAGCCGAGATAGCCGCGCGCCGTCTTGATCACCAGGCGCAGATGGCTGCCGACCAGCTGGTCGAGGGCCGCGGGGGCGCGCTTGCTGCGCCACTCCTCGACGAGACGCTGCTCGGTCGCGAGGTCGAGATAGGGGTATTTGCGCACTTCCCCGAGGTAATGGGAGAGCGCGTTTTCGGGGGCAAAATTGAATTGGGTCAAAGCGTTAATCCTCATTATGTTGAACCGCGGGCCCGCCCGGACGCGAGCACCGCAGCTTAAAACCCTCCACCCCAACCCCCCTGCCACGCCAAGCGAGCGCCCAGGGGGCGCTCCGAACGAGCGAGGGGGAAGCGAGGGGGTGTGCAGGTGATATGGGCAAAGATTCCGGGATTTCAAGGACCTGCCCCGAAGGGGGGCACCCTTTCCGAGCCGCGGGCTAGAGCTGAATCCGATCAAGTAGAACATCTCTTTCGTCACCCCGGCGAAAGCCGGGGTCCAGGGGCAACGGCCCGTCACCTGGTCCTGGGTTCCCGCTTTCGCGGGAACGACGATGTGGATTGATTCCACTTGATCGGA
>DATJAC010000241.1:0-3627 GCA_035516655.1 Alphaproteobacteria bacterium | reverse complement strand
CCTCGGTACCGCTCCCCGCGGGCAGACGCCGCTGCGCCGGCGAGCCATGTACGAGGATGCGCCCGCCGAGCTCGGCGCAGAGCCCGATGAGCCGGTGCATGACCTCGATGGTGCGCCGGCGGACGGCCGCATCGGCACTCGTGATCGAGAGGCCGTCCGGCTTGACGAGGAGCCAATGAAGCCCGGTGATGCCGATCCCCGCCGCCTCGGCGGCTTGGCGGATCGCGCGGCGGCGGGAGGCCGGAATCATGGGCGGATCGTCATCGAGGGTGAAGGGCGCTATTTCGAGCCCGTCATAGCCGAGCTCGGCCGCGAGGCTCGCCTGGCGCTCGAAGGGTAAGGGCGCCAGCACTTCGTTGCAGAGGGCCACGCGCATCACGTCCTCCCCGCTCAGGCGCCGACGACCAAGGTCGCAGCCAATTGCCGGATCGTCTTGACGACCGCCATGGCGACGAGCTTGCCGGTCTTGCGGTTCTCCGCGGTCGGAACGATTTCCTCGCGAAAAGAGAAGCGGCCGAAGCGGCCCCAGGCCGTCACCTCGACGACATGGTCCGAAGTACCCGGATCGGCGACGATGGTAAGCCGGGTGCGCTCGAAGCCGATCCCGGCAAGGGCGACGGCCGCGGCGATATTGACGTTCTGCGGATAGCGCTTCGCCCCTTGCCGGACCGGCCCGTCGTAAAGGACCGTCTCGCCGGCGAGCCGGGCAAGGTCGTGGCTAGCTTCCGCCACGGTACCGCGCCAGCTCTCCGGGTCCTTGCGCACGGTGATGCGCACCTCGTCGAGCCCGCCCACAGCGGCGGCGGAGAGGATGTCGAGCGCGCCGATCCCGGCCGAAGGCACGATCAGGCGCCGCCCCCGCACCTTGGCCGCGGCGAGGAGACGGTCGAGCAGGGCCGCATCGCCGAGGGCACCCGCCGAAGTGACGATAAAGTCGGCGCCGCCTGCGAGAACGCGCGCTCCGTAAGCGGCAACCGCCTCATGGCCCGCGCATTCGAGCACAGCGTCGAACCCCGCTGCAAAAAACCGTTCCGCATCGCTCAAGAGCTCAACCCCGTGCCGTGCTGCAGGCCGACGCGGCCGTCGGACAAGCACGGCGGGAACGGCGATCCCGGGAAGCTTGCCGCCGGCCAGGGCCGCCAGCACCTCATCGCCGATGGCGCCGCACCCGATGAGGCCGAGCCGCAACAAGCGCCCTACTCCGCCGCCACGGCACTCGCGCGGAGCCGGCGCGCGCCGATTGCCTCAATGAGGCCGAGAATGCCGCGCGGCATGAAGATGATGAAGAGCACGAGCAGAATGCCGTAAATCGTGTTGGCCGCGCCGATGAAATGGGTCCCGAAAAATACCCGCAGGCCCTCGGTGAGCGCGATCGTGAACAAGGCGCCGACGGTCGGCCCAAGGAGCGAGTACATCCCGCCCGCGATCGCGGCGAAGACGATCTGGAGCGAGACGCTGATGCCGGAGACCGATTCGGGATTGAGGTACATGAGGTACTGCCCGTAAAGCGCACCCCCGAGTGCGGTGAGGAGCGCACTCACCACCGTCACCCTGAGCTTCTCGCGCATGATGCTGATGCCGATCGAGGCCGCGGCCTCCTCGTCCTCCGAGATCGCTTCCAGAGCCTCCCGGCCGACGCCGCGGTCCATCCATTGCCAGACGACGAGGCCGCCGAGCCACACCACGAGCACCACGCCGTAGAAATATCCTTTTTCGGGGAACTGGAGCGCATACCAGGAATGGCCGGCGAGCTTCTGGGTCATGCCGAGCGAGCCGCCGGTGATGTCGCGCGCGGCGACGATGGTGAGCATCACCACCTGACTCAACGCCAGGGTGACGAGGGCAAAGTAATGCCCGACGACCTTGAGGCGGAAGCAGGGGTAGCCGATGACCAGCGCCAAGAGTCCGGAGAGCAGCATGCCGAGCGGAATGCTGAGCCACGGAGTCACACCTTCGTAGTTCCAGAGCAAGGCCGGGACATAAGCGCCGATACCCATGAACGCGCCGTGGCCGAGCGAGACGAAGCCGAAGCGGCCCATGAGCGACCAGGCCGTATAGATGAAGCCCCAGAGCAGGATTTGGATCAGCAAATGAAGAAAGTAGGTGGGGACGACGAAAGGAAGCGACGCGAGAGCCGCGATGCCGATCAGCCCTGCCGCGATGCGCGCCGTCATCGCGCGAGAATCCCGCGCGGGCGCGCGAACATGAGCACGATGAAGAGCGTGAAGGCGAGCACGTAGGAGAACTCCGTCGAGGAGTAATAGCCGCCGATGGCGATGATCTGGCTGATGATGAAGGCGGCGATGAACCCGCCGAGCATGTTGCCCAGGCCGCCGAGCACGCAAATCATGAAGATGAGCGGCCCGAAGGTATTCCCGATGAAGGGATGAACGTCGTACTGCAGCGACAGAAGACAGGCGGCAAGCCCGGCCAGGGCGCCGCCGATGGCGGAGGTGATGAGATAGATGCGGCGCTGGTCGACCCCCATCAGGCCCATGATCTCCCGGTCCTGCGCGATGGCGCGGATCGCGGTGCCGAGGTAGCTGCGCTTGAGGAAGAGATAGAGGGCGACGGCACCCAGGAGCGCCGCCACGAAGGCGATGAGCCGCGCATAGCTCACGAAGACCCCGCCCACCTCGATGACCGGCAGGCGCACGCCGATATTGCGGAAGTCGGTGCCGAAGAGAAGTGTGGCAAAGCTCTGCAGGAAATAGAGCAGGCCGCCCGTTGCGAGGAGCTGATTGATGGGTGCCGAGCCGAGGACCGGAGCGATGATGAGCAGGTGCACGAGAATGCCGAGCAGAGCCACGCCCAGGATGGCGGCGGCACAGGCGAGCGGAAGCGGCCAGCCGTAGTATGCGTGGAGCCAATAGACCGCGTACATGCCGCACATGACGAGATCGGCATAGGCGATCCAGACGACGTCGATGACGCCGAAAATCAGGTTCAGGCCGAGGGCCAAGAGTGCGAGCACGCCGCCGAGCAACAGGCCGTTCACCACCGCTTCGAGGAGGAAGATGTCCATTCGCCCTACAATCCCATATAGGCCTTGCGGATGAACGCATTGTCCCTGAGCTCGGCCGCCGTGCCGGCGAGACGGATGCCGCCGACCTCGAGGAGATAGGCGCGATCGACGATGTCGAGCACCTGCTGGACGTTTTGCTCGACGACGAGCACGGTCAGCCCCTCGGCCCGGATGCGGCGCACGAGATCGAAGACCTGCTCGACGACGAGAGGGGCCAAGCCGGCGGACGGCTCGTCCATCAGGAGGAGCTTGGGCCGCGACATGAGCGCCCGGCCGATCGCGCACATCTGCTGCTCGCCCCCCGAGAGCGTGCCGGCGAGCTGGCGGCTGCGCTCCTTGAGCCGCGGAAAGAGCTCGTAGACCCAGGCGAGCCGGTCGGCGAAATGCCGCCGGGCGGCGGGAATGAAGCTGCCGATGCGCAGGTTGTCCTCGACGCTGAGCCGGGCGAAAAGCCGGCGGTTCTCCGGCACGTGGGCGATGCCCTGTGCTACGATCTGATGCGCCGCCATGCCTGCGAGCGGGCGGCCTTCCATCGTGAGCTCCCCGCTTCCCGCCGGGATCAGCCCCGAGATCACGCGCATCAAGGTCGTCTTGCCGGCGCC
>DATJAC010000240.1:0-10755 GCA_035516655.1 Alphaproteobacteria bacterium | reverse complement strand
CGGCAAGAAGAAGCTCTTCGCGCGCCAAATCTCCAAGCGCGGCGGCGAGCTCTGGTGCGAGGACCGCGGCGCGCGCGTCACCATCGCGGGCCATTGTGCGCGCTTCATGGAGGGGACGATCACGCTGTGACGGAAACGGCGGCGATCACGATCGCGGACGCACGCGGGCCCGCCGACATCGCGGCCGCACGCGAGCTCTTCCTCGATTATCAGCGCGGGCTCGGCTTCGACCTCGCCTATCAGGGCTTCGCCGAGGAGCTCGCGGGCCTGCCGGGCAAATATGCGCCACCTGCGGGCCGGCTCCTCCTGGCCCGCGCCGGCGAGGAGGCCGCCGGGGTCGTGGCCCTGCGTCCGCTCGAGGCCGGTATCTGCGAGATGAAGCGCCTCTATGTCCGTTCCGGCTTTCGCGGCCGGCACGTCGGCGAGGCGCTCGTCGAGCGCCTCATCGCGGACGCGCGCGCGATCGGCTACGCCGCCATGCGCCTCGACACCGTTGCCGCCAAGATGCCCGCCGCCGTCGCCCTCTATCGCCGCACCGGCTTTGGCGACATCCCCGCCTATTACGCGAGCCCGATTCCGGGCACGGCTTATATGGAGCTGCGACTGGGCTCGAATTGACGGCCGCGACTCCGCGCACTACCGAAGATGGAATTGCCGGCCATGGATGCACGCGCTATCCTGGTGAGGGCGAGCGCTGGCTGTCAGTTGCGACGGAGGAGGCGGCGGTATGGCGAGATGCCGTGCGGCAACGATGGCGGTGGTCGCTCTCCTCGCTCTATGCGCCACGATCGGCGGTCCCTTCGGGGCGCAGGCGCAGAGCGTCGACCGCGAGCTTTTTCAAGCCTATCTGAATTCCAAATTTCGCGCGGCCCTGATCGCGCGATTGACCTCACGCCTGCCCGAGGAGGTCTTCCGTTCCTGCCCGAGCCTGGTATCGGCGAATGCGAAGGTGACGGTCGTGAAATCCGTCGCCTTCGCGCCCGACGGCATTCCCAACAGAGGGGCCTGGTGGGAAAGGCTTCCCGTCGCCGGCTGCGGCAACAACACGGTGCTCAATTTCTACTTCTTTGCCGGGGCGGACGGGAAGATCAACACGACGACCGGTCTTCCGGGCACGACGCACGCCGATTTCGGGCTGCAACGGGACGCGCTGAAATTCGCTTATCTGGGTGCGGGGACCCTGGCCAAGGATTGCCGCAGGTTCGTCGTCAAGAACACCCGATTCTCGGCATACGGAGGGCGCGATCGTCGAACCCCGGACCCGGGCGCGGGTGATCCCTACCGCCCCTGGTGGGAAATCTGGACCGTCGCCGCCTGCGGCCGCACCTTCGACGTCCCCATCGAGTTCCTCCCCGATCGCACCGGCACTCAGATCGTCCAAACCACGAACGACGTGATCGAGCGCTGAGCTCGGGCTGCCGCGAGATTCTGCGCAGGTGCGGCGCCGTGCGGGCTGCTATATGTTCGCCGCAACGACAATCGGGAGGAAGCCCGTGAGCACATACAGGATCGCCGTCATTCCCGGCGACGGCATCGGCAACGAGGTGGTGCCCGAGGGCATCAAGGTGCTGGACGCGGCGGCGCGGCGCTTCGGCCTCACCCTTTCCTGGCAGCATTTCCCCTGGAGCTGCGCCTGGTACCAGAAGACCGGGCGGATGATGCCGGAGGACGGCCTCGAGCAGCTCGCCGAGTTCGACGCCATCTATCTGGGCGCCATCGGCTTCCCCGGGGTGCCCGATCACGTCTCGCTCTGGGAGCTCCTCATCCCCATCCGCCGCGGCTTTCGCCAATACGTCAACTTGCGCCCCGTGCGGCTCTTGAAGGGCGTCAAGAGTCCCTTGCGCGACCGCGAGGTCGGCGACATCGACTTCTACATCGTGCGCGAGAACAACGAGGGCGAATATTCGGACGTGGGCGGGCGCATCTATCAAGGGACGGAGGCCGAGCTCTGCGTGCAGGAGACCGTGTTCAGCCGCAAGGGGGTCGACCGGATCATGCGCTACGCCTTCGAGCTCGCCAAGTCGCGGCCGAAGAAGCACTTGACCTCCGCCACCAAATCGAACGGCATCAAGCACACCATGCCTTTCTGGGACGAGCGCTTCCGCGCCATGGCGGCCGCTTATCCCGAGGTGCGCACCGACCAGTTCCACGTCGACATCCTGACGGCGCACTTCGTGCTCCACCCGGACTGGTTCGACGTCGTCGTCGGCAGCAACCTCTTCGGCGACATCCTCTCGGACCTGGGCCCGGCCGTGACCGGCACCATCGCGATCGCCCCCGGCGCCAACATCAATCCCGAGCGTGACTATCCCTCCTGCTTCGAGCCGGTGCACGGCTCCGCCCCCGACATCGCCGGGCACGGCATCGCCAATCCGATCGGCCAGATCTGGTCGGGGGCCATGATGCTGGCACACCTCGGCGAAGGGAAAGCCGCCGCCGCGGTCGAAGGCGCCATCGAGCGGGTCCTCGCCGAGAGCGACGTGCGCACGCGCGACATGGGCGGGCAGGCCACCACTCGCGAGATGGGCGAGGCCGTGGCAGCGGCGCTCTGAGGGGCCCCCGACCCGCCCGGTAATTACATTCGAAATCAACCAATTAACCGGCTAAGGGACGGTGGGGCCATGTCTTTTTCTCAAGGCGCCATACGGCCAACGCATTTGTTGCACTGCAACATGCGACCTATGTTTGAGCCCAGACCGGCAGAGTGAAGCCGGCGAAGCGACAGCGAGGCGGACGCCCGGTCGAGACCGATTTGAGGAGACCGACGATGTCGACGCCTGTATCGAAGACGAGAGAGACCGCATCCCCCATCGAGCGGCTGGGCGAGCCCGAGCACTGGTCGTCGCCGGCGGAGGTGGACGCCGAGGCGCTCATGGCCTACGCGCGCGGCGCGCGCGACAAGGCGCTGGCGGGAACGCTGCTGCGCCTCGGCCGCGGCGCCGCACGACTGTGGCGGAAGACGATCATGGAGCCGGTCGCCCGGTGGGAAGCGCGCGAGCGCACGATGCGCGAGCTTTCCTCCATGCGCCCGCATGAGCTTGCCGAGCTCGGCATCGGCCCCGGGATGATCCCCTACGTCGCCTCCGGCAAGTTCCGCACCGACCGGGGTGCCGTGGTAAGCGGCAGCGCCGTCGCCAACGAGAACTCCCGCACGCCCAAGGTTGCCTGAGGCATAAGCCGGAGCGGCACCGACCGACGCCGTATTTTCCGCGTGCACGACTCCGTCTAACCTTCGGCAGGCGGCAACGGGTTTCGTTGCCGCCTGAACTATGTCAGGCTCGCGCCCGGCAAGAAGGTTGGTGCCGGATGCCACGAAGTTGAGGCACCACGATCGTCACCCCCGCGCACGCGGGGGTCCACGGCGCCGCTGGATTCCCGCTTTCGCGGGAATGACGATGAAAACACCGTTTCGACTTGATGACATTCCGCCTGAGGGGGAGGAGGGCATGGCCGAGCGCTACTACGAGGACTTCGCGGTGGGCGAGCGCATGGAGACGGCCGGGGTCACCTTGACCGAAGGCCAGATGATCGACTTCGCCCTCGCCTACGATCCCCAGCCTTTCCACATCGACGCGGTCGCGGCGAAGAACTCGATGTTCGGCGGGCTGGTCGCGAGCGGCCTCCTGACCCTTGCGATCAGCGCGCGGCTCTTCCTGCAGTCGGGAGCCCTCGGCAACGCCAATCTCGGCGGGCCCGGCTTCGACGAGGTGCGCTTCCTGAAGCCGGTGCGCCCGGGCGACACCCTGCGCGTGGCCGTCGAGGTCACGGCCATGCGCCCCTCCCAGTCCAAGCGCGACCGCGGCGTCGTCTCGCTCCACTATCACAGCTACAACCAGCACGGCGAGGAGGTGCTGAGCTTCATCTGCCTGCAGATCTTCAGGCGCCGCCCGTCTCAAGCCGCGAGCGGATAGCCGGGCAGCGCCCGCGCGTGCCCGCCGGCTTCAGCCATCATGCGCTCGCGCCAGGCGAAGAGCGGATCGTCGCGCTCGAGCAGGACATAGGGGCTGATCGCGCGCGCCCAACCGAACATGCCGAAGACGATATGATCCGCATAGGCCGGGCTTTGGCCGGCGACGAAGGGCTGCTCGCGGAGCTGCGCGCGGATGGGCTCGAGCGAGGCGCGCCAGGCAGCGAGGCGGCCGTCGCGCCCGGCCTGGATGTCCTCGAGCTTGGCGCCGAAGCGCTCCTCGCGCGAGGCGCGGAAGTAGGGCTGGTCGGCGGGATCGAGATGGACGTAGACGTCCGCGATGATGAGCCGCAACAGTCCCGGATGGGCCACGAGATCGACGAAATGATTGAGGAAGCGCGCGAGCGGGCGCGCCGCGGCGGCGCCGAAGAGCGCGGGGCGGTCGGGGTAGCGATCCTCGAGATAGCAGGCGATGTGCCATGAATCGGCGACGGTCTTCTCGCCGTCGACGAGGACCGGGACGCGCCCCTGGCCCGAGAAGGCGATCTTCTCCTTCTCGCTGAAGTGCCAGGGCCGGAATTCGGCCGGCAGGCCCTTGTGGGCCAACGCCATGCGCGTGCGCCAGCAGTAGGGGCTGAAGCGGCGGTCGTCCCTGCCGGCAAGCTCGTAGACGATGATGGCCATGGGCCCTCCCTCCCGCTCACGCTGACAACTCCAAGACGGTGCCTCAGCATGGGCGCTCGTCGCGGCAGGGTCAAGGAACCCTCGGCGCCGCCGCACGTTTCATTGCGATGGCGCTGGGCTTCATCTGCCCGCATGTCTTTTGGCGCCGGCCAGCGTAAAATGCAAATGTGCGAGTAGACCACGTTCGCCCCCTCTCCCGCTTGAGGGAGAGGGGCTGATCGAGTTCGGCGTTTGAAACCAGGCTGCCATGACGACCGTGTTCGATCCCGGCTTCCAGATGTGGGCGACCTTGGCACTGATCCTCGCCGCCTTCGTCCTCTACGCCTGGGAGAGGACATCGATCGAGGTGAGCTCGCTCGCGATCCTCACCGCCCTCCTGATCCTCTTCCATTACTTTCCGGTCGTCGACGCCGGCGGCCACAGCCTCGTGAATGCCGGGCGCCTGCTCGAAGGCTTCGGTAATCCGGCCCTCTTGACCGTCCTCGGCCTCATCGTGGTGGGCGAGGGCATCGTGCGCACGGGGCTGCTCGACCGCACGGCGGCCCTCGTCTCGAGGCTCGGCGCCCGGCGTCCGATGCTGGCCCTGGCGATCGCCATGCTCACGGGACTGGCGCTGGCGAGCGTGCTCAACAACATTCCCGTGGTCGTCATCTTCATCCCGATCGTGCAGACGCTGGCGCGCCGCATGGGCCGCTCCCCGAGCCAGCTCATGATCCCGCTCAGCTACGCCGTGGTGATGGGCGGCAAGTTGACGCTCATCGGCGCGAGCTCGAACCTGCTCGTCTCGGGCACGCTCGTCGAGATCGGCAGCCGCCCCATGAGCTTCTTCGAGTTCACGGTACCCGGGCTCGTGCTGGCGGGCATCGGCTTCCTCTACGCGCTCTTCATCTGTCCGCGCCTGCTCGAGGACCGCGCGGGCCTGGCACGGACCCTCGCGGGCGGGGGCGGCGGAGGCAAGCAGTACGTTGCCCAGATCACCGTGACCGGGGATTCCAAGCTCGTGGGGGCTACCGCCCTCGCCGGCTATTTCGCGAAGCTGCCCGAGATGACGATGCGCATGGTGCAGCGGGGCGAGCACGCCTTCGTCGCCCCTTTCGAGGACCTCGTCCTCCAGCCCGGCGACGTGCTCGTGGTGGCGGCGACGCGCAATGCCCTCGTCGAGGCGGCGAAGCTCGATCCGGGCCTGCTCGAAACCGAGCTCGACGAGGGCCGGCCGCTCGAGGCGCGCGACGCGGACTGGCAGCACAGCGAGCGCGTCCTCGTCGAGGTGATGGTGACCCCCGGCTCGGGCATGATCGGCCAGAATCTCGAGGAGATCGGCTTCCGCCACCGCTACCGCTGCATCGTGCTCGGCATGCAGCGCCGCTCGCGCATGATCCTCGCGCGCATGAGCGAGCTCCGCCTCGAGGCCGGCGACGTGCTTCTCATCCAGGGCCGGCGCGAGGACGTGGAGGCGCTGCGCCAAAGCCGCGACGTGGTCCTCATGGAATGGTCGACGACCGAGGTGCCGATGCGGCGGCACCGGCGGCGCGCGGCATTGATCTTTCTCGCGACGGTGCTCGCGATCGCGAGCGGGCTGGTGCCGACCGTGATCGGCGCCCTCTTGGGCGCCCTCGCCATGATCCTCTCGGGCGCACTCACGCTCGATCAGGCGGTGCGGGCGATCGACAGCGCCATCATCATGACGATCGCGGCGGCTCTCGCCCTCGGCGTCGCCCTCGAGGAGACGGGAGGGGCCCGCTACCTCTCCGCACTCTTCTCGAACGCCTTCCACGGCATCGGTCCGGCCCTCAACCTCTCGCTCTTCTTCCTCATCGTGATGCTGGTCTCCAACCTGATCAACAACAAGGCGAGCGCGGTGATCTTCACCCCGATCGCCGTCAATCTCGGCCGAGAGCTCGGCGTCGATCCGATGGTGTTCGCGATCGCCGTCGCCTTCGCCGCCAACTCCGCCTTGGCCTCGCCGGTAGCACACCCGGCGACCCTCCTCGTCATGGGGCCCGGCCATTACCGTTTCAGGGATTTCCTCATCGCAGGCATCCCCATCACGATCATCGTCTGGATCGCCTTCACGCTCTTCGTGCCGTGGTACTATGGCTTGTGGTGAAGGGCACCGCGGCCGCCGGAGTGGCGCGGGGAACGGCAGTAACGCAATGCGGCACAAGCTCGGCCGGCTCGCGGGACTCTTGCTGCTGGCGCTGACGCCGCTCGGCGCCGCTCAGGCCGCCGAGCGCGTCGCGACAGCGATCGTGTTCGCCGTCGACGTCTCGGGCAGCGTCAACACCGAGCGTTACGAGCTGCAGCGCGCCGGCATCGCCGCCATCTTCGCCGACGTCGCCCTCGAGCAGATTCTCGCCGACGGACTCGCCGTCGCCCTCATGGAATGGTCCGACGGCCATGCCGTCGCTGTCCCCTGGACCATCCTCCATACGCGAGCCCAAGCGCAGGCGCTGGCGCGCAGGATCGCGGCCGTGCCGCGGACACCCGGGTTCTCGACCGAGCTGTCGCTTGCCCTGCTCGCGGCGGCCGATTTGCTCGATGCCTGCCCCTGCGCGGCGGGCAACCGCGTCATCGACCTCTCGGGCGACGGCTCGAACAACGGCCCGATGTCGACCAACCTGGCGCGCGACGAGGTCGTCGCCCGCGGCATCCGCATCAACGGGCTCCCCATCGTAACGCCGGCCGAGCCCGGCGTGGCGGAATGGTACAGCACCAACGTCGTCGGCGGCGACGGCGCCTTCATGGAAGTGGCGAACGGCTACGAGGATTTCGCGCGCGCCATGCGGCGGAAGTTCCTGCTCGAGGTGGCAGAGCTCGGCCGCATCCCCGGTTCGCGCGACTGATCTAGGTCAAGGCAAGCGCCCGCCGGCCGTTGCAGTATTTCGTCACGCTTTGCAGCAGGCATGCTGCATTGAAGGCGAGGTAGGGCCATGCACCATGAATTGCCCGCTGGCATGATTGCTTGGGCGGAGGCAATCACCAGCGTATTCGCGCTCGCGCCACGGTACGCGCCATGAATGCCGCCCGAATTGAACCAGGCTTTGATCGCGTCGAATACGCGATTATCGCCATCCTCACTCGCACGGGGCACCTTTCCACCCAGCTGCTCGCGTTGGAAGTCGCAGCCCCCTTCGCGCAACTCTCCCCGACGATTTACGCCAACGTCCGCAAAGCGGCCGATCGGTTGCAGCGGGAGGGCGTCTTGCGGCGCACGCGCTACGGCGAATGGATGCTCGCCGACGGCGCGGTACACGCCGAGCCGAAGGAACGCTTGGCGTCCATCCTCGGGATGCTCGGCAGTGCGCATGACGGCGAAATCCTGGCGGCGGCGAGGGCCGCAGAAGCGGAACGGAAGCGCCTTGGGGCTACTTGGCGACAGCTGCTCAGCGTGCCGTCGTCGGCAGCGCAAGTCCAAGCTGCGTGAAATCGGCGCGCCCGAGCGCATGCGCACAGCTCTCCGCGGCAGACGATCCCTTGGTCCGTCCGCGAGCGCTATCCACCTAGCGCCCGAGCCGCCCCACGGCACCCCGCCTCGCATTGACGCACTGCAACATCGCTCCTAAACTCCCGCTCCCGCAAGGTAGGAGCGGCCGAGTGCCGTCATGAAAACGTCGCCGATGCAGCCCGCGATAAAGCCGCGGTGCGCCCAGTTCTCCTCCGGTCCCTGTGCCAAGCGCCCGGGCTGGACGCCCGCCGCGCTGAGTGCCGCCGCCCTCGGCCGCTCGCACCGCTCGCAGGCGGGCAAGGCGAAGCTCAAAGAGGTCATCGAGCGGAGCCGCCGCCTGCTCGAGCTGCCCGACGACTACCGCATCGGCATCGTGCCCGCCTCCGACACGGGTGCCGTCGAGATGGCGCTTTGGTCGCTTCTGGGCCCGCGCGGGGTCGAGGTCCTGGCGTGGGAGAGCTTCGGCAAGGGCTGGGCGAGCGACGTCGTCAAGGAGCTCAAGCTCGCCGACGTGCGCGTGCGCGAGGCCCCCTACGGCAAGCTCCCCGATCTCGCGGCCGTCGACTTCCGGCACGACGTGGTCTTCACCTGGAACGGGACCACCTCGGGCGTGCGCGTGCCCGACGGCGCCTGGATCGACGACGCCCGCGCCGGCCTCACCATCTGCGATGCCACCTCGGCCGCTTTCGCCATGGCCTTGCCGTGGGAGAAGCTCGACGTGGTGACCTACTCCTGGCAGAAGGCACTCGGGGGCGAGGCGCAGCACGGCATGCTCATCCTCTCCCCGCGCGCGGCCGAGCGCCTCGAGCGCCACACCCCGCCCTGGCCGCTCCCCAAGATCTTCCGCCTCGCCCGGGACGGCGAGCTCCTCGACGGCATCTTCAAGGGCGAGACCATCAACACCCCCTCCATGCTCGCAGTCGAGGACGCGCTCGACGGGCTCGCCTGGGCCGAGCGCATCGGCGGCCTGCCTGCCCTCATCCGCCGCACGGAGGCGAACCTGGCGGCGATCGGCGCTTGGGTCGCGCGCACGCCCTGGATCGACTTTCTCGCCGAGGATGCGCGCATCCGCTCCTCGACCTCGGTGTGCCTCGTCTTCGCCGATCCGGACCTTGCTCGGCTGCCGCACGAGCGCCGTGCCGCCGTCGCGGCAAAGCTCGCGGCCCTCCTCGAGGCGGAAGGCGTTGCCTACGACATCAACGCCTATCGCGAAGCTCCGCCGGGCCTGCGCATCTGGGCCGGTGCCACCATCGAGCGGGCCGACCTCGAGGCCCTTTTCCCCTGGCTCGACTGGGCCTGGGAGCTCGCGCGCGGCGACGTCGCGGCCTTGGCGTGACGGCGGCAGCGCGGAAATATTGACATGGCCAAGGTCCTCATCGCCGACAAGCTGAGTCCGCGCGCCGCCCGGGTGCTCGAGGCGCGCGGCATCGCGGTCGCGGTCAAGACCGGGCTCAAAGAGCCCGAGCTCGTGGCGGCGATCGACGGCTACGACGGCCTGGCCGTGCGCTCCGCGACCAAGGTGACGGCCAAGGTGCTGGCGGCGGGGGCCAATCTCAAGGTGGTGGGGCGTGCGGGCATCGGGGTCGACAACATCGATCTCGCGGCTGCGACCCAGCGCGGCATCGTGGTGATGAACACGCCCTACGGCAACACCGTCACCACCGCCGAGCATGCGATAGCGCTCATGTTGGCGCTCGCCCGTCAGATTCCCCAGGCCGACCGCTCGACCCAGGCGGGCAAGTGGGAGAAGAACCGCTTCCTGGGTGTCGAGCTCAGCGGCAAGACCCTCGGCGTCATAGGCATCGGCAACATCGGCGCCATCGTGGCCGAGCGCGCGCGCGGGCTCCATATGAAGGTGATCGCCTACGACCCCTTCCTCCTGCCCGAGCGGGCGGCAGCTCTTCACGTCGAGCGGGTCGAGCTCGAGGAGCTCTTCGCGCACGCCGATTTCGTGACCCTGCACGTCCCGCTCACCAACGAGACGCGGCACATGATCGACCGGGCGAGCCTCGCGCGCATGAAGAGGGGGGTGCGGATCATCAACTGCGCGCGCGGCGGCCTGGTCGACGAGCCAGCCCTGCGCGCGGCGCTCGATTCCGGCCACGTGGCGGGGGCGGCCTTCGACGTCTTCGAAGTCGAGCCCGCAACCGAATCGGCGCTCTTCGGCCAGGAGAACTTCGTGGCGACGCCGCATCTGGGGGCCGCCACCGAGGAGGCGCAGGAAAACGTGGCGATCCAGCTCGCCGAGCAGATCGCCGACTTCCTCTTGAAGGGCGCCATCATCAATTCGGTCAACACGCCCTCGATCAGCCGCGAGGACGCCCCCATCCTCGCCCCCTACATGCGGCTCGCCGAGGAGCTCGGCAGCTTCCTCGGCCAGCTCGCGGAAGGAGCGCCCAAGCTCGTGCGCGTGGAATACGCCGGCCACGCGAGCGAGCTCGACACCCGCGCCCTCACCGCCGTCATCCTCCAAGGCCTCTTCAAGCGCTCGCTCGAGGCGGTCAACATGGTGAACGCGCCCCAGATCGCGCGCGAACGCGGCATCCAGGTGCGCGAGCATAAGGACGAGATCACCGAGGACTACCAGACGCTGATCTCGCTCGCGGTCGAAAGCGAGGATCGGACGCGCACGCTCGCCGGAACGCTGTTCGGCGGCAATCGGCCGCGCATCGTGCAGATTCAGGGCATCCCGATCGAAGCCGAGATCGGCCCCCACATG
>DATJAC010000239.1:0-5778 GCA_035516655.1 Alphaproteobacteria bacterium | reverse complement strand
TCGGGTCGACCCAGACGTTGATGAGCGCCACCACGCCCGACTTGACCGCCTCGCGGCCGCGCTCGAGGGCGGGGCGAATCTGCTTCGGATCGCGCACCTCCTCGCCGTAGCCGCCGAGCATCTCGGCGAACTTGGAGAACGGCACGTCGCCGAGCTTGTTGCCGACGTTGCCGCGGTTCTCGCCGTATTTGGCGATTTGGCCAAAGCGGATCTGGTTCATCGCCGAGTTGTTGCCGACCACGCCCAGGAACGGCAGCTTGAAGCGCATGCAGGTCTCCATGTCGAAGCCCGTCATGGCGAAGGCGCCGTCGCCGAAGTAGCAGAGCACCTCTTTCTCCGGATGCACGAACTTGGCCGCCATGGCGAAAGGCGTGCCCACGCCGAGGGTGCCGAGCGGGCCCGGGTCCATCCAATGCCCGGGCTGGCGCGGCTGCACGGCCGTCGCCGTGATCGTCACCACGTCCCCGCCGTCGCCGATGTAGATGGTGTCCTCGCCCATGAACTCGTTGAGCTCCCAGGCGACGCGGTAGGGATTGATCGGCGTCGAGTCGGACTTGAAGTCCTTCATCAGCTTCTCGAGCCCGGCCCCCTCGCCCTTGCGCAACTCCTCGAGCCAGCCCGCACGGCGCTTGGCCCCGTTATCCGCGCTGCCCGTGGCAGCAGCGGTGACCGCCTCGAGGATGAGGCCCACGTCGCCGACCAGGCCGAGATCGACGTCGCGGTTCTTGCCGACGGTGCGATAGTCCATGTCGATCTGCACCACGGTCGCCTTGGGATTGAGCCGCCGGCCGTAGCCCATGCGGAAGTCGAAGGGCGTGCCGACGATCACGATCACGTCCGCCTTGTCGAAGGCGTAGGAACGCGTGCGGTGGAAATGATGCGGGTCGCCCGGCGGGAGCGTACCGCGCCCGGCCCCGTTCATGTAGGCCGGGATGTTGAGCTTGCGCACGAGCTCGCGTGCGACACTTGCGGCCCGGCAGGTCCATACCTGCGTTCCCAGGAGGATGCAGGGCCGCTCCGCTTTCACGAGCAGGTCGGCGAGCTTCTGGATATCGGCGGGATCGGCGAGCAGGCGCGTGGAGGCGCGGTATTTGCCGGCGGCCGGGATGCGCGCCTTGGCGAGCTCGACTTGGCCGTCGAGGATGTCGCGCGGGATCTCGAGGAAGGAGGGCCCGGGGGCGCCGTTCAAGCACTCGCGGAAGGCCATGCTCACCATGTCCGCGATGCGTGCGGTCGAGGGCACGGTCGCCGCGAATTTGGTGATCGGCTGCATGATGTCGACGTGCGGCAGGTCCTGGAGCGAGCCCATCTTGTGCTGGCTCAAGGCGCCCTGCCCGCCGATGAGGAGGAAGGGGCTCTCCGCCCGGAAGGCGTTGGCGACCCCGGTCATGGCGTCGGTCGTGCCGGGGCCGGCCGTGACCACGGCACAGCCGGGGCGGCCCGTCATGCGCGCGTAGCCGTCCGCGGCATGGGCGGCGACCTGCTCGTGGCGCACGTCGATGATCTTGATGTCCTCGTCGAGACAGCCGTCGTAGATGTCGATGATGTGGCCGCCGCAGAGGGTGAAGATGACCTTGACCCCCTCGGCCTTGAGCGCCTTGGCGACGAGGTGTCCGCCCGAGATCTTCTCGACCGGTAGTGCCGCTTCTTCGACCTTGCGTGCTGCTTCAGCCATTGTTTCCTCCCGCGTCCGGTGCGCCGTGCGCCGCCGGCTCTCTTCGGATTTCACCTGCGTCAGCCGAGATAATGGACGTTCTTCTGCACATGGGCCGCGAGGCCGAGCGTGTGCGCGCGCACGAGCCGCTCGGCGAGCTCGGCGTCGCGCCGCTCGAGCGCTTGGATGATGGCGAGATGGTCGATGATCGAGCGCTCCGCGCGGTCGTTCTCGTGGATCGTCGTGCGGCGGATCGCGCGCATGTGGATGAAGAGGTTCTCAGCCATCTGCCACAGGAGCTCGCAACGGCTCATGCGCAGGATGGCGAGATGAAAGCGGATGTTGGTCTCGGAATATTCGTCGATGTGGGCGCTGATGCGGTCGCCCTCGAAGGTGGCGAACATCGCGCGCAAGGTGGCGATCTCGCCGTCGCTCGCGCGCTCCGTGGCGAGGCGGGCCGCCATGCTCTCGAGCGCTGCCCATACCGTGATCATCTCGAGAATTTGGCGC
This sequence comes from Alphaproteobacteria bacterium, assembly GCA_035516655.1. Lineage (GTDB taxonomy): Bacteria > Pseudomonadota > Alphaproteobacteria > JACZXZ01 > JACZXZ01 > DASPPM01. The sequence continues at coordinate 3,614 of DATJAC010000239.1, read as the reverse complement.
TTGTTCTTGCGCACGACGAAGATGCCCTTGCGCGCCACCGTGCGCACCAGGCCCTCCTGCTCGAGGCGTGCTATCGCCTCGCGGATGGGGGTGCGGCTCACCCCGAGCTCGAGGGAGAGCTGGCGCTCGTCGAGGCGCGGCTCGCCCGGCTCCGCATAGATGTTCATCGCCGTGATCGCCTGCCTGAGCGCGTCATAGATTTTGTCTTTGAGGACAAAGTTGGCGTCGATCGGTTGGACGTTGAGTTTGACGCTCGGCATCGGCGGTTTCCTGAGCGGCAAAGGAGGCGCGCGGGTGCAAGAAGCGCCCGCGGGCAGGCTGGAATACATTATGCCAATGGGGCCCGGGGTGCAAGCGACCTTCGAGCTTTCCGCTCAACTGCCGCGAAACCCGGTCGCCACCACATAAATCTCGGCCGATTCCGCCCGGCTCGCCGGCGGCTTCACGTGGCGTACCTTGGCAAACCTCGTTTTGAGCCGCTCGAGCAGCGCGCGCTCGGCGCCCCCCTGCCATACTTTGGCGACGAAAGCCCCGCCCGGTGCGAGCACCGCCGAGGCGAACTCGGCGGCGGCCTCGGCGAGGACCATGATACGCAGATGGTCCGTGGCACGGTGGCCGGTCGCGGGCGGGGCCATGTCGCTGAGCACGAGGTCGGCCGGGCCGGCGAGGCGTGCGCGAATGAGGGCCGGTGCCTCCTCGGCGAGGAGGTCGAGGCGGAGATGCTCCGCGCCCGGTACCGGGTCCATCGCGAGGAGATCGACGGCGACCACCTTCCCGCCTTGGGGCGTGCCGGCGCGCGTGCGTTCGACTGCGACCTGGGTCCAGCCGCCGGGGGCGGCTCCGAGATCGACCACCCTCGCACCGGGGCGAAAAAGCCGCAGCTTGGCGTCGAGCTCCGCGAGCTTGAAGGCGGCGCGCGAGCGGTAGCCCAGGTGCCGCGCTTGGGCGACGTAGGGATCGTTGAGCTGGCGCTCGAGCCAGCGGATCTGCGAGCTCGTGCGGCCCTGCTTCGCGCGCACGCGCACGCTCAAGGCGCGGGCGCCGCCCGCCGGCTTTTTAGCCGACTCTCTTCGGCCGGTGCCTTTCTTGGCGACCATAATCGCCTCGACGCTGCGCCCCTAGGCCCGACCGGCGTGGCTGGAGCGCATGAGCCCCACAAGGATGCCCTCGCGCAAGCCGCGGTCCGCCACGCGCAGGCGTCCGACCGGCCAGCGCCGGCAGATGGCGTCGAGGATGGCGAGCCCGGCGATCACGAGATCGGCGCGCTCGGGGCCGATGCAAGGATGGGCGGCGCGCTCCTCGAAACTCAAGGCGCGGAGCCGCTCGCTCTCCGTCCGGGTGACCTCGAGGGAGAGATAGGTGCCGTCGACCGCGGCGCGGTCGTAGCGCGGGAGCTTGAGATGCACGCCTGCAATCGTGGTGACCGTGCCCGAGGTGCCGAGCATCTGCACCTCGCCGCGCCCGAGTGCCCCCGAGATGCCGTGGGCTGTATCGAAGGGCTCGAGCCGGCGGGCCACCTCCTCGACCATGGCGCCATAGGCCTCGCCCCCGACGTGGCGGCCGCCGTAGCGCTCGGCCAGGCCGACGACGCCGAAGGGAAGCGAGAGCGAGCCGAGCATGAGCACCTCGCCGGCCCCCGCCATCTCGAGCCAGATGAGCTCGGTCGAGCCGCCGCCGATATCGAAGAGGAGGGCGTGGCGCAGCTCCGGATCGAGGAGCGGCAGGCAGCCGGTGACGGCGAGCCGCGCCTCCTCGGCGGGCGAGATGACCTCGACCTCGATCCCGGTCTCGGCGGCGACGCGGGCGAGGAAGCTCGGCCCGTTGACGGCGCGCCGGCAGGCCTCGGTCGCCACGCCGCGGGCATGGGTGACCCCACGATGCTGCATCTTGGCGGCACAGACCTTGAGGGCCTCGATGGTGCGCTCGATCGCGGCGTCCGAGAGGCGCCCGTCCTGGCCCAGCCCCTCGCCCAGGCGCACGATGCGCGAGAAGGCGTCGATCACGCGGAAGTTCGAGCCCGCGCGCCGGGCGACGAGCAGGCGGCAATTGTTGGTGCCGAGATCGAGGGCCGCATAGACCGGCCCCTTGGTGCCGTGCGGCCGGCGGCGCCCGAAGGGCCCCAGGGATTCACCGTCCTCGAGCCCTCGCGTCACATTCATATCGTCCCTGCCGGCCGCGCAATACCCAGCGCGGAGCCCGCGCGAGGCCCCGCTCAATCGAGCATCTTATAACGATCGCACACACAAAGGGCTGGAATTTTCCGGCCGAGGGCCTTAGATCATGCGGGCTCGCGGGTCGCGGCACCGTCTCGGCGCCGCGCTGTCTGCGTCCGGGGTGGGGGATAGTTTAACGGTAGAACTCTCGGCTCTGGACCGAGCGGTCTTGGTTCGAATCCAGGTCCCCCAGCCAGCTCGCTTTCGGTGGTGAGCGCCGCGAGCCTACGAAAGCTGCTGTCCCCGCGAAAGCGGGGACCGAGGTGCCCGGCCGAAATGCCGCCATGCGGTCCGGTCAAGCTTGCCGCGACATGGCCTATGCGGCCTGCCGAGGTTTCTCGGGCTTGATCTCGGCGACTTGGGCTCTTATGCGGCGCTTGGCTTCCAGCGCGTCAAGGGCGTTCTGGAGACGCATGAAATAGCCCTCGGAGAGAGCGAAGAACTTGCACAGGCGCAGATCGGTATCAGCCGTGACGTCCCGGCTGCCGTTGACGATCGCGTGGATGCGGTGCCCCGGAACGCCGAGCGCACGGGCAGGCCGGTTCCGGCTCATGCCGATCTCGTTCAAGAACTCAGCCTTCAGAATTTCGCCCGGATGACGATTGCGAATCTGCGCCATGGCTAGATCCTACGCTTGGCTGCGGCCTTCGGTGATCACCGACGATCTCATTGTCCGCCTCGCCCGACGATCCGCGGCAGGCGAAGCCCCGCAATCTCGGCTTGCCGGCCAACTCACAGCTTTTCCAAACCTGCCGCAGCGGTCGCCGTCGGAAGGAAAAGCCGTCTCGGCCGCGACCGGAACGCACGAAATCCATACCTTTGATAGAACCGGACCGCGCGATCGTCCTTGGCGTCGACGACGATCGCGAAAACGGCGATCGAGCGTCCCGCGCCAAGGATGCGGCGGATGGCGTCGGCGAGAAGAAGCTCACCTATTCCTCGGCCGCGCGCCCGCTTGTCCCTTGCCAGCCGACCGATCAAGGCGGCCGGGATCGCATCGTAACGCGGCAGCTTTCGGGCCATCTCTTCGGGCAGGTCGCGCAGCGACAGCGTGAACGAGCTGAGGCTGTAGCAGCCGACCACGCCCAATTCGTCATCGACCGCGACGAATACGCGCGCGACATTGCGCTTGTCGTCTTGGCTTGCCCGGCGCCGGAACCAGTCGTCGAGATCGGCCTGGCCGCAGGAGAACGTTGCGCGGTCGTGCTGCTTGCCGAGCGGCTCGATCCTGAGGCCCAAGACGCCCTAGCCTAGGAGATCGCGATGGCGCCTCAACGCCGCGATCAGTTTCGCCGTCGGCGCCGGGGGATCGAGCAAGACGCCCAGAAACGCATCGCGATCGGCACCCGTGAGCACCATGCGCTCGTGCTCGTCCAACACGCGGCGCGCACCCTCATAGGC
>DATJAC010000238.1:0-3008 GCA_035516655.1 Alphaproteobacteria bacterium | reverse complement strand
GCAGCTTCGTGCGCGCGAGCGGGCTCATGAGTGCGCTTCGCGCCATGGCCGGCATCCTCAGGATGAAGCACCTTCTCGCCACCTTCATCGTCGGCTTTGCGGTGCTCTTCGCCTTCGTCGGGGGCTTCACCTACGTGAACTTCTATCTCGCCGCCCCGCCCTTCAACTTCTCCTCGACCGATCTCGGCTCGATCTTCGTGGTCTACCTCCTGGGCGTCGCCGTTAGCCCGATGGCGGGCAACGCCATCGTGCGCTACGGCCGCCGCAAGGTGGTGGGCTGGGCCCTCTGCCTCTGGGGCATCGGCCTCCTCATTACGTTGGCGCCCTCCCTCGTCGCGGTGATCGCCGGGCTCGGGGTGCTGGCGGCGAGCGGCTTCGTGGCGCAGATCTGTGCCACGAGCTACCTCGCCGCCGCGGCACGGGAGGCGCGCGCCTCCGCCGTCGGGCTCTACGTGACTTGCTACTATGTCGGCGGCAGCGCGGGCGGGGTGGTGCCGGCGGCAGCCTGGCATTTCTTCGGCTGGCCCGGCGTGGTCGGCGTCATCCTGCTGGTGCTGGCCCTCGCGGGCCTGGCCGTCGAGCGCTATTGGCACGAGCCGGCGCTGCCGGCGGTCTAGCTGGAAGCTATGGCGCTCAACACCGGCGGCGCGGCGTGCTAAGGGAGGACTCGGCCGCTGCCATGAGAGGAGAGGACGTTATGCTGATCGACCACCAGGACCTGCGGGCTATGGCCGCGCGCATCTTCGAGGCCGGCAGGAGCAGGGGCGAGGAGGCGGGCATCGTCGCCGACCACCTCGTCGAGGCGAACCTGCGCGGGCACGACAGCCACGGGGTCGGCATGATCCCGCGCTACATCGCCAATCTCAACGCCGGCACGGTCGTGCCCAACAGCAAGGGCCGCGTCTTGCGCGAGGACGGTGCCTTCCTCGTCTATGACGGCGAGCGCGGCTACGGCCAGGTGGTGGCGCGCGAAGCGACCCTGCGCGGCATCGCAAAGGCACGCCGGGACGGGGTCGCCGTGGTGGCGTTGAGGAACGCCCATCACATCGGCAGGGTCGGCACCTACGGCGAGCTCTGTGCCGAGGCCGGGCTGGTGTCGCTGCATTTCGTCAACGTGCACGGCCACGCCGCCATCGTGGCGCCGCACCGCGGCAGCGACGGGCGGCTCTCGACCAATCCCGTGTGCATCGCCGTCCCCGCCGCCGAGCCGGGCCGTCCCGTCATCCTCGACATGGCGACGAGCCGGGTCGCGATGGGGAAGGTGCGGGTCGCCAAGAACAAGGGCGAGACCCTCGCCCCCGGCCTCGTGATGGATGCGGCAGGTCTGCCCTCGAACGATCCCGGCGTCATGTTCGCAAGCCCGCGCGGCGCCTTGATGCCCTTTGCCGAGCACAAGGGCTATGCCCTCGCCTTCATCTGCGAGCTCCTCGCGGGGGCCATCGGCGGCGGGGGTACCCTCAAGCCCGCGAACCAGCAGCAGGGTACGATCACCAACTCCATGCTCGCCTTCGTGATCGATCCAGCACGGCTCGCGGAGCCCGGCTGGATCGCCGAGGAGATGCGCGCCATCATCGGCTACGTCACCGCCTCTCCGCCCGCCAAGGCCGAGGAGCCCGTTCTCGTCCCCGGCGATCCCGAGCGCCTCTCGCGCGCCAAGCGGATGAAGGAGGGGGTGCCGGTCGATCCCGAGACCTGGCGCGAGATCCTGGCGGCGGCCGAGAGCCTCGGCCTCGCCCTCGAGAGCCCGCGCGTGCCGGCGTAACGGCCGCAGCACCGGCGGCTCCGGCTGGAGGCGAGGATGTCGGATTTGCCGGTACCGGTCGTGGTCGATGCGGAGACCGGGCGCTGGTCGGTCGACGGCCAGGCGATGATCCTCATCCCGCGTCACTATTACGTCTTCATCCAGATGGAGATGGAGAAGCGCCTGGGCATCGCGGCCACGGCCGAGCTCTTCGCGGCGGCGACGGCGCGCGCGGCGCGGCTCTGGTGCGAGCGCGAAGCGAAGACCCACGGACTTGGCGGCAGTGCCGTCTTCCGCCACTATTTGCGGCACCTCTCGGCGCGCGGCTACGGCCGCTTCGAAATCGAAGCGATCGACCCCGCCGGCGGGCGCGCCGAGATCCGGCTCGATCATTCCTGCTACGCCCTCGAATATGGCGCCGAGGCCGGACGCAAGACCTGCTACGCCTTCGGCGGCATGTTCATCGGTGCCATGGAATATCTCGCCGCCGCGGCCGGCGCGCCGTCACGCGGCCTCGTGGCCGAGGAGACCCGCTGCCTTGCCGCGGGCGACGCCTCTTGCCGCTTCACGGTGCGCCCAAAGCTGCCGGCGTAGGCACTGCAAGGACGCCCCCTAAAGCGTCATCGTCTGGCCGCCGTCCATGTCGATGATCGCACCGTGGAGCCAGCGGCCGTGGGCCGAGAGGATGAAGGCGGCGAGCCCCGCGATGTCGTCGGGCTGGCCGATGCGGATGCTGCCGTGCGCGCTGCGGAAGCGCTCCTTCGCCGCGGCCTCGTCAAGCCCCTCGGCCGCCATGAGGGCGGCGAGGTTGCGCTTGAGGCGGTCGGTCTCGACCGCCCCCGGGTTGATCGCGTTCACCTGCACGCCGTCGCGCTTGCCGATGTCGGCGAGGGCCTTGGTGAAGGCGAGGCAGCCGGCGTTGACCGTGCTGCCGATGGTGAAATCGGCGCTCGGCGTGCGCCCGCCCACGCCCACGATGGCGAGGAGCGAGCCCTGGCTCGCCTTGAGCAGCGGCCAGGCGGCACGCGCGAGGCGGACGTGGGCGAAGAACTTGAGTGCGAAGCCGTCCTGCCAATCCGCCTCGGAGAGGGCGAAGAAATCGCCGCGCTTGGTGGCCCCGGCGTTGTTGACGAGAATATCGAGCCGGCCGAAGCGTTGGCGCACCGAGGCCAGGAGCCGCTCGGCCTCCGCGGGCTCCCTGAGATCGCCGGCGTGGAGTCCGACCTCCGCACCCCGCTGCTTGAGAACGGCCGCGGCCTCCTCGAGG
>DATJAC010000237.1:0-12485 GCA_035516655.1 Alphaproteobacteria bacterium | reverse complement strand
CGGGTCCTATGTGCGGGTCAAGGCCGGGAGCTGAGACCGCCCGAACGCCTGGATTGCTCCGCCTTCGGCTCGCGATGACGATTTGCGTCATTGCGAGGAGGCCGAGCCGACGAAGCAATCCAGAGCGTCACGGCCGGAAACTCAAGGGAAAAGCGGCTGCTGCTCGAGCCCGGCCGTCTCGGCCAGGCCCTGCATCACGTTCATGTCCTGCACCGCCTGGCCCGCCGCCCCCTTGACCAGATTGTCGATGACCGAGATGAGGATCGCACGGCCGGGCAGGCGGTCGGCGAAGACGCCGATCAGGCAATGGTTCGAGCCGCGCACGTGGCGCGTGGCGGGGGATGCGCCCTTGGGTACGATGCGCACGAAGGGCTCCTCGCGATAGCGCGTCTCGAGGGTTGCCCTGAGATCGTCGGCCGTGGCCCCGCCCGCGAGCCGCACGTAGATGGTCGAGAGGATGCCGCGGTTCATCGGCATGAGGTGGGGCGTGAAGTTGATCTTGAGCTTGCGCCCCGCGACGGCCGAGAGCTCCTGCTCCATCTCCGGCGTGTGGCGATGGTGGGCGACGCCATAGGCGTGGATGGCCTCCGAGACCTCGGCGAAGAGCATGTCCTCGCGCAGCGAGCGGCCGGCACCGGTGACGCCCGACTTGCAGTCGACGATGAGATCGTCGGGGTCGATCTGGCGCGCCGCCACGAGCGGGACGAGCGGCAGGAGGGCCGAGGTGGGATAGCAGCCGGGCACGGCGCAGAGCCGCGTCATGCGCAAGGCGTCGCGCTTGAACTCGGTCAGGCCGTAGACCGCCTCCTTCTGGAGCTCGAGGGCGAGATGGGGATGGCCGTACCATTTGGCGTATTCCTCCGCGTCCTCGAGGCGGAAGTCGGCCGAGAGGTCGATGACCTTGAGGCGGCGCGGGAGGGCCGCGATCACCTCCTGGGTCGTGCTGTGCGGCAGGCCGCAGAAGACCACGTCCGCCTTGTCCCAATTCGCGTCCGCGATCTTGATGAGGGGCGGCAGGCCGAGCCCGGCCAGGTGCGGGAAGACCTCGCCGAGCGCCTTGCCGGCGTGGCGATCGGCGGTCAGGAGCGAAAGCTCGGCGTCGGGATGGCGGGAGAGCAGGCGGATGAGCTCGGCCCCCGTATAGCCGCTCGCCCCCAGGATGGCGATCTTGATCCGGTTCGACGCTTGGGCCATGACACGCTGCCTTTCATTCGAGCGAGAGAGTAAGTCCCGAGGGGCACATGCGAAAAGGGGCGTCCCGCTCGAGGACGCCCCTTCTTGGGAGACGATCGGGTCCGCGAGGGATCAGCGCTTGGAGAACTGGAAGCTACGTCGCGCCTTGGCGCGGCCGTATTTCTTGCGCTCGACGACGCGCGCATCGCGCGTGAGGAAGCCGGCCTGCTTCAAGGTCGGACGCAGCTCGGGCTCGAAATGGACGAGCGCGCGCGAGATGCCGTGACGCACGGCCCCCGCCTGCCCGGAGAGCCCGCCGCCGACCACGGTGCAGATCACGTCGAACTGGCCGAGGCGGTTGGCGGCGACGAAGGGTTGGTTGATCAGCATGCGCAGGACGGGGCGCGCGAAATAGACCTGGATCTCGCGCCCGTTCACGCTGACCTTGCCGTTGCCGCGCTTGATCCACACCCGGGCGATGGCGTTCTTGCGCTTGCCGGTGGAATAGGCGCGGCCTTGCGCGTCCACGCGCGGCTTGGCAGCTTGGACGGGTGCCTCGCTCGCGATCGCGTCGGCCATGCTCACGCACTCCTCTTGTTCTTCGCGTTCATGGAGGCGAAGTCGACCTTGACCGGCGTCTGCGCCTCGTGGGGATGGCTGCTACCTGCATAGACGCGCAAGTTTCCCATCTGCCGGCGGCCGAGCGGTCCGCGCGGCACCATGCGCTCGACCGCCTTGATGATGGCGCGCTCCGGATGCTTGCCGCCGAGCGTCTGGCCGAGCGTGCGCTCCTTGATCCCACCTGGAAAGCCGGTGTGCCAATAGAACTTGCTGTCCATGAGCTTATTGCCGGTGACCTTCACCTTCTCGGCGTTGATCACCACGACGTTGTCGCCGCAATCGACATGGGGGGTGAAGAGCGCCAGATGCTTGCCGCGCAGGCGCCGGGCGATCTCCGCTGCAAGCCGGCCCAGCACCACGCCCTCGGCGTCGAACAGCACCCACTTCTTCTCGATTTCCGCCGGCTTGGCCGAATAGGTCTTCATGCTTCCCACCGTGCGCTCAGAGACGCGCGGGTCCCGCGGCTAGGACTGCCCGGGACCCGCAAAGCGAGCCGGACTATGCCACGAAAACCGCCGATGTCAATCGCAAAGGCGCAGAAGAGGCCGATTTGCGGAGCGGTACTATGGTACCGCAGAGCCCTCCCCGTGACCGTGGCTGGGCAGCGCGTAGGTCCCGGTGACGTGCGCCACGGGCTTCGCCTCGCCCTCGGAACGCAAGCTCACCTCGATCACGGCAAGCCGGCGGCCAAGGCGCAAGACCTCGGCCTCGGCGATGAGATCGCCGGGCTTGGGCGCGCGCAGGAAATGGATGGTGAGGTTGCTGGTGAGCGCCATGACCGCCTCCTTGCGCAGGCCGAGGACGGCCGCATACATGGCGCAATCCGCGAGCGCCATCATCGCGGGGCCGGCAATCGTCCCCCCTGGGCGCACGCTCTCGGCCTTGAAAGGCAAGCGCACCGTGGCCTTGCCGCCCTCGAGGCTCTCCGCGCGCAAGCCGAGCCAGCGGGCAAGCTCCAGTTCGTCCTCGATGAGCCGCTGGAAATCGGCTGTGGCCATTCCCTGCATGGATGCTTTCCTTTCGGCGCCACAAAAGTTGACGTTTACGTAAGGGTAATCCTAGATCGGCACCTGCTCCCACACAAGCTTCGGCGCACCCGGCTATGATCCCAATGTTCGCCGTCCCGGCGGAAGCCGGGACCCATTCTGCCATGGATACCGGCGTTCGCCGGTAAAGGCAGCAAGGAAGGGGCCTAACGGATTTCCGATCGACCGTAACCCATGAGGAACCCATGGCCGTCATCAGCGAGAGAAGCGGGCCCGTCACCACGATCCTCTTGCACCGGCCCGAGGTGAAGAACGCCGTCGATCCGGCGACGGCGCGCGAGCTCTATTCGGCCTTCCTCGCCTTCGAGGCCGAGCCCGAGGCAAAAGTCGCAGTCTTCTGCGGCACGCAAGGCAGCTTCTGCGCCGGCTATGATCTCACCACTCTCGCCGCGGGCGAGGGTGCCGCATGGGCCGAGGCCCTGCGCTTCCCCGAGGGGGGCGGTGAGCCGGTACCGCCCGGCCCCATGGGCCCTTCCCGCCTCGAGCTCTCGAAGCCGGTCATCGCCGCGGTCGAGGGCCCGGCGGTCGCTGGGGGTACCGAGCTTGCCCTCTGGTGCGACTTCAGGGTCATGGCCGAGGACGCCTTCTTCGGCATCTATTGCCGGCGCTGGGGCGTGCCGCTCCTCGACGGCGGGACGGTGCGCCTGCCGCGGCTCGTGGGACTCGGCCGCGCCCTCGAGATCATCCTGACCGGACGCAAGGTCCCGGCCGATGAGGCGTTGCGCATCGGCATGTGCGAGTACGTCGTCCCCCATGGTGCCGCGCGCGCCAAGGCGGAAGCGCTCGCCCACGAGATCGCGCGCTTTCCGCAAGCGTGCCTGCGCGCCGATCGCGCATCGGCCTATCGCCAGCACGGCCTAAAGCTTGGAGAGGCGCTGCGCGCGGAATATGCGGGCGGACTCCCGGTCATCCGCCGCGAGGCGGTCGCAGGTGCTGCCCGCTTCGCCGGCGGCCTCGGCCGGCACGGCGATTTCGGCGACATCTGAGCGCTGTTTCCTCTCGCCCGCGGCAGGGTATATTGTCGGGAGAACCGGAAAGGAACGCCTGCCATGTCCGCCGTTGTCGAGAAGACCGCACCCACCGCCGCGCATGAGCCCGTTCTCCTCAGCGAAACGAAGGGCGGGATCGCGACCCTCACGCTCAACCGGCCGAAGCAGTACAACGCCCTCTCCGAGGCCCTCCTCGACGAGCTCGGTACTGCCCTCGCTCGGATCGCCGAGGACGAGGAGATCCGCGTCGTGGTGATCGCCGGCAGCGGGCCCGCCTTTTGCGCCGGACATGATTTGAAGGAGATGCGCCAGCGCCGCGAGGCCGACTACTACCGCGGCCTTTTCGCCAAATGCGGGCGGGTCATGCAGGCGTTGACACGGCTCCCCCAGCCGGTCATCGCGCGCGTGCACGGGATCGCGACCGCGGCCGGCTGCCAGCTCGTCGCCACCTGCGACCTTGCGATCGCCTCGACGGCGGCGCGCTTCGCGACCTCGGGCATCAACGTCGGGCTCTTCTGCTCGGCCCCCGCAGTTCCCGTCACGCGCAACCTCGGGCGCAAGGAGAGCTTCGAGATGCTGATGACGGGCGATTTCATCTCGGCCGAGGAGGCGGCACGGCGCGGCCTCGTCAATGCCGCGGTCGAGCCCGCGGCCCTCGATGCCAAGGTGGCCGAGCTCGCCGGCAAGGTCCTCGGCAAATCCCCGCTCGCCGTACGTCTGGGCAAAGAGATGTTCTACAAGCAGATCGAGCTCGGCCTCGCCGCGGCCTACGACTATGCGGGCGAGGTCATGGCCTGCAACATGATGGCCGACGACGTGGCCCAGGGCATCGACGCCTTCGCCAGCAAGGGGCCGGCACCCAAGTGGACGGGACGCTGAGCGAGTGATGCGAAGATGAATGCGCTTTTATCATTGCATTGGCCACGCTCAACCGTCATTCCCGCGCAAGCGGGAATCCACTCTGGGTCCGGGGGCCGGCGGCAAAGATGGACCCCCGCTTTCGCGGGGGTGACGGATAGCCCTGACGGCGGCGGGCAATGAGCGACCCCGCCGACCGCGAGAACTATCCCGACGCCTACATCCTCGACATCCTCAAACGTTACCGGATCGTCGCCATGGTGGGGGCCAGCCCGAACTGGAACCGGCCGAGCTATTTCGCGATGAAATATCTGCAGGCCAAGGGCTTTCGCGTCATCCCGGTCAACCCGGCCGCAGCGGGCGAGGTGATCCTCGGCGAGAAGGCCTACGCGAGCCTCAAGGACATTCCCGTGAAAGTGGACATCGTCGACATTTTCCGGCGCTCGGACGCGGTTCCGCCCATCGTAGAGGACGCCATCGCCATCGGCGCCAAGGTGGTGTGGATGCAGCTCGGCGTCCGCCACGAAGCCGCCGCCGCCAAGGCCGAGGCCGCGGGCCTCAAGGTCGTCATGAACCGCTGCATGAAGATCGAGTTCGGCCGGCTCTCGGGCGAGCTTTCGTGGAGCGGGATCAATTCCGGCATCATCTCGAGCAAGCGGAAAAGGCTGATCGCATGACGAGGAAAAACGATCTTTTCGGGTTCGAGACGCGCGCGATCCACGCCGGTGCAAGGCCCGACCCGGCGACGGGCGCGCGCAACACGCCGATCTACCAAACGACGTCCTACGTTTTCGACGACGTCGACCACGCCGCCTCGCTCTTCAACCTGCAGACCTTCGGCTATATCTACAGCCGCATCGGCAATCCGACCGTGGCGGCACTCGAAGAGCGGGTCGCCAACCTCGAAGGCGGACGCGGGGCCGTCGCCTGCGCCTCCGGGCACGCGGCCCAGCTCCTCGCCTTCTTCTCGCTCATGGAGCCGGGGGCCGAGTTCGTCTCCTCGCGCAACCTCTACGGCGGCTCGATCACCCAGTTCCAGCACACCTTCTCCCGCTTCGGCTGGCACGTGCACTTCGTCGATCCGCAGGAGCCCGAGAACTTCCGCAAGGCCTTGACACCCAAGTGCAAGGCGATCTTCGCCGAGATGCTGACCAACCCGACGGGGATCGTCATCGATCTCGAGGCCATCGCGGGAATCGCGCGCGAGGCCGGCATTCCCTTCATCGTCGACAATACCTGCGCCTCGCCCTATCTCTGCCAACCGCTCGAATGGGGGGCCGACATCGTCGTCCATTCCCTGACGAAATTCCTCTCGGGCCACGGCACCTCGATGGGCGGGATCGTCGTCGAATCCGGCAAGTTCGACTGGGGCCAGAACGACAAGTTCCCGGCCATGACCGAACCCGACCCGGCCTATCACGGCCTCTCCTTCTATGAGACCTTCGGCGACTTCGGCTACACGATGAAGACGCGTGCGGTCGGCTTGCGCGACCTCGGGCCGGCCCTCTCGCCGATGAATGCCTTCCTCATCCTGACCGGCATCGAAACGCTGCCGCTCCGCATGGAGCGCCACGTCACCAATGCCGACAAGATTGCGGAGTTCCTCGCCGGCCACCCCGCGGTCGCCTGGGTCGCCTATGCCGGGCTCAAATCGAGCCCCTACCACGCGCTCGCCAAGAAGTACCTGCCGCGCGGCTGCGGCTCGGTCTTCACCTTCGGCGTCAAGGGCGGCTACGAGGCCGGCGTCAGGGTGGTGGAGAGCGTCGAGGTCTTCTCCCACCTGGCGAACGTGGGCGACACGCGCTCGCTCATCCTCCATCCCGCCTCCACCACACACCGCCAGCTGAGCGACGAGCAGCGCTTGGCGGCCGGCGCCGGCCCCGACGTGATCCGGCTCTCGGTCGGCCTCGAGACCGCGGACGATCTCATCCGCGACCTCGACCAGGCCCTTGCCACCGCGGCGCGGAAGGATCGCAGCGCCGCGGAGTAGTGCTGCTTGCCGGCCCCGGTTATTGGGGCGGCGGCGGAGCCGATCCCGGCGGCGGGGCCGACCCGGGCGGCGGGGCCGATCCGGGCGGCGGGGCCGATCCGGGCGGAGGAGCCGAGCCCGGCGGGGGCGGCTGGGAGCCCGGAGGAGGTGCGGCCTGCGGCCCGGGCTGGTAGCCCGGCACCTGATTGCCCTTGGAATACATGCATTGCATGTAAGCGTTATCGTATTGCTGCTGCGCGGTATATTGCTGCTGTCCCGCGGCACTCGCGCCATAACTGGTGCCCGCGACAGCACCCGAGGCGGCCCCGACCGCAGCCCCGCGGCCGCCGCCGATCGCCGCCCCCAGGCCGGCACCCAAGAGCGTGCCCACGATGGCGCTCCCGGCGATGGTACCGCCGGTATCCTGCGGGGGGACCTGGCTTTCGGCGAATTGCTGGCAAGCGGCATCATCCTGTTGGAAGACGGGCAAGGGCTTATTGGGCGCCGGCATGACCTGAACGCTCGGCGACATCGCCCAACCGGGGTTGCTCGCGAGCAGCACGACGCTCGCCAAGCCAACCGCCCTCGTTACGAAGCCTTTCATCGCGTGTTCCTTTCGTTTCCGCCGCATGCCGCGAGGCGCCGAGCGCCCCTCACCTCACGCAGTCGGACGATCGACCCCATGGTGCAATCATCGCCTTCATTCTATTCGGCTGCAACAGCTTCGCTGCGGAGTCGCATCGGCACCACCGAGGGCAGGAGAAGCGCCGAGACGATCACCGCCGCGGCAAGTCCGGCCAGCAGCACGAAAAGCCAATAGAAATCCCCGCTTGAGCCGTAGATCCAGCCGACGAGCTCGACCGAGAGGGGTGTTACGCCGAAGGCGAGCACGAACTTGGCGCCGAATGCCGTAGCACGCCAGCGCTCGGGCGTATAGCGCGTGAGCAGCAGGTTCTCGGCCGGCTGGCTCCCGCTGTTGCAAAGGACCATGAACAGCACCACGGCGATGACGGGGAGCCCGGTCAAGCTGCCCATCAAGTAAAGGAGCGGCAGCTGCAGGGCGAAAAAGAAGAGATAGGCCGCACGCAGGCTGAAGCGGTCGGCGAACCAGCCGCCCACGATCTGGAAGGCCCCCGAGGCGAGGTAGACGATGGTGAAAAGCGTGCCCGCACCGAAGACTCCGCCCGTGAGATAGTGGCCCAGGCGCAGCTCGAAGAGCTTCGGCATCGCGGTCTGGGTCGAGGAGAAGATCAGGCCGCTACACACCACGGTGACCGACAGCACCCAAAAGGCGCGCATCGCGTCGCGCTTGCTCGGTGCCGACTCGGCAAGCGGCTTCAAATCGGCCTTATGGTCGACGATCGAGCCCTGCCAGCGCAGGAGTGCCAGGGCGAGGCCGGTCGCAACCGAGGCGGCACCGGGGATGATGAAAGCCGCGCGCCAGCCGATGAGATTGGTGAGAAGGTCCGCGGTGACACCCGCGGAGGCGACGCCCACGCTGCCGAAGATGCCGAAGACGCCGATCGAGAAGCCGGGGCGCAAGGCGGTGCGCATCAGCCACGACATGCCGACCGGATGGTAGATCGAGGCGAAGAGCCCGAGGGCCGAGAGAGCGCATGCCAAGGTGAAGGTGGACTGGCTGAGCCCGGCGCCGACGGTGGCAGCCCCGGCACCCACGAAGAACACCACCATCATGCCCGGCGTGCTCCAGCGGTCGCCGAGCCAGCCGGCCAGCGGTGCGCCCAGGCCCATGAGGAGCGCCCCCACGGCCCAGAGCTCGATAAGGTCGCTGTAGGAGAGGTTCCAGGCCTGCTCGAGCGAGAGCACGACGGTCAGGTAAAGGGCGGTGAGCAGGTGCGTAGTGCCGTGGCCGAGCCAGGCGAAGAGCTGGGAAAGGTAAGGGGAGCGGTGCGACATGCTGTTGGTCCGGAATCCCGTCTCGGCTGCTCTTTCGAGTATTCGCGATTAGCGGCCAAGATGCACTGGCAAAAACCAGGGCGGCGGCGATCGCCTTCTCATCCGTACTTGGCGCTAGCGCCAATCTAACGTAGGATCGGCCCCCAGTCATTGGTCGCCGGGTACCAGCGCATCGAGCCGGGGGAGGCCCGAGGGGAGTCCAATGAGCGAGGTCAGGAACGTCATCAAGCTGCCGCTCCGACGGGGCCGCAGCCTGCGCGCCGCACGCGGCAAGCCGAGCTCCGCGCAGAAGGGCTGGCTCAGGCGCGGCCTCGAGCAGCCGGGCGGCAAGCTGCCGCTTTTCGATCGCGACGGCCAGAGAGTGGATCTACGCACGATCCGGAGCTGCATCGACAATGGCTGGGCCCAGCCCTGGTTCCACAACCCGATCAAGCCCGACTGGCTCGTCTGCAAACTGACGACCGCCGGACGCGCAGCACTCGCCGCGGAATAGAGCGATCTCCGATCGCGGGGGATCGGTCCTCGCCAAAGCCGCTGACCTTTCGTCCATGACGGGCACCAAACCTCTCGAGCGGTCGAGTGCGGCAACGCAAGCCCTCTTCCGCCGCTGGGTGCCTTTCGCCCTCCTCGCCGCATGGAACGGCTATTGCGCCTTCGTACACGACCCCTCGCGCCACGAGCTCCAGGCCTTGCTCATTGCCCGCGCATCGAGCGGGCCGCTCGGCCTCTTCCACAATCTCGGCCACGAAGGCCATCCCGGCCTCTGGCACGTGCTGCTTTGGGCGGCTGTCCGTTGCCATGACGACCCCCTCGTCTTGAACCTGCTGCAAGCGCTCGTCGCCGTCGCGAGCTTGGCGCTCATCTGGCTGGCGTCGCCCTTCGGCGCTGTCGAGAAGACGCTGCTCTCGCTCAGCTATTACCTTGCCTTCGAATACACCATTACCGCACCGGGTTACGGCCTGGGGGTCGTCCTCTTCTTCGCCTTCGTCGCCTTGCGCCGGACGGCGTGGGCGTGGCTCGCCCTCGGCCTGATGGCCAACGTCGGCATTCACTTCATCGCCCTCGCGGCCGTCTTCGCGGCACTCCTGATCTACCGGGGACAGCGCTCGCGCATCGGCATCTCCCTGTGCGTGGTCCTCGTCGCCCTCGCCGTGACGACAGCCTTCCCGGCCCCGGATACGATCGTGGCGACGCAGCCCGGAGGTGGGGTCCTGCGCAGCGCTCTCTCGCTGGCGCGCCTGTCGAACGCGCTCGTACCGATGGACTTGGGATGGCCGTTCGGCTTTCACTGGAGCCAAGTCTGCAGCGGCTGCGGCGGACTCGTCCCGATCGCCCTCGGCGCGGTCGTCCTCGCACTCGGCATCGCGTCCCTCGGCGACGCGCCCGCCCTCTGCGCAACTTTCGTCGCCGCCGCAGCCGTGCTCTTTCTCATCGGCGCCGTCGTCTACCTCGGCTACGAGCGCCATTACGGGCTCGCGTTCGTGACCCTCATCGGCATGCATTGGATCGCGCGGCAGGAGAGCCCCCGGCGCGCACCCAGTGCCGCATTCACCTGCTGGATCATCGTCTCCGCTGCGATCGGGATCTGGGCGGCCTATGGATCCTTGCAGTCCCACGGCTCGAACGGGCGTGCTGCGGCACGTTGGCTCACTGTCCACGCCGAGCGCGATGCCGTCGTCGCCGCCTTTCCCGGCTGGATGGGGATCGAGATTGCGGCCTACCTTCGGAAGGACATCTATAATCTCCAGGCGCAGCGCTACCAGAGCTTCGTCGTCTGGAACTACCCGGCGGATGAGAAGCCGACGAGCGGGGATCTCCTGGCTTGGCTCGAAGCGGCGCCGCGGACGGGCCCGCTCTATCTCGTCTCGGATGCCGATCCCCGCGCCTCGACCCTCGACGGCGGCGAAATCGCGCGCTTGCGGACGAGCGGGGTGCAATTGGACGAGGTCGAGCGCTTCCAAGCGGGCGACGGCGGCGGCTATGCGGTCTACCGCGTGCGCCGGGAGGTGCAGTGATCCCGAGCGGTGCCTCCCACCCCGAACGCCGCGCTAAAGACGTCCGGAGCGGAGGTCGTCGATCAGTGCCCTGAGCGCCAAGCGCATGGCTTCGCGCGTGTCGTGGCGGCAGCGCCAGCCAAGCGCCTTGATCCGGTCGGTGTTGAGCCGCACGACCGGCACGTCGCCCTTCCAGCCGCGGTCGCCGCCGGAGTACTCGAAGCGCGGATGCCGGGGAAGGGCGAGGCACTCGACCGCGAGCTCCGCGATCTCCGTGACCGTGATGTAATCCCCGGTCGCTACGTTATAGACCTCGAACGGCTTCGGGCAATGGCGGTTGGCGTGCAGCACCGCCGTCAGGACATCGTCGACGTGGATGTAGGACTTGCTTTGCGTGCCGTCGCCGAGAATGGTGAGGCGGGTCGCATCCGCGATCAGGCGGCGGGTGAAATCGAGCCCAACCCCGTGCGTCTGGCGCGGCCCGACCACGTTGCCGAAGCGGAAGGCGCAGCCGCTCAAGCCGAACATCGAGCAGTAGGCGCCGATCAGCGCCTCGCCCGCGAGCTTGCTCGCCCCATAGGTCGAGATCGGCTTGAGCGGCCCGTGATCCTCCCCTGCCTCCTGGTCGCCGAGCTCCCCGTAGACCCCGCTGCCCGAGGCGTAGAGGATGCGGGGTACTCCCGTCCGCCGCATGGCCTCGACGACGTTGTTGGTGAGCTCGGTACCCTGATGGAAGTCGATCTCCGGCTCCGTCGCGGCGCGCGCGATGTCGGGGTTGGAGGCGAGATGGATGACGACGTCGTGGCCGGCGAGGGCGGCCGTGAGGGCCGCCAAATCGCCGACCTCGCCCCGTACGACGCGCAAACGTCGATCGCCGAGATGGTGCTGAAAATGCCATTCGCGTCCCGAGGAGAAGTTGTCGTAGAGGGTGAGTGCCGCGACGGCGGGATCGGCGAGCAGGCGGTCGGTGAAGTGGCTGCCGAGAAAGCCGGCCCCGCCGACGATTGCATAGCGGTTGCCGACATCTCCGGCACGCTCAGGCTGAGAGTTCATTCCACACTCGAGTTGGTCGTCACGTTGGCTTGCCTTTCGCCCCGGCGGCTAGGCGAACCGGCACCGCCAGATCCGCTTCAAGGTCCACCAGGCACTCTCCAAGGGACGCATGGTGCTCTCGCCGATTCTCGGCCGGTAGGGGATGTGGACGACCTTGATCCTGCGGCCTTCCTTGAGCGGGCGCAACAGGAGCTCGACCGGGAGGGCCGCACCCTTCATATCATAGCGCAGGCCTTCGATGAGCGCCTTTCTATAGGCGCGCATCCCGCTATGAAGGTCGTCGATGCGCCGCAGGAAGAGGGCCGAGGCGATGAGGGCGAAACCCCAGTTGGCGAGATAATTGGGCCACGGCATCGCCGCCGGTTTCCGCGCGAGCCGCGAGCCGTCGACGAGATCGTAGCCCTCCTCGAGGACCATGGCGGCCATCCCTTCGATGAGCTCGACCGGATAGGTGTCGTCGCAATCGAGGGTCACCACGACCTCGCCCGAGCTCGAGCGCAGCGCCATGTCCATGGCCGGACCGTAACCCTTGGGCGGGAATTGCCTGAGCACGCGTGCCCCGAGCGAGCGCGCGATCTCCGGGGTGGCGTCGCGGCTGCTGTCGACGATCAATATCTCGGCACCGGGGACCGCCCTGCGAATGTCACCGATCACCTTGGCGACGGCCTGCGCCTCGTTCATGGTGATCATGGCGACGGTGATGCGCGCGCCGAACCGGCTCATCTTCCCTCCCCCGCACCCTCGACCGCGAGCGTCCCCGCGTGCCGGGCCGCGCTCCGCTCATGGGCGATGCGCCGGCAAATCATTGCGAGAAAGGCCGCGACCGGAAGCGGCCCGGCCTGCATCCCGAGGAGCGCGGCAAGCG
>DATJAC010000236.1:0-21506 GCA_035516655.1 Alphaproteobacteria bacterium | reverse complement strand
TCCGATCAAGTGGAATCAATCCACATCGTCGTTCCCGCGAAAGCGGGAACCCAGGACCAGGTGACGGGCCGTTGCCCCTGGACCCCGGCTTTCGCCGGGGTGACGAAAGAGATGTTCTACTTGATCGGATTCAGCTCTAGTGACGTCCCTCACGCCCCGCGGCGCTGGCGCTGGGCGGAGCCGGCGAGCTCGAGAAGGGCGCGCACCGCGATGGCGTCATCGGGGAGGCCGGTCGACTTGCAGGCGATCTCCGCCGCGGTCAAGCGCGCGAGCGCTTCCGCGGCGCGCGGCGCGGGCCAGAGTCTGAGCTGGGCGATGAAGCGCGGACGCACTTTCCAGAAGAGCCGGGGCTTGAGCGTGTCGACGACGCGCTCGGCGGGCAGCCCCGCGGCCACTTGCCCGGCCGCGAGATGGAGGCGCTGGAAATGGCGCTGGGCCGCGCGCAGCGCACCGACGGGCGTCTCGCCCTCGGCGAAGGCGCGGGCAAGGGCCTGCGTCACGGTGCGCAGCTCGCCCTCGGCCGCCGCCAGAACCGCATCCTCGAGCGAGTGCTCGGCACTGTCGCCGATCGAGGCCTCGACGTCCTCGATGCGCACCTGCCCGCCCGCGGCGCCCATGTAGAGGATGAGCTTCTCGAGCTCCCGGCGGGTGGTCATGCGATCGCTGCCGAGATGGGCCGCGAGATAATCGAGCGCTTCGGGCGCGATCGTGAGTCCCGCCTGGCGCAGAGCCTCGCGCGCGAGGGAGGCGACCGCCTCGTCGGTGTCGAGGTAGCAGGCGACCGCGGCGGCGTTCTCCGCCTCCTCGAAGAGGGCGCGCAGCTTCGAGCGCGCGGCGAGATCGCCCGCCTCGACGACGACGAGCGCGTCGCCCGCGGGGGCGGCAAGAAAATCGGCGAGGGCACCTGCGACGGTCTCACCCGCATCGCGCAATCGGATGACGCGGCGGCCGCCCACGAGCGCCATCTGGGCCGCCTCGTCGGCGAGCCGCGAGGGCTCGTCGCGGAGCTGTGACGGGCCGAGCTCGACGACCCGGAACGGATCGCGCAGATCCTCGACCACCGTGCGGCAAAGCCGCTCGGCCCGCTCGCGCACCAGGCCCGCATCCGGGCCGTAGACGAGGACCGCGCGCGCGGCCGGATCGGGGCTCGCCGCGAAGGCATCGCTGCGCGCGTTCTGGATCTTCATCGCTTTCCTTCTAGCATGCCGATTCGGAAGTTCGTCTCACATTAAGACGTCGTCATTGCGAGCGTAGCGAAGCAACCCAGCGCTTCGTGCAAGGCCGGTCTGGATCGCTTCGTTGCCCTTCGGGCGCCTCGCAATGACGGGCGTTTTCCGGATGTCGTGAACGTCCGAACCAGTACACGAGAGGCAGCTCAGATCACCACGTTGATGACCCGGTTGGGCACCAGGATGACGCGGCGCACGCTGCGCCCCTCGAGCGCGCGGGCGACCGCGGGGAGGGCCAGGGCCGCCTCCTCGGCCGCCGGCCGTGCGGCATCGCGCGGGAGGGCCAACGTGCCGCGCAGCTTGCCGTTCACCTGGACCGCGACCGTCACCGTGTCGTCGACGAGGAGGATCGCGTCCGCGAGCGGCCAGGGCTCGTCGACGAGCAGGCTCGCGTGCCCGAGTTGGCGCCAGAGCTCCTCGGCCAGGTGCGGCATCATGGGGGCTGCCAGACGCGCCAAGGTCTCGTAGCCCTCGCGCAGGACCCAGCGCTCGCCCGCCCCCTCGCCCGCGAGCTCGGCCAGCGCATTACTCAACTCGTGCACGCGCGCGACCGCGCGATTGAAGCGGAACTGCTCGAGGTCCTGGGTGACGCCGTCGATCGACTTGTGGATGACGCGCCGCGTAGCTATCCCCGCCTCGCTCATCTCCTGCGGCCGCGGCGTGCCCACGGGCACGAGCCCGTCGCTCACCTGGACCACGCTGCGCCATAAGCGATTGACGAAGCGCCAGGCGCCCTCGACCCCCTGTGCGGTCCATTCCATGTCGCGCTCGGGGGGCGAGTCCGAGAGCATGAACCAGCGCGCCGTATCGGCGCCGTAGGTCGCGATGATCTCGGTCGGATCGACGGTGTTCTTGCGCGACTTGCTCATCTTCTCCGAGCGCCCGACGGCGAGGGGCTCGCCGGTCGCCGTTTCGCGCACATGGCCCTGGTCGTCGCGCGTGACTTCGGCTGGGCTGAGCCAGCGCCCGTCCGCACTTCGGTAGGTCTCGTGGCAGACCATGCCCTGGGTGAAGAGCCCGGTGAAGGGCTCGTCGATGCCGAGGTAGCCGGAGCGGCGCATCGCACGGGTGTAGAAGCGCGAGTAGAGGAGGTGAAGGATGGCGTGCTCGACCCCGCCGATATACTGATCGACCGGCAGCCAATAATCGACCGCGTCGCGGGCGACGGGACCCGGTGCCTGGGGCGAGCAAAAGCGCGCGAAATACCAGGACGATTCGACGAAGGTGTCGAAGGTATCGCTCTCGCGCTCGCCGGGTCCCCCGCAGTGCGGACATTTGACGTGCTTCCAGGTCGGATGATGGTCGAGCGGATTGCCCGGGCGATCGAAGCTCACATCCTCGGGCAGCGTCACCGGCAGGTCCTTCGCCGGCACCGGCACCATGCCGCACGTGGCGCAGTTGATCACCGGCACGGGGCAGCCCCAATAGCGCTGGCGCGACACACCCCAGTCGCGCAGGCGGAAATTCACTTCGCCCCGGCCGCGCTTGAGCTCCTCGAGCCGAGCCGTGACGCGCATCTTCGCCTCCTCCACGCCGAGCCCGTCGAGGAAGGCAGAGTTGATCAAGACGCCGTCGCCGACGTAGGCCTCGAACGCGATGGCGAAGCTCTTGGCATCCTCCCCCGGCGGCAGGACGACGGGGACGACGCCGAGGCCGTATTTGCGCGCGAAGTCGAGATCGCGCTGATCATGGGCGGGGCAGCCGAAAATGGCACCGGTGCCATACTCCATGAGCACGAAATTGGCGATGAAGACCGGCAGCTCCCAGCCGTCCCCGAGCGGGTGGAGCGCCTTGAGGCCGGTGTCGTAGCCCTTCTTCTCGGCGGTCTCGATGCTCGCCTCGCTGGTGCCGAGCCGGCGGCACTCCTCGATGAAGCTCAGCACCTTGGCGTCGCTTCGGGCGATGCTCTCGGCAAGCGGGTGATCGGCGGAAAGCGCGATGAAGCTCGCACCGAAGAGCGTGTCGGGCCGGGTGGTGAAAATCTCGAGCGGCTCGGCGCGCCCCTTGAGCGCGAAGCTCACGCGCGCCCCGGTCGAGCGGCCGATCCACTTCTGCTGCATGAGCCGCACCTTGTCGGGCCAGCGCGGCAGATTGTCGAGCTCGGAGAGGAGCTCGTCGGCATAGGCGGTGATGCGGAAGAACCATTGCCTGAGCTTGCGCCGCTCGACGGGCGCGCCCGAGCGCCAGCCGAGGCCGTCGATCACCTGCTCGTTCGCGAGCACGGTCTGGTCGACCGGGTCCCAATTGACCCAGGACTCCTTGCGGTAGGCGAGCCCGGCCTTGAGGAAGTCGAGGAACATGCGCTGCTCGTGCTTGTAGTACGAGGGATCGCAGGTCGCTATCTCGCGGCTCCAATCGAGGGAGAGCCCCATGAGCTTGAGCTGCGCGCGCATCTGCTCGATGTTGTCGTAGGTCCACTGCCGCGGATGCACCTTGGCCTCGATCGCCGCGTTCTCCGCCGGCAGGCCGAAGGCGTCCCAGCCCATGGGGTGGAGCACGTTGAAGCCGCGCGCGCGCTTGTAGCGCGCCACCACGTCGCCCATGGTGTAGTTGCGCACGTGCCCCATGTGGATGCGGCCCGAGGGATAGGGAAACATCTCGAGGACGTAATACTTCGGCCGCTTCGGATCCTCGCGCGTCTCGAAGGTGCGGGCCTCGGCCCAGAGCTTCTGCCAGCGGGCCTCGGCCTCCTTGGCGTTGTAGCGCGTGACGGCCTGGCCGTGATCCTTCATCCCATACCTCGACAAGCGCTGCGTCCGTTGCCGCCCTCGAGCGGGTCGAACGCTCCCGCACTGCTCCGCTGGTGCTGTCCGCGATCCGCCGCCGCACGCGGCTCAGCTGCCGCCCGAGCCGAGGGCCTGGCTCCTCAGCCGCTCCGCGCGCGCGAGGATGGTGTCCTCGAGCTCGTTGCCGGTCTGCTGCTCGGAGGCGACGTCCTGCCATTGCCCATTCGTCTCTTTCTGATGGAAGACCGTCACCCGCACGGCCTCGGCGCGGAGGTTCTTGCCGAGGATGTAGACGTTGAGCTTGAAGCGCTCCTGGGGGGTCTCGGGCGGGGCGTACCAGTCGGTGATGATCACGCCGCCGAAGGCGTCCGCGGAGACGAGCGGCATGAAGGAGACCGTATCCAAGGCCGCGCGCCAGAGGAAGGCGTTGACGCCGACGGCCTGCCCCACGTTGGTCTGAACGTCCTTGGAAAAGGCCGGCAGCGTGGGGGTCGCTTGGTGCACCACGTCGCCGCTGACCGAGGTCTCCGGCGGCAGGGAAGGCGTCACTCCCTTGGGCTGCGGCTTGTCGCCGAACAGTCCGCAACCGCCCAGCGCCAGGGCGAGCGCCATCGCGGCACAAGCGCCGGGCAGCCAGGCCCCGCGACCGAGGCGCCTCAAAGCCAACGACATCTTGACCCACTCCTTCACGATTGCGCGGCACGGCCGGGGCTCCCGGCGGCGGGGCCCGCCCGTCCGGCCGCCCGGCACTATAGCCATTCGACGGGCCCCATTGATAGCGAGGGATTCCAGGAGATCAAGCCCCCCGGGGGCAGCACCCGGCAGCGGGAGAGCGCGCGCCAAGCCGTAGCGCGCGGCCCGGTCCGTGGAAGATACGCCTGGACTTCCACCACCCCTGCGGCCCCGCTATAAGCAGCCGATGACGTGGCTTTCGGCCGCTCTTGCCGCCATCCCCTGCTTTATCGCGAGCCTCGCCGGCACCCGGGCGGTGCTGGCGTTCCTCGAGCGCCGGGCCATCCTCGACCATCCCAACGAGCGCTCCAGTCATGCCGTACCGACCCCGCGCGGCGGCGGCTTGGCGCTCATGGCCGTCCTCCTGCCGGCCTGGCTCCTCATCGCCCTCTTCACGCCAGGTGCCGACCTCCTCGTCCTCTGGCCGCTCGCGGCGGCTCTGGGTTTGGCCGCGGTGAGCTGGCGCGACGATCTCAAAGCCCTTCCGGCCTCCTTTCGCCTCGCCGCCCAGATCGCCGCGATCGTAGCGGGGAGCGTGGCCTTGGCGCGGACCGGGCCCGTCTTCCAGGGGCTCCTGCCGCTCTGGCTCGACCGTCTCGCCGCCGGCTTTCTCTGGCTCTGGTTCCTCAACCTCTTCAATTTCATGGACGGCATCGACGGCATCGCCGGGAGCGAGACCGCCTGCCTCGGCATCGGTGCCGCCTGTGTTGCCATGCTCGCCGGTCGCGATGCGGGCTTGCCGCTCTACGGCCTGGCCGCCGCCTCGGCCGCCCTCGGCTTTCTCTGGTGGAACTGGCAGCCGGCCCGCATCTTCCTGGGCGACGTGGGGAGCGTGCCGCTCGGCTACCTCCTCGCTTGGCTCTTGCTCGAGCTCGCCGGCCGGGGGCTGTGGGCGCCCGCCCTCCTCTTGCCGCTCTATTATGTCGCGGATGCCACGATCACGCTCCTGCGGCGGCTCCTGCGCGGGGATCGCTTCTGGCGCGCACACCGCGAGCACTTCTATCAAAAGGCGACCCAGGGGGGGCTGAGCCATGCCCGAGTCGTCGAGACGATCCTAGTGGCGAACCTCGGCCTCCTCGGCCTCGCCCTCTGGGCAAGCGTGGCCTCGCCCTGGCTCCCGCTCGGGCTCGGCGGCCTCGCGGTGGCGGCCCTCCTCGCCTTTCTCGGCACGCGTCAAGGCGGATGAGCCTCTCCCGCAGCTGCGAAGAGCTGTTGGGCCCGGCCGGGCTTGTGTTATTGTCCGCCCCGCCCGAGGGAACGATCGGAAGCCACGCTTGACCCGCATCCTGAGCCGCGCGCGTCTCGTCTTTCTGCATGACCTGGTCATGGCGGCGCTCTCCTTCGTGATCTCGCTCTACCTGCGCGTGGGCGACCAGACCGGCTGGTATCTCGCGAACTACCTGTGGCCGGCCTTCCTCCTCTTCATCGCGGTCGCCGGCTCGGTGCTGTGGTGGCAACGCACGGGGCGCGGCGTGTGGCGCTACGTGGCGATCGGAGATCTCTTGAACCTGGCGAGGGCGGCGGCCCTCATCATCCTCATTTTCCTGCCGATACTCTTCTTCTTCACCCGCCTCGTCCAGCTGCCGCGCTCGCTATTGCTCATCAACTGGTTCGTGCTGACCGCACTCCTCGTCGGCCCACGCATCATCTATCGCCTGTTCAAGGACCGCCGTATCGATCTCGGCCTGACCAAGGCCGGCCACCGGCGCGTGCCCGTGCTCCTCGTCGGCGCCGGCGACGGGGCCGAGATGTTTCTCCGCGCCGTGCAGTTCGAGCCGCAGGCGCACTACCGCGTCGTCGGCATCGTCGACGAGAAGGGCTCGCGCGTGGGGCGCGACATCTATGGCGTGCCCGTGCTCGGGGCACCTTCGGCCCTCGCCGAGATCGTCGAGCTCTGCGCCAGGCGGAGCCGCCGTCCGGAGCGGCTCATCCTCACCAAGGACAATCTCGAGCCCGAGCTCTTGCGCGATCTCTTCGCGCGCGCGGAAGCCCTGGGCTTGACCCTCGCGCGCGCACCGCGCATGACCGATTTGCGCTCCGACTTTTCCGACACGCTCGTCACGCGGCCGATCGCGATCGAGGATCTGCTCGGCCGGCCGCAGGCGGTGCTCGACCGCGCCGGCATGAAAGAGTTGATCGTCGGCCGCCGCGTGCTCGTCACGGGTGCCGGCGGAACGATCGGGAGCGAGCTCGTGCGGCAGATCGCCGCCCTCGGGCCTGCACACATCGCCCTCCTCGACAACGGCGAATACCAGCTCTATCGCGTCGAGCAGGAGCTCGGCGAGGAGCATCCGGCACTCTCGCGCGCGATCATCCTCGCCGACGTGCGCGACCGCGAGCGCATCGCCCGGCTCTTCGCCGCGGAGAAGCCGGACCTCGTCTTTCACGCCGCGGCACTCAAGCACGTCCCCATGGTCGAGCAGAACGCCTGCGAGGGCGTGCTGACCAACCTCGTCGGCACGCGCAATGTGGCCGATGCCTGTCATGCGAGTGCCGTCGCGGTCATGGTGCTGATCTCGACCGACAAGGCGGTCAATCCCGCGAGCGTCATGGGGGCGACCAAGCGGGCGGCGGAAAGCTACTGTCAGGCGCGCGACATCGTCGCCGCGGCCGGGCGCGGCCGCACGCGCTACATCACCGTGCGCTTCGGCAACGTGCTGGGCTCGACCGGCTCGGTCGTCCCGCTCTTCCAGCGTCAGATCGAGCGCGGCGGACCGCTCACCGTCACGCACCCCGAGATCAAGCGCTACTTCATGACCGTGCGCGAGGCGGTCGAGCTCGTGCTGCAGGCGGCGGCCCTAGGGGCGAGCGACGGCATCGAGGCGGGCAAGATCTTCGTGCTCGACATGGGCGAGCCGGTGCGCATCCTCGATCTTGCGCGCCAGATGATCCGGCTCGCGGGATTGAGGCCGGACAAGGACATCGCGATCGCCTTCACCGGACTCCGGCCCGGCGAGAAGCTCTTCGAGGAGCTCCTCCACGAGACCGAGCATCTCGTCCCCACGCGCTGCCAGGGCATTCTGCTCGCCGCCCCGCGCACCGCCGACCTCGCCCTGATCGGCCGCGCCATCGACGAGGCGGGGGAGCTCGCGGCGGGCGGGCGCACGGACCAGCTCAAGGCCCTCCTCGAGCGCATGGTGCCGGAATACCGCCCCGCCGGCGACGGCACGGTGCTGGCGGCAGCCGCGCGATGAGCGGTACGACCGCACCGGGCGGTGGGACCGCACCGGGCGGGGGCAGTGCTGCGGGCCCGGTCCCTGTGCGGCGCGCCCTCATCTCGGTCTCGGACAAGACCGGCCTGGTCGCCTTCGCCCGCTTCTTGGCCGATCGCGGCATCGAGATCCTCTCGACCGGCGGCTCGGCCGCGGCCCTCGTCGCTGCCGGCATCGCCGTCAAGGAGGTGGCCGAGGCGACCGGCTGGCCTGAGATGATGGACGGCCGGGTCAAGACGCTCCATCCCAAGATCCACGGCGGCATCTTGGCGCGCCGCGACGTGCCCTCGCATCGCGAGGCGATGCGCGCGCATGGCATCGCGCCCATCGATCTCGTCGTCGTCAACCTCTACCCCTTCGAGGCGGCGGTCGCGCGCGGCGCCGATTTTGCGACCGCGGTCGAGAACGTCGACATCGGCGGACCGGCCCTCATCCGGGCGGCGGCGAAGAACCACGACTTCGTCGCGGTGGTGACGGAGCCGGGCGATTACGAGGCGGTCGAGGCGGAGTTGCGCGCGGCCAACGGCGCCACCTCGCTCGAGCTTCGCAAGCGCTTGGCCGCCAAGGCCTTCGCGCGCACCGCTGCTTACGATGCCGCGATCAGCCGCTGGTTCGAGGGCACGCTCGGCGAGCGCTTCCCGGCACGGCTCGTCCTTGCGGGCGAGCTCAAGGAGCTCTTGCGCTACGGCGAGAACCCGCACCAGAAGGCGGCGGTCTACACAGGCGGCGAGGCACGGCCGGGGGTAGCCACGGCGCGCCAGCTGCAAGGCAAGGAGCTCAGCTACAACAATCTCAACGACACCGACGCCGCCTTCGAGCTGGTCGCCGAGTTCGACCGCACGGCGGTTGCGATCATCAAGCACGCGAACCCTTGCGGCGTCGCCGAAGCACCGAGCCTGGTGGAGGCCTACCGCAAGGCGCTCAGGTGCGATCCGGTGAGTGCCTATGGCGGCATCGTCGCCCTCAACCGCCCGCTCGACCGCGCGACCGCGGAGGAGATCGGCAGGCTTTTCGTCGAGGTGGTGATCGCCCCCGCGGTCGAGGCGGACGCGGAAGCAGCCCTTGCCGGCAAGAAGAACCTGCGGCTTCTCGTGACCGGCGCCATGCCGGATCCCGCTGGCGCCGGCCTCGCCTTGCGCTCGCTCGCGGGCGGTTACCTCGTCCAGACGCGCGACGACGGCAGGGTGCGCCGTCTGGACCTCAAGCTGGTGACCAAGCGCGCGCCGAGCGAGGAGGAGCTCGAGGATCTGGTCTTTGCCTTCCGAGTGGCCAAGCACGTCAAATCGAACGCCATCGTCTATGCCAAGGAGGGTGCCACCGTCGGCATCGGTGCGGGCCAGATGAGCCGGGTCGATTCCTCCCGCATCGCCGCGTGGAAGGCCGAGGAGGCGGGCAAGGCCGCAGGGGAGACGGAATTGCGCACCAAGGGTTCCGTGGTCGCCTCCGATGCCTTCTTCCCCTTCGCCGACGGCTTGCTCGCCGCCGTCGCCGCGGGGGCCACCGCCGTCATCCAGCCGGGCGGCTCCTTGCGCGACGCGGAGGTCATCAAGGCGGCGGACGAGGCCGGCATCGCCATGGTCTTCACCGGGATGCGCCACTTCCGCCATTGAGGCGAGAGCGGTTTCGGCCAGGTCGCGCCCGGCGGACCTTTGCGGTCCGCCGGGAACGACGATGCCAATGGCCGATGCGACGCGATCGGACTCCGCCCTAGGATGGTGCGTGTCCCGATCCTAAAGCGGGACCACCGGAGCCCAGCTGTGCTTCTCCCACTGGGTCGGCCAGGTGGCGAAGTCGGCGGGCAGGGATTCGGTGCCGTTGATGTTGTTGGCGGCGTCGGTGTAGTGGGCGATGCGCGCATCCAGCAGGGTTTTCAACTTGGCCTTCAGCGTCTTCACCTGGGCGTGGGCGTTCGCGTCGGGGGCGCCGATGTTCTTGACCGTATAGGGTGCCGGCGGCAGAGCACTCGTCGGCAGCTCGAACGCCTTGCCGTTGGCCGGGAACTCGAGATCCCAGATCTGTTTGCGCAGCTGGATGATCTCCTCCGTCTTGCCGGCGATGGAATTCTGCTCGGCGGCAGACTGGTAGGCGCTGGAATTGAACTTCTGGAAGGCGACGAAGGTGTCGTAGGCGCGCATGAAGCCGTAGGCCATGCGGATGCGGATCAGCCCCGGTTCGATGGTCAGGCCGTCGTGAATGTCGTCGAGCGAGGGGTCCGGCTGGATCACCATCACCGGAACCGGGTAGGGATTATCGGGGAAGAGGTCCCTGCGGCCGACCTCGTCGGGCAGGATCTGCTCGCCGACCCGAAGTGCAATGCCCAAGAGCGGCAACGGCGTGCTGGAGCCGATCTGAGCCAGCGTGGAGGCGTCGAACTTCGTGCTGCCGGCCGCGACCACATAGACCTGCGAGGCGCCGGCATCGATGGCGGCCTGGATCGGGGCGAGGGTGCGGATGCCGCCGTCGACATAGGTCCGCAGGTCCTGCATCTCCGTCGGCCGGCAGATCACCGGCAGCGAAGAGGAGGCGATGGCCGCCCGGATCAGATCCTTGGGCAGTTCCTGCCAGTCGAGCTGGGCCTGGAGCTGGGCGGCCTGTTGCTTGGCGGCGGCCAAACCGGGCCGCGGCTTTTGGAACGGCCCGGGATCGCCCGGCTGGGACGGCGCCAGGGTCGCGGCCTTGGCATTCGCCTCGGCGAGCTGCCCTTTAAGCTGGGCCAGCTGGGCGGCGGTCAGCGGCGGCGGGACCTTGGTCGTCGTCCCGTCGCGCTCGATCATGACGTTGTTCTCGTTCACATAGCGCAGCGCGCCGTCCTCGAGTGCCACCATCGCCAACCGCAGCACGATCCCGGATTGCTGCTGGAATGGCAGAAAGAAGCTGGACGGCTTGCGCATGAGGGCTTCGAGGGGGTCGTAGTTGGCCATCCCCAGGATGTTCTCGGCGTCGGTCAGGGTTCCCGCCAGGCTCTCCAAAATTTGCGAGGCGCTGTTGGACAGGTTGCCCAGGTCGCCGAGTTGCGGCGCGAAGGAGACAAAGCCGGGCACGCCGAAGATCGATAGGACTATGCCGAAGATCGACGCGCTGCTGACCTGACTGGCCTCCTTCTCAAGCACGTTGGCCTCGGCCGGAAGGTTCTCGAGCGCGGTGAATATGGCGGACACGCCCGGTTCCAGCGACCACATGTCGGGATCGGTGTTGAGGTCCAGCCAGATCTTCTCCAGCCCCGCCAGGCCGCGGACGTGGCCCGCCGGCGGCGTGCCCTGGACGGGGGTGTCCTCGCCCTCGGCGAGCTTCAGGGCGTTGACCGATCCGACCGAGGTCCCGCACAGGATCTTCGGACGTATGCCCTTGTTGTAGAGGCAGCGAACGGCACCGACTTCGAAATCGCCCTTGGCACCGCCGCCGCTGAGCACGATCGCCGGTCCCACCGTGTGTATCGGCGGGAGGATCTGCGGCACGGTCTGACCGCTCGGCTGAAGGGTCGGATTGCTTGATGTCACTGGCATGATTGCCTCCCGATGATTTCCCGACTTGATTCCGCCATCCGCCGCGAGCGGGTCGCCGCGCGGGACGGCACTCGAAGCTCGCCCGACGGAAGGTCGAGCGAGCCCGCATCTAACCCGTCGAAAAGGAGAAAATCAGTGACTGCCATCACGTCCCGATTGTTTTTTTGTGCGGGACATGCTCGATTTCGCGACCGGCGCCGCTAGAGCTTTGGGAGGTCGGATGCCGCTCGCGCCGCGGAAGAGCCGGGCGCCCTCACCGTCAGCAAGAGCGCGAGCCCGAGTGCAAGCATGGCGACGACCACGGCCATGCCGGCGCGCTGGCTCGCGAAGCTGCCGCTCAACACACCGTAAAGGGCTGGGCCCACGAAGGCGGTGATGGTGCCGGAGAGGGCATAGAGGCCGAACATCTCGGTCTCTTTGCCCGGCGGCACCATGCGCGCCATGAGGGCCCGGCTCGAGGCCTGGGCCGGGCCCACGAAGACGCCAAGGGCGATGCCCAATCCCCAAAACCATGGCTTGCTATGGATGGCGAGCACGGCACCGCCGAGGGCGACGAGGGCGGCAAGCGAGAGCACGATGGTCGGCTTCGAGCCGATCCAGTCGTCGAGCCAGGCGAGGAGCAACGCCCCCGCCCCCGCCGAGGCGTTGATCAGGATGGCAAAGCGGATCACCTCCTCGAGGCTGAGCCCGATCTCGCCCGCCGCGTAGATTCCGCCGAAGATGAAGAGGGTGTTGAGCCCGTCGGCATAGATCATGCGCGCCAAAAGAAAGCGCAGCATGTTGCGCTCGCGCATGAGGCCGCGCAGGCTGGCGCCGAGATCCTTGAGGCCCTCGCCGACCGCGCGTCCGAGTGCGATCGGCGGCAGCACCCGGTCGGGAACGAAGAAAAAAAGCGGCAGCGTGAAAAGGGCGAACCACAATGCCACGAGGAGGGCAGTGGCGCGCACCGGGCCAGCTGGAACCGCACCCAGACCGAAGGGCGGGCTCGGCGCCTTGACGAGGGCGAAGAGGGCGATCGTGAGGCAGGCGAGCCCACCCACATAGCCGAGGCCCCAGCCCCAGCCCGAGAGGCGGCCGAGCCGCTCAAGCGGGACAAGGTCCCGCAGCATCGCATTGTAGAAGATGAGCCCGAACTCGTAGGCGATGCTGGCGAAGGCCACGAGGACGAGGGTGCGCATGGCCGCGCTCGGTTCCGGCACCGAGAACCACAGAAGTGCGGTCGCCGCGACGGCCGCGGCGGCGAAGACGGCGAGCCAGGGCTTGCGCCGCCCGGTGCGATCGGCGATGGCACCCAGCACCGGACCGAGGACGGCGACGACAAATCCCGCCCCCGAGAGCGCTTCCCCCCATTCTTCCGCACCCACGTCGGGCGCACGCAGGATCGCGGTCGAGAAGTAGGTGCCCCACACGAAGGTCGCGATCACGACCGGCCAGGCGGCCACGCCGAAATTATAAAGGCACCAAGCGATGCGCGCGGCGGGGGCGACCCGTACGACGGGAGCGATCGGCGCGGCCTGCGTCGCGCCCGAGCTCGAGGTGTTGGCCTGCCCTGGGCGATGGCTGGAGC
The DNA here is from genome assembly GCA_035516655.1 of Alphaproteobacteria bacterium. Classification (GTDB taxonomy): domain Bacteria; phylum Pseudomonadota; class Alphaproteobacteria; order JACZXZ01; family JACZXZ01; genus DASPPM01. The sequence continues at coordinate 8,537 of DATJAC010000236.1, read as the reverse complement.
ATGATTCGGTCAAGGGGGTGCGCCTTCCTTTCCGTCACCCCCGCGAAAGCGGGGGTCCATGGATGCCCGCTTCCGCGGGCATGACGAATAAGGAATAGGCAAGCGATTCAACCTGCTCGAATCCCGCTCTACCCTGCCATCATCTGGCGCAGCTGGCGGTTGGCGACGGCGAGCATGGCGAGGTCGGGCTGGCCGGCACCCTTGATCTCGGCGAGCACGCCTTCGACGCGTGCGACGACCGTGCGGTGGGCCTGAGCCCAGGCGGCAACGACGCCGTCGTCGCTCGTGTCGGGGGTCGTTTCGGAGGTTTTCTCGGGCGTCTTGGCGGAGACCTTCGCGGCGGCGGCAGCCGCGAGCACGCTCGTCACGAGGTCGCTTTGGTGGGCGTAAAGGTCGTCGATGATGGCGGCGACGGCGAGCTTCTGCCAGTGGCCGTCGACCGCAAGCCCTTCGGCCGCCCCGCGCAGCCAATCGAAGCCGAAACGCGCGCCGACCGCGAAATAGATGCGCCCGACCTCCTCGACCGAGACCGCACCCCCTTGTGTCGTGCGCACGATGTCGCAGCCGCAGACGAGGAAATCGAGGCCGGCGATGGGCCGCGCCAACTCGAGCGGCACGCCCTTTTTCGTGAGCGCAACCACTTTCCCGTCGAAGACCGCGCGGTCCTCGGGGGCCAGGATCTCGTCGACGCGCGCCCAGAGCCGCGCGATCCCCGGCCCGTAATCGCCGACGAAGCCGTTCACGTCGAGCGGATGGCGCCCGTGCGTCAAGAGCCAGCGCGCCACGCGCTCGAGGGCGCGGCGCAGCTCGACCAGCATGGCGGTCTGCACCGCCGCTTCGACCTTGTTGTCGAGCGCCTCGATCCCGTGCCACAGGGTCGCGAGGCCGAAGGCCTGGCGCGAGATCGTGTAGGCGCGCGCCACGTCGGCGGCGTCGACCCCGCACTTCTCCATGAGCGTGTTCACGAAGGTGGCCCCACCGCGGTTGACGATGCTGTTGGTGACGGTGGTCGCGATGATCTCGCGCTTCAAGCTGTGCCGCTCGATCGCGGCACGGTAGCCCTCGCGCAAGGGACGCGGGAAGTAGCGCACCAGATCCTCGACGAGCGTGGGGTCGTCGGGCAGATCGCTCGGCAGCAAGAGGTCGTAGAGCTCGAGCTTGGCATAGGCCATGATCGCGGCGAGCTCGGGCCGCGTTAAGCCCTTGCCGCCGGCGGCGCGCGCATTGAGGGCTTTGTCCTCGGGCAGGAACTCGATGGCGCGGTTGAGCCGGCCGGCGCGCTCGAGGTTGCGGATGAGGAGCATCTGGTCGTCGAGGAGGGCCGGCCCTTCGGCCTCGGCGACGGTCAACGCCTGGGGCTGCTGGTAATTGTCCTCGAGCACGTGGGCGCCGACCTCGTCCTCGATCGAGCGGAGCAGCTGGTCGCGCTGCTTCATGGTCATGTCGCCGCGCGAGACCACGTCGCCGAGGAGGATCTTGAGGTTCACCTCGTGGTCCGAGGTCGCCACCCCGGCCGAATTGTCGATCGCATCCGTGTTGATGCGCCCGCCGGCGAGCGCAAAGGCGACGCGCCCGCGTTGGGTGACGCCGAGGTTCGCCCCCTCGCCGATCACCTTGGCCCGGATCTCTTCCGCATCGACCCTGAGGGCGTCGTTGGCGCGGTCGCCCGCCTCGCCTTGGCTCTCCTCGCGCGCCTTGATGTAGGTGCCGATGCCGCCGAACCAGAGGAGGTCGACGGGTGCCTTGAGCATGGCGTGGATCAGCTCGGCCGGCCTCGCCGCATCCTTGGCGAGGGCGAAAAGACGCTTCATCTCGGGCGAGAGCCGGATCGACTTCGCCTTGCGCTCGAAGACCCCTCCGCCCGGCGAGATGAGCCTTGGGTCGTAGTCGCTCCAGCTCGAGCGCGGCAAGTCGAAGAGACGGCGGCGCTCGGCGAGGCTCGCCTTGGGATCGGGGGCCGGGTCGACGAAGATGTGGAGGTGGTTGAAGGCGCCGATCAGCTTGATGTGCTGGGAGAGCAGCATGCCGTTGCCGAACACGTCGCCCGACATGTCGCCGATGCCGACGACGGTGAAGTCCTCGCTTTGGATGTCGCGGCCGGCCTCGCGGAAGTGCCGCTTGACCGATTCCCAGGCTCCCTTCGCGGTGATGCCCATCTTCTTGTGGTCGTAGCCGGCCGACCCGCCGGAAGCGTAGGCGTCGTCGAGCCAGAAGCCGTACTCGTCGCGGCTGACCGCATTCGCGATGTCGGAGAAGGTCGCCGTGCCCTTGTCGGCGGCGACGACGAGATAGGCGTCGTCCTCGTCGCGGCGCACGACGTCCTTGGGCGGGATGAACTTGCCCTGCTTGATGTTGTCGGTGAGATCGAGCATGCCGCGCATGAGCGTGCGGTAGCATTCGACGACCTCGGTCATGAGCGCCTCGCGCCCGCCCTCCGCCGGAGGGCGCTTCACCACGAAGCCCCCCTTGGAGCCGACCCGCACGATGACGGTGTTCTTCACCATCTGCGTCTTCATGAGCCCGAGGATCTCGGTGCGGAAATCCTCGCGCCGGTCCGACCAGCGGATGCCGCCGCGCGCCACCCTGCCGCCGCGCAGATGGATGCCCTCCATGCGCGGCGAGTAGACCCAGATCTCGAAGAGCGGATGCGGCTCGGGCAGCTCCTCGAGCTTGCGGCTGTCGAGCTTGACCGAAAAGTAGGGCTTGGCTTCGCCGTCCTTGCCCTTCTGGAAATAGTTGGTGCGCAAGCTCGCCTGCACGAGATTGACGAAGCGGCGGATGATGCGGTCCTCGTCCAGGCTCTCGACCTTGTCGAGGCCCTCTTCGATCTCCTTCGCGAGTGCCGCCGAGCGCTCCGCCGCATCCGCCTGGCGCGCCGGATCGAAGTGCGCCAGGAAAAGCTCGACGATGCGGCGGGCCAACCTTGGATTGCGCGTGAGGGTCTCTTCCATATAGGTCTGGCTGAAGGTGATCCCGGTCTGGCGCAGGTATTTGCAATAGGCGCGCAGGATCACGACCTCGCGCCAGACGAGCCCGCCGGCCAGGACCAAGCGGTTGAAGCCGTCCGCCTCCATCTCGCCCGCGAGCACGCGGGCAAAGGCGTCCTGGAAGCTCTCGCGCAAGCCCTCGAGATCGACGGTAACCCCGTCGGCGCGCGCCATGCCGAAATCATGGAGATAGACGGGGTCGGCCTCGTGCGGTGCTATGAGGAAGGGGACTTCCTGGAGGACCCTCAGGCCCATGCCTTCGAGCATGGGGAGGATGTCGGAGAGGGCGACGGGCGCGCGCGTATTGTAGATCTTGAAACGCACCTCGCTTTCCGGCGCTTCCAGCGGGCGGTAGAGATGCATGCCGACGCCGCCGCCGGCGAGCACGGACTCGATCTTGTCGATGTCGACGAGGGCCGCGTGCGCGTTGAAGCGCTCGCGATAATCGGTCGGGAAGGCCGGCCCATAGCGGCGCAGCAGGCGCAGGCCGCGCTCCTCGCCCTTGGCCTCGACGAGGGCGGCCTTGAGCTTGTCGGGCCACGAGCGTGCGGCCTCGACGAGCTTCAGCTCGATCTCCTCGACCCGCGCGTCGGGGATCGCACCCGGCGTGGTCGCGACGATGAAATGCACGCGCGCGAGGGCGGATTCGGTGGTGAGCTCGGGCTCGAACTCGCTCACGGTGCCGTTGAAGGCGGTCTCGAGGATGGCGCCGAAGCGCTGGCGCAGCTCCGTATTGTAGCGCTCGCGCGGCACGTAGGTGAGACAGGAGACGAAGCGCTCGAAGGGGTCCTTGCGCATGAAGAGGGCGATGCGCTGGCGCTCCTGCAGATGGAGGATGCCCATGGCGATCTCGAAGAGCTCGTCCTCCTCGATCTGGAAGAGATCTTCGCGCGGGTAGCTCTCGAGGATGTGGAGGAGCGCCTTGCCGTCGTGGCTCGCGGCTGCAAAACCCGAGCGCGTCATCACGTTGGCCACCTTGTGGCGCAGAAGCGGGATGTCGCGCGGGATGCGATGGTAGGCGGCGGAGGTGAAGAGGCCGACGAAGAGCCGCTCGCCCGCAACTTCGCCGTCGTCGCGGAATTTCTTGATGGTGAGCACGTCGAGGTGGGTCGGGCGATGGACCGTCGAGCGGCGGTCGGATTTGTTGACGGTCAGGAGCATCGGCTGGCGCAGGAAGGCCTGCACGTCGGGAGGCAGTGCCGACATGTTGCGCCGGCCCTGGTAGACGAGCTCGGCGTCGTCGCGCAGGATGCCGAGCCCGGTCTTGGGCGTCACCTCCATGCGGGCGGCCTCGCCCTTGCCCGAGAAGTCGTATTCGCGCGAGCCCAGGAAGGTGAAGTGCTCGCCGGCGACCCAGCCGAGGAACGCCTTGGCCTCGGCGAGCTCGGCGGCCGGGAGCGGCAGCTTCGCCTGGTCGAGGCGTGCCAAGAGATCGGTGAGCCGCCCGCGCATCTTGGGCCAGTCCTCGACCGCCGCGCGCACGTCGCCGAGCACGCGCTCGAGGCCGTGGCAGAGGCCTTCGAGGGTGGCGTGAGCACTCTCCTCGTCGATCTCGAGGTGCATCCAGGATTCGCCTGCGCTGCCCTCGGCCGCTTCGGCCGGCGCCCACAGGCCGGCGAGCGCTCCCTTGCCGTCGCGCTTCACCCGCAGGATCGGGTGCACGACGAGATGGACGGTGAGCTCGCGCCGGTTGATCTCGGCGGTCACCGAGTCGACGAGGAACGGCATGTCGTCGTTCACGATCTCGACGACCGTGTGGTTCGACTTCCAGCCGTGATCCTCGAAGCGCGGGTTATAGGCGCGGATCTTGGGCGCACCCGGCAGCCGCGTGCGCGCGAAGCCGTAGAACGCCATCGCGGCACCGTAGAGCTGGTCGAGCTCGGCCGCGAGCACGTCGTCCGGGACGTTGGCGTAATATTGACGGATGAAGCGCTCGGCCCATTCCGATTTTCCGCGCGGCAGCCGCTCGCGCGCCAGGCGCGCGACGCGGCCAAGCTGCTCCTCCTTGTAGGCTTGCGTGCGCGCCGCCATGGTTTCCTCCGCTGCCCGCCTGCCCTTCGCGGAGCCGAGTCTGGCGGGCTTGTGTTAACGAAAATCTATCACGGGCCGGGGCCGGGGGTAATGGCTTCAACCCGCCTCTCGTCGGTGCTAAGCTTCCTTGGAGCAGCTTGACGCCTGCGCAAGGCCGCGCGTCTGCCCAAAGGGCAGCGTTCATGCCCGGTGCCGTGCCTCGCCGCCAGCGCCTGCCGTCGGTGAATCGACTGAGATCGAATCGTAATGCCACGTACCAGCCGATGAAGCGGCACCCCGTGAGCCACAAAGGGCGGCTCGCGCTCTTGGCCCTCGTGGCCGCGGCGCTGCTCGGCGGGATGGGCGGCTGTGCGGAGCAGGATGCGGCAACGCGCGCGCATCAGGCCCTCCTCCACAGCCGGCCGTTCAAGAGTTGGCTCGACGAGGCCAACTACGACGCAGCGGTGGCGGCCTTCGAGGCCAAGGACTATGCGACCGCCTACAACGAGTGGCTCCTCGTCGCCGATACCGGCGACGGCGAGGCCGAGTTCCGCCTCGGCACGCTCTCCGAGGAGGGGCTCGGCGTGCCGCAGAATTACGTCGAGGCGCACCGTTGGTACAATCTCGCGGCGGCGGCGGGGCTGGCGGCAGCCCCCGCGGCGCGCGACGCTCTCGCGGCCAAGATGACCAAGGAGCAGCTCGGCGAGGCCCAGCGCCTGGCCGCCCAGTGGCGGCCGACCGGCCTGGCATCGCCCGCGGCTTTGGAGAATGGTGCTGCCGCTGCGGAAGCCGCGGCTCCGGCCGAGGCGGCACCGCCCGGTGCCGAGGCGGTTGCCCATTTCAAGGCGGGGCTCAAGGCGCTCAAGGCCGAGACGCTGCCGCGGGCGATCGCGGAATTCAACGCCGGTTTGGCCCTCAGCCCCGATGCCGACGCCTTTTTCCTCCTGGGCGAAGCCTACCGCCTCGCGGGCGAGAGCGAGCAGGCGATCAAGGCCTATGACGCGGCACTCGCCCTCGACCCGAGGAGTGCGATCGCAGGCCGGGCGCGCGACGCTTCGGCAGCACTTGCGGCCGAGGTCGAGGTCACGGCGGCGGACAAGATCGCCGAGGTGCAGCGCATGCTGAAGCTGCTGCACTTTTATGCGGGGCCCGCCGACGGCAAGGCCAGCCCCAAGACGATGGCCGCGGCGGGGGCGTTCGCGCGCAAGCAGAACCTGGCCTTCGACGGCAAGCTCACCCTCGCCTTCGCGGCGGCCCTCAAGACGGCGGCGGACGCGCGCCTGCAGCAGGCGGCGGCGAAATTCCGCGCGGGCGGCGAGGCGCTCAAGGCGAAACAGCCGGAGCGGGCGATCAAGGAGCTCGGCATAGGTCTGGCGCTTGCCGACGACGCGCAAGGGGAGTTCATGCTCGGCGAGGCCTATCGCCAGAAGGGCGAGGACGGCCAGGCCCTCGAGCGCTATCGCCGCTCGCTCGCCCTCGACGCCAAGAGCCCGGTTGCCGGCCAGGCGCTCGAGGCCGTGCGCAGCCTGGTGGCCCTCGAGCAGCCGCAGGCGGGCGGGCCGGAGGCAGGGCAAGCGGGCGAGCCCGCGAAAGCGCCGGTAACACCGGTCGCGCGAGAGCAGGTGGCCTCCCTACCGACTGCAACCGCGGCTCAGCCGCCTGCGGCCCCATCGGTCGCCACACCGGAGATCGAGGCGCGGATCGACGACATCCGTCGCCAGGCGGCGCATGCGTCGGCCTTGGCGCGGGCGGCGCGGGCGCGGGCCTCGGACGCCCAGCTCCGCGCCGTCGACGCGGCAGCGCGCGCGCGCAACGGCGGCGGGGCGGGGCTCTTCGCGGGGGCGCCTGTCAACACGCCGGGCGATCGCTACGAGGGCGGGATCGACGCCAACATGCAGTATAGCGGCTACGGCATCTATTATTTCGCGAGCGGGGACCGGGTGGAGGGCGAGTTCGGGGCCGCCGGGACCACCCCCTGCGACCGCATCTATCATTGGGCCGACGGCGCCCATTACGAGGGCGAGTTCAAGCGCGGCTCGAGCTCGGAGCGCGACGGCTACGGGGTCTACACCACCGCCGACGGCCGCCGCTACGAGGGCCAATGGGCGCACGACCGCATGGTCGGCTACATGCTCTCGATCACCCCCGACGGGGCCCAGTACGAGGGCGAGTTCCACGACGACCTCGCCAGCGGCCGCGGCATCCTCCTGGGCCGCGACGGCCAGGTGATCAAGGCCGGCATCTGGCGCAACGGCCAGCTCGAGGTGCCGTTCGGCGGGGTGAGTGCGAAGTGAGGGGGGGGCGGCTTCGCTTAGCGGCATCGCAGCCTAATTCGATCGCGTGTGTACTAGAGCGGGATGGCTTTAGGCAGAGTCGATTGGGGATTCCCCTTTTGGGAGAAATCTGATTCAACATGCTGGCTGGGGAAGGAGGCCAGCATGGATGGCAAAGCCTTTTTCTGTCGATCTTCGCGAGCGTGTGGTTGCGGCGGTTGAGCAGGGCGGTCTATCCCGGCGCGAGGCGGCGTCGCGGTTCGGCGTCGGGATCAGCACGGCGATCGCCTGGGTGCGGCGCTTTCGCAAGACCGGGAGCGTGGCGCCGGGGCAGATGGGCGGGCACAAGCCGAAGGCGATTAGGGGTGAGCACCAGATCTGGCTTGTGGCACGGATCCGGGAGAGGGACTTCAGCTTGCGTGGACTGGTGGCCGAGCTCGCCGCGCGCGGCCTCAAGGTCGATTACCACTCGGTGTGGAACTTCGTCCACGCCGAGAAGTTGAGCTTCAAAAAAAACCGTGCTCGCCAGCGAGCAGGATCGCCCCGACGTCGCTTGGAGACGCGCGCAGTGGAGAGCCTATCAAAACCGGATTGAGCCCTGCCGCCTGGTCTTCCTCGATGAGACCTGGACCAAGACCAACATGGCGCCGCTCAGGGGATGGGCGCCGCGCGGGCTGCGGCTCAGGGCCAAGGCCCCCTATGGTCGCTGGAAGACCATGACCTTCCTCGCCGCCCTCCGCCATGATCGCATCGACGCCCCCTGGCTCCTCGACGGCCCGATCAACGGCGAGAAGTTCCAAATCTACGTCGAGAAGCTTCTCGTGCCGAGCTTGCGACCCGGCGACATCGTCATCATGGATAATCTCGGCAGCCATCGAGGAAAGGCCGTGCGCCGCGCCATCCGCAGCGCCCGAGCCAAGCTCTTCCTCCTGCCCAAATACTCGCCCGACCTCAACCCCATCGAGCAGGTCTTCGCCAAGCTCAAGCACTTATTGCGCAAAGCTGCCGCGCGAAGCCCCGAAGCCGTCTGCGCCGCCATCGGCCAGCTCCTCGACAGCTTCACGCCACAGGAATGCGCAAATTACTTCAAGAACTCTGGCTATGAACTCGCCTAAAGCCATCCCGCTCTAGAGCGCGGTCCGATCAAGTGGAATCAATCCACATCGTCGTTCCCGCGAAAGCGGGAACCCAGGACCAGGTGACGGGCCGTTGCCCCTGGACCCCGGCTTTCGCCGGGGTGACGAAAGAGATGTTCTACTTGATCGGA
>DATJAC010000235.1:0-11011 GCA_035516655.1 Alphaproteobacteria bacterium | reverse complement strand
TCAAGATCACGTCGCGGATGCGGCGCAGGACGATCACAAGGAGGAACGTGATCGCCGCGAGCGACCATATCCCGGCTTGAACGAAGGCGCTCACGACCGTACGGCCCGCCTCGATGATGGCAACCGGGGTCCCCGTCGCATTGGGTGCCAACGTGCGCACGGCCGCCGTGAAGCGCTCGAGAGTGCGGTTGTCGTTCGAATCGCCCTTGGGATAGACCTCGATCCGCGCGCGGCCGTCCGCGGCTCTCCAGTCGCGCACGAGGTTGGGCGGCAGGCTCCGAAGGGTCACCGCCTCGCCTTCCAGGGCCGCGCGCACCTGATCGAGCACGATACCGAGCGGCCTGATGAGCGTCTCGGCCGCGCGCGCGCGCAGTGCCGGTGCGGCACGCGCGAGCGTATCGAGTGCCGCGGCGAGCCGCCGGGCGTCGGCCGCCGCCGGCGTCTCAGCCCCTTGGGCGGTCCGACGCAGCGCGTCAGCCGTCCGTGCCAGGCTTTGCCCCACCTCTGCGTCGCTCGGTGCGGGCTTCACCTTGAGCGGATTGAGCGTGAGATCGAGCAGATCGGAAGCGTCCTTGACGAGGGCGAGCTTCGCCGGCTGGTCCGTCGGAACGAAGCTGCTCAAGGTGAGTGCGTGATCGACCTCGGGGAGGGCGGCCAGGTGCGAGGCGAGCTCGTCCGCGGCCGTGAGGGACGGTGTCAGCACATCGATGGTGTTGGGCGTCTCGTCGGGCTCGGCCAGCAGGTCCGTCAAGGTCGACATGGACTCGACCCTGGGGCTGCGCAGATGGAGCGGGTTGAAATCGAAGCGCACGAGCGGCAGGAGGGTCGAGCAGAGGACGGCGGCCAGGCCGGCAATGGCGAGGACGCGCCGTCGCCGGTTCACGAGATAGCGGTCGAGCGGGGCGAGGGCGGCAAAGCCGATCTCGTCCGCCTCCGCTCCGGGACGCGCGAGCATCAAGAGGGCGGGGAGCAGCGTTATGCTGAGGGCGAAGGCGATCACCATGCCCGCCCCTGCGATGACGCCGAGCTCCGAGGCGCCGACGTAGGATGTCGGCAGGAAGGCGCAGAAGCCGACCGCGATGGCGGAGGCGGCAAGGGCCAGAGCACCTCCGACGGAGGCACCCGCCGCCGTCAAGGCCTCCCGCAACTCCCGATGGACGAGGCGCTCGGCCCGGTAGCGCACGCTGAACTGGATGCCGAAGTCGATCCCGAGACCCACGAAGAGGGGAACGAAGGCGACCGAAATCACGTTGAAGCGTCCTTCGGCGAAAAGCCCGAGGCCCGCCGTCACGAACAGGCCGACGAGGGTCGTGATCACGATGCAGGCGATGATGCGAAAGGAGCGGACGGCAAGCCACAGCATGAGCAGTACCGCACCGAGCGTGCCGAAGCTCATGAGCCAGAGATGCTGCGTCAGGGTGGCGAACTCCTCGTCCTCCAGCTGAACCTGCCCGGTCAGGCGGACCCTGACTCCGGTCGCGGGGCCGAGGTCGAGCGCCAGGGCGGCGGCACGGATGGCGCGGCTCGCGCGCGCGCCGGGGGCGAGGGCGCCATAGTCCAACTTGGGCCGCACCAGGATGAAGCGTCTGGTCTCGCGGGTGTCGGGTGCGCGCCCCGCGATGAGGCTGCGCCAGGAGAAGAAGGCGGGCTTTCCTTGCGTCACGCGCTCGAGGGCATCGGCGAGCCCGGCCAGCGGACGCTCGAGCTTGGCGAGCGTGGTCTCGCCCCGCCGCACGCCCTCGAGCGCCAAATCGAGGGTGTCCATGACGCCGCGCAGGGTCGGATCCGCGGCGAGCGGACCGAGGAAGCCCTGGCTGGCGATGAGCCGGTCCATCGCGGTCCGCACGTCCGCCAAGGGCAAGAGGAGGAGGCCGTTGCGGGCGAAGAATGGGCCGCCGTCGGGGCGCTCGACCGACTCGAACGGAGCGGCATCCGCCGCCAGCCGTGCCGCGAGCCGGGTCGCCCCCCATTCGGCGAGCTCCGGTGTTTCCCCGTCCACCACCACGACGATCGCCAGGTTCTCCCCGGGAAAGGCCTGGTCGAAGGTCGCCTTGTTCCGCCGCCAGGGCAGGTCCGGCGCGATCAGGTTGATGCTGTCGGTCGTGATCGCGAAATGCTGCCCGGTATAGAAAGCCGAAAGCGCGCCGAGCGCCAGCCCCGTGAGCGCCACGATCCAGCTGCTACGGCAGCACGCGTTGACGATAATGGCAACGAGCGACGGCTTCACGGGCGCTGCGGTGCGGTGCTGCGTTGGAAAGACGTCGGTCGACGCCTCGGCTCTCGGGGGGACCCGCTTGACATATCCGACTCCGCGGCACGATTGCCGCCGGTCTCTCATAGCAGGTTGCTTCGTGAGCCATCGAGAGGTTTATCGCTCCGACCGAGCGTTGCCAGCGCCGGGGCCTCCGAAGGCAGTCAGTCGCGCGCGAGGATGACGTTGCGCAGAACGGGGCGGATCTCGTCGCTCGGGTGCCGATTCCGTGGGGGACACGCGCGCGACGGCTCGACGTCGCACTCCGAGCGCCGGCCGCTATTTGCGCGCGGCGAAGTAGGCCTTCATCGGCTCGAAGTAGCTCCGCTGCCAGCCACCGTCGCGATAGCTCGTGTGGCCGTCGGGCACGTTCGAGTGCCGGAGCGTGAGCCGCGTGCCGCCGGCCGTAGGCTCGAGCAGCACCTCGATCTCGGAGTCCGCGTCCCGCGCGGCGAATTTCGTCGTGCGCCAGGACTGCCGGATGCGGCGGCCCGGCTCGAGCGTGAGGTTGCGCCCCGAGATGTAGCCGTTCCAGGCGGTGAACTCGGCCCCCTCCTTGGCGGAGGTGCTGGCGGGCTGGCCGCCCGTCATGCCAGCGTGGCCGCTGCTCGAGAGCCAGGCGTGGTAGATCGCCTGGGGGCTCGCGGGAATCACGTCGACGAGCGTGAACTCGAAGGGCATGACCGTCCTCCTCGGGAAGCAGCCCCTCACGCGTACTTGTATTGCGGCTGCCAGCCCGCCGGCCCTTCCGGGATGAGGTCGAAGAAGTGCCAGACCGCGCAGAAATCGTCGCCCGGGCCGAAGCTCGTGTCGGAGACGCGGAAGATCTTGCGGCCGCGCTTGCGGAAGACCGAGACGCCGGGAAGGCAGCCCTTCTCGTTGCGATAGCCCATGTCGGCGGCGAAGCTCGAGCCGCGATGGGAGACCATGCGCAGGCGCCAGCGGCGCGCGGCCTTGAACCGCGCCTGCTTGGCCGGATCGTCGGGCGAGGAGAGCACGAAGGCGGCACGGTCCTCGAGGTGCGGCAGGATGCCGTTGAAGCCGTCGGCCCAGAGCGTGCAATAGCGGCAGCCGGCCCCCATGTTGTGGATGACGAAAAGATACTCCTTGTCGCCGAAGAGCTCGGAGAGTCGCACTTTTCCCTTCGCGGTCTCGAACGCGTAGTCCGCCACCGCCTCGGGGGCTACCGCCTTCTGGAGCCGGCGCATCCTCTGGCGCAGCCCGGTGATCTTCGTGCGGAGCTGCGCCAGTTTCTTGCTGGTGTCACGGTAGGCCATGGCATTCCCTCCCTGCGTTGCGGTTGCGAGGACGAGCGTCCCTCAGGGCCGGCGTCGCGCGCGCGGTTTCGCCCTCGGCTTCCGCCGCCCGATGCGGTCGAGCCAGGCGGCGAGGGTGTCGAACTGCGTCTCCCAATATTTGCTGTAGCGATTGAGCCACACCGCAGCCCCATAGATCGGCCCCGCATCGATGCGGCAACGACTCACCCGTCCGCTGCGCTCCTGCGTGACCAGGCCCGCCTTGACCAGCACCTGGATGTGCCGCGAGACGGCTTGAAGCGAGATCGCGAACGGCTTCGCCAATTCCGACACCAGGAGCTCCTCCCCGTCGAGCCGGCGCAGGATGGCGCGCCGGACCGGATCGGCCAGGGCCGCGAAGACGCGGTCGAGGGTCTCGGCCGGCGGCTCGGGGGGCGCGCGTCCCATGGCGGCGAGGATAGTCAACCTCCGTGCTGATAGTCAACAAGATTGTTGAGCGTTACGATTGACCCCTCTCCCGCTTGCGGGAGAGGGGTCAAGTGGGAGGCGCGTCACGCAGCTTTTGTCGCGAATCCTAAAGCAGCTTGAGCTGCTGCCGCTCGGGCTTGGGGCGGCTCGCGAGCCGGCTCTGGTGCCGGACGAGCGCACTCTCGATGTCGGCGAGGAAGGGCGAGGGGGGAAGGCGGCGCCGCGCGCCGCGCCAGAGGCGCTCGCGCGCGCGCACGAGGAAGAGCCGGTCCTTGGCCCGCGTCATGCCGACATAGGCGAGGCGGCGCTCCTCGGCGAGGTCGGCACCCTCCGACCCGCCCCAATGGAGCGGCAGGATGCCGTCCTCGAGCCCGACGATGAAGACGGCCGAGAACTCGAGCCCCTTGGCCGCGTGAAGGGTGAGAAGCGACACCCGCTCGGCGCGGGGGTCCCAGAAATCCGCGTCCGTGGCGAGCGGCAGCGCGTCGCGGAAGCGAGCACGGTCCCCGCCCGCCGCCTCGGCCAACTGCGTGAGCTGCCCGAGGGCGCGCTCGAGTGCGCTTGCTTCGGGCGCGGCGGTCCTTGCGGCGAGGGCGGCCGCCGCCGCTTTGAGCGCTGCGGCGAGCGAGGGCTCGGCGGCACCGTTCTCGAGGGCCGCGAGCTCGGCCACGAGGGCTTGGGCGGCGGGGTCCGCGAGGAGGGGGGTGCGGGCGCTCAGTTTGAAGGGGATGCCGGAGCGGGCAAAGGCCTCGACGAGGGCGGCCGCTTGCGCTTCGGTGCGATAGAGGACGGCGATGTCGGCGAAGCCGAGCGCCTCATCGATGGCCTCGCCCGTCCGGCCGCTGTCGATCGAGAAGAAGCTGTGGCCGCCGATGAGCGCTTCGATCGTATGCACGGTGAACTCGGCCTCGGCGCGCTCGCTCGATGCCGTATGGATGGTGATGCGCTCGGCCATCTCGCGCACCACCTCGTCCGCGCGCTCGCCGCTCTCCCCCTCCGTGATGAGCTGGGCCGCGGCCGCGACGATGGTGCCGCTCGAGCGATAGTTGCGGCTGAGCGCGATGACGGCGGCACTCGGATGATCGGCCTTGAAGCGCCTGAACACGGAGGCATCGGCACCGCGGAAGCCGTAGATCGCCTGGCGCGGATCGCCGATCGCCGCGAGATTGCCGTCGGCCGGGGCGAGAAGCGTCAGCAGGCGATACTGCGCTGCGTCCAGGTCCTGGAACTCGTCGACCGAGATGAAGCGGAAGCGCTCGCGGTAGCGGGCGGCGAGTGCCCGATCGGAGGCGAGGGTCTCGGCAGCTAAGGCCACGAGGTCGTCGAAGTCGACCGCGTTGGCGAGAGCCAGGGCTTTCTGATAGGCGGGAAGCGCCGCCGCCGCCTCGCCCTCCGCGGGCGGCTCGCTGCGTTTGGCCTTGGAGATGGCGCGCAGCAGCGTTTGTGTCTTGCGCGCGGAAAGCGAGAGGGCACGGGCGAGGAGGGCCGTGCATTCGGTTTCGGGGGCGACGCGGAAGCCGCGATGCAGCCCCGCCGCATTGGCCTCCTGGCGCAGGATGGCGAGACCGAGGGAATGGAAGGTGTGGATCGGGATCGCCGCCGCATGCTCGGGCACGAGGTGCCTCAGGCGCTCTTTCATTTCGGCCGCAGCACGGCGCGTGAAGGTGATGGCGAGGCACGTCTCAGCCGGGACCCCGCAATCGGCCACGAGATGGGCAATGCGATGGGTGAGGGTGCGGGTCTTGCCCGAGCCCGGCCCTGCCGTCACCAGGAGAGGGCCGTGGGTCGTCTCCGCCGCACGGCGCTGGTCGTCGTCGAGGCCGGCGAGCCGGTCGCCGGCCGCACTTCGTTCTTTAGGCTTTGCGGGATGCGTGCGCGCGGCCGGTGCCGGCCGCGGTACCTCGGGCAGTGCTTGCGCGAGCGCTGCCTCCGCCTTCTTGCCCTTGCGGGCGGGAGCCTCGAAGAGCAGGTCGCCCCCGGTGCGGCGCGTGAGCTCGCCCGCCTCGAAAAGCTTGATCGCGCCGTATTCCCCGTCATAGCCCGCCTCGCGGATCACCTTGCCGGCGCGGAGCCGCGTGATCGCCTCGGCGAGGAGCGGGGAGGAGGCGCGCGCGATGTCCTCGACCGGGATCGACTGCAGGATGTCGAGCTCCGGGCCGAGGCGCGCGAGGACGCGGTCGTAGCTGCGCTCGACCGTGCGGCTCGCCGGGCCGGTCGCCGCCAGCTCGGAGAGCACCTCGGGGAGCGGCACCAGGCTCGCGACCTCGCCCGCGGTCGCGGGCGGGGTCACCTCGTCCTCGCTGCGGTCGGCGAGGGCCTCGATCCGGTGGAGGACCCCGACCGTCACCGCCCCGCCGCAGACCGGGCAGCGCCCGCCGGCCGCGAGGGTCTCCCTGGGCGAGAGCCGGATGCCGCACTTGCGGTGGCCGTCGAGGTGGTACTTGCCCTCCTCCGGGAAGAACTCGACGGTGCCGACGTAGCCCTCGCCCGTCTCAAGTGCGCGCCTGATCGCGAAGTAATCGAGCTCGCCCTCGAAGAGTGTGGTCTCGCGCCCGAGCTTGGCGGGCGAATGGGCGTCCGAGTTCGAGACGAGGCGATAGCGGTCGAGGACGGAGAGCCGCCAGTTCATCGCCGGGTCGGAGGAGAGCCCGGTCTCGAGGGCGAAAATATGCTGGGCCAGATCGCCGTAGCACTCGAGGATCGAATCGAAGCCCGACTGGGAGCCGAGCACCGCGAACCAGGGAGTCCAGATATGGGCGGGTACCAAGAAGGCCCCGGCGCTCGCCTCGAGGGCGATCTCGAGGAGGTTACGCGAATCGAGGCCGAGGATCGGGCGGCCGTCGGACGCGATGTTGCCGATGCGGCCGAGCCGTGCCGCGATGCGCTCGGCACTCGCAAACTCAGGCGCATAGACGAGGTGGTGGATTTTGCGGGTGCGCTCGCCCTTCTTGTAGATCGTCGAGATCTCGACCGAGAGCATGAAGCGCACCGGGCCCTGGCAGGCCGGCGGGAGCTTGGCGGCGATCGCGCGCTCGAGCTCGGGGCGGAGGCGGAAGAGGCCGGGCTCGGCGGGGACGAGCTTCGCCTTGAGCTCGGCGAGCCAGGCGGGATGGGTGAAGTCGCCGGTGCCGACGACGGCGATGCCCTTGCGCGCCGCCCAATAGGCAAGGTGCTCGAGGTCGCAATCTCGGCTGGTCGCGCGCGAATATTTCGAATGGACGTGGAGGTCGGCGTGAAAGCGCATCGCTCGATCTTACCGGGCTGGTGCTCCGGGCTGAAGGAGCGCTCGTCCGGGCAATAGGAGGATCACGGGGATAAGTTGCTGAGGTCAGGGTGCAGCCCGGCACTCAGGAGCGGTGCGGCACGGCGAGGAGCGCGCCCAGGACGAGAAGGAAGGCGCCGAGCCATTGCGTGGTCCCGATACCGCGGCCCGACCCGGTGAGCCCGAAGCCGTCGGCCAAGAGGCCGCAGCAGAGCTGGCTCGCGACGAGGGCGGCCGTGGTGGGTGCAGCCCCGAGGTCTCGATATCCCGTGACGCTCGCGAAGACGAAGAAGGTGCCGAGCATGCCGGGGAGGAGCCAGTAGGGGCGGAAATGCCGGAGGGTCTCTGCCGGAAACGCCGGTCCGTAGAGCCAGCAGCCGAGTGCCGCGATGAGGACGAGGCCGACGGCGGAATTGGCGAAGAGGGCCGCAAGTGCGGGGCCGCCCGCGGCGATGCGCGTCATGAGCCCGTTCTGCACGACGAGGCCCGTGCCGGCCGCGATGACGAGAAGGAGGGTGAGGACCGAGCCTGGAGCCAAGGTGAAATCTCGCTAGTACCCCGATTCGAAAGTTCGTCTCATCCGCAGATAACCGTCATTACGAGCGCAGCGAAGCAATCCAGCGTCTGGCGCGAAATTCTTCTTGGATTGCTTCGCCTTCGGCTCGCAATGACGAGTGCTTTTGTGAGGTCGTGAGTTCCGGGACCAGGACATCAGCGCCGCAGCACGGCCACGATGTAGCGGCAGGCCGAACGCCCGGGGTTGCGGAACTCAACCGCGGCCGGCGGCCCCAGACGCAGGCAATCGCCCGTGGCGAGCTCATAGACGGCGGCGCCTTGGGTGAAGCGCAGCGTCCCCTGGATGACGACGATCTGCTGGTCCTGGATGAAGGC
The DNA here is from genome assembly GCA_035516655.1 of Alphaproteobacteria bacterium. Taxonomy (GTDB): domain Bacteria; phylum Pseudomonadota; class Alphaproteobacteria; order JACZXZ01; family JACZXZ01; genus DASPPM01. Next base: position 2,883 of record DATJAC010000235.1, on the reverse strand, counting down.
ATAAGCGCTCGCCGGATAGGCGATCGCAGCTCCCGGCGGCAGCTCGCCCGCGACGAGCTCCAAGGGGGTCGCCGCACCGCTCGCCGGGGTCAGGGTGCGGCGCGTGAAGCCGGTCGCCGGATCGCGCCAGCTCGCCTGCTCGGTCCGGCGCGCGAGCGGGCCCTCGCTCGCCTCCGCCCGCGCCATGAGCTGGGAGAGGGTGAGGCCGAAAGCGCCCGAGAGCCGGCCGAGGAGGGCCGCGGTCGGGCTGCTCTCGCCGCGCTCGAGCTTGCTGATCATCGCCTTGGAGACGTGCGCGCGGAGTGCCAACTCGGCGAGCGACCAGCCGCGCTCCGCGCGCTCGGCCTTGAGCCGGGCCGCGAGGCGTCTGTCGAATTCGTCTTGAATCATGGTCATTCGTCTATTATATTAGACAAACCCGAGCGAGTCCAGAGGCGAAGATGGAGCTCCGTGCCGCGCGCGAGGCCGATCTTCCGGCCATCCTCGCGATCACCAACGACGCGATCCTGCATACGACCGCGATCTGGAGCCTCGCCCCCACCACGCTCGAGGCGCGGCAAAGCTGGCTGCGGGAGCGCGCCCGCCAAGGCTATCCCGTCTTCGTCGCAAGTGCGGACGCGGACGTGCTTGGCTTTGCCTCCTACGGCGACTTCCGGCCGTGGGAAGGCTACCGCCACACGGTCGAGCATTCGCTCTACGTCGATCGCCGCTGGCGCGGCCGCGGGGTGGGCAAGGCGCTTTTGGCGCGGCTCGTCGCGCATGCCGGCGAGGCGGGCAAGCATGCCATGGTGGCGGGGATCGCGAGCGAGAACGAGATCTCTCTCCGCCTCCATCTCGGCTGCGGCTTCCGCGAGGTGGGGCGCCTCTCCGAGGTCGGGCGCAAGTTCGAGCGCTGGCTCGACCTCGTCCTGCTGGAGCGCCTCCTCGCGAGCGCGGGCAGGGACGAGAAAGAGCGCGCGTAGAGCGGATCAAACGGCCGCGAAGTCTTTCATGGCGCTTGCGGTCATCTTCGGTCCGGGCTCAGCGCCTCGGCCTCATCCGCCAAGCGGCGGGCCAAGCCGGGTGCTAAAAGCTTCGCCAGCTTGGCATGCGCCCGGCGCCAGACCGGGATTGCCGCCTCGAGCCGCCGGGCGCCGGCCTCGGTAAGCCACACCGCCCCGCGCCGCAGATCGGTCTCGACCACGGCGATCTCGATCAGCCGCTCGCTCTCGAGCGTGCGCAGATTGCGCGACAGCGTCGACTGCTCGAGGCCCGTGCGCTGGGCCAAAGCGCCCAGCGTGTCGTCGGGTATCACGGCGATCTGTGCCATCAGCCCGAGCTGCGCCACGCTGAGGCCGCTTTCCGCCATCTCGCGATCGAGGAACTGGGTAATGCGCCGCGCGGCCAGCCGGCTGTTCCACCCCGCACAGGTCTCGACCAGGGTGCGGGCGTCCGTGCGCAGGGTCTTTCGCGGTTGCCTCGGGGGGCTCATGGCTGTATGCATATACAGAATATGTAGATACATGGAAAGCCCGTTCGTGGAGGCATCATGAACGAACTGCCGCGGAACATCCTGCAGTGCATCGGCGACACCACTTTATTGCCCCTGCGCAACATCGTGCCCGGGAACGGCTCCCGCATCCTGCTGAAGCTGGAAAACGAGAACCCCACGGGCAGCATGAAGGACCGCATGGCGCTTGCCATGATCGAAGCGGCAGAGGCGGACGGACGCCTTCGGGCGGACGGCTCCGTCGTCGAATATACCGGCGGCTCGACCGGCGTGTCCCTGTCTCTCATCTGCGCGGTCAAGGGATATCCGCTCCATATCGTGACGTCGGATGCCTTCGCCCGAGAGAAACTCGAGCATATGAAAATTCTCGGGGCCAGGCTCCAAATCCTGCGCAGCGAGAGCGGGCGCATGACGGAGAAGCTGACCCGGGACATGGTCGAGGCCGCCCGCATCGTCGCGGTCGAGACCGGAAGCTTCTGGACAGACCAGCTCAACAACAAGGACCAGCTCGCGGCCTACCACAAACTGGCGGAGGAAATCTGGCTTCAGAGCGACGGACGGATCGACGGCTTTGTCCAGAGCGTGGGAACCGCGGCGTCCCTTCGCGGTACCGGGGAAGCCTTACGCGGCCGCAATGAGCGGATCAGGATCGTGGCCGTCGAGCCCTCCGAATCCCCGGTTCTCTCGGGCGGCCGGACAGGCGCTCATAAAATCGATGGGGTCGGAGCGGGCTTTGTCGTGCCGCTCTGGCAGGCGGACCTCGCCGATCGGATCGAACGGGTTTCCACGGAAGAGGCCATGGCCATGGCCCTTCGGCTGGCCCGCGAGGAAGGGCTTTTTGCGGGGACGTCCACGGGCGCCAATGTCATCGCCGCTTTGCGCTTGGGCGAACAACTGGGACCCGGCGCGACCGTCGTCACCGTCATGTGCGATACCGGGATGAAATACCTGAGCAAATGATCCCGCGATCGCCGGCCCGGGCCGATGGACAGGCAGCCGGCGGATCGCTACGCTTGCGCTTTGGTCGGTGCCGAGGCGCTGCACCGGCCGAACGCGGATCGCACCGGGTGGACTCCAGAGCATGGCGAAAATCCTGCCCCGACTGGACCATGTCGTGGTCGACGTGCGCGAGCGCCTCGCCGAGGCGCTCGCCGTCTACCGCAAGCTCGGCTTTCACATGACCGAACGAAGCACGCACACGATGGGCTCGAGCAACCATCTTGCGGTGTTCGAGACGGATTATCTCGAGCTCCTCGGCATCGACTCCAAGGCGGCCGCAGCGCGGCCCGAGATCGCGAGCTTCCCCGTCGGCCTCAACGGGCTCGTCTTCGTCGCCGACGATCCCGACCGGCTCTACGGCGAGCTCAAGGCGAGCGCCTTGCCGGCCTTGGAGC